>CABMCA010000118.1 GCA_902384525.1 uncultured archaeon
AATTGAAAGACCTGATTCAAGCTAATTTTAAAACATTTTCGAAGAGTTTAAGCTTTGCATTGGGTTGGATCGGATTATTCTTGTTTGGAACAAATTATTATCATATGTTATGCGTGTAACTATAATGGGAAATGATACCTTCATCAAGCATAGAACCTCCTGAGAAATTCTACAATTTTCTCAAAAATACTTTTTTCCGGTTCTTTTGTAACACTCTCCTGGTTATGTACTGCTACCCAACTACCACTAGTTATTTGAGTATTAAGGTCTGGTGTTTCAGTAGGTTTTGGCGTGGCAACCTCTATTGGTTGTGTTTCAGCAGGTATATAGTATACTCTCTCAATAGTATAGCTGGGCCTGGTATTTTTTGGTGCTGCTGGAATACTGGTAACAACCGGAGTATTAGTAATTGTTCGGGTATTAGTAACTACTGGAATACTGGTAGCAACCGGAGAATTAGTGACTGTTGGCTTTACCCCAAGATAATCTGATAGTGTACGTACATCAACACGTTTACTCTTTAGATAATTGCTGACCTTCTGAAAATCTGATGTCGTGTATTCTGTTTCTGCATCTGTAGCATTTATAGAGAGATTATCTACTATTTTGTGGAATGATAATATCAATAATCCATTGGCTGCAATTGTATTATCGATTTGATTTATAACTGTAATATTATTGTCCTGTCCACCTATAATCTCATAACTCTTAAGGCTAAATATATCCGGACTACTCAAATTATAATGCATACCGTTTGAAGCATCAACTGTTCTTGCCGCAACATAGCCATTGGCTTTTAATGCTGTTATTACGCCAGAATTATAGTCTCCATACGGGTACGCCAACAACATCGCACCTCTTGGATATCCATTTGCATTCAACCAGTTCCTGCTTGCAGCCAATTCATAATTTAATGTTGTATTATTCGCTGTTGTGAGAGCTATATGCGAGTATGTATGGCTTGATATATCCCAGCCTGCCCCATATAATACGTTTAATTGGGACTTTTGCATAAAGTCTGACCATCCTCCTATTATTGGGTCAATAATGATAAAGTCTACACCCTTTTGATTGTTAGCTTGCATTATTGGATATGCCTTATCATAAACAGACAACCATCCATCATCAAATGTTATTATCACTGTTGGTCTTTCTGCTGCTCCTATCATAGTTAAAACCATAAAACAAATTGTAATTTCTATTAATATTTTCATTTTTCTCATAAACCCACCTATTTTTATTTTAATATTTTAATGTTCGCTATCAATTCCAGGCAATCTGAGATTGAGTAATTATTTCTGTCCATGGGCCATCTGGCACATTCCTGGATTCGATAAATTGCCAATCTATCTTGTCTATATCTTCCAATCCTAAATAATCCCGGACCGCAGGTGAAACATCTAATCCGGCATTATCATTTATATCATTTTTTGGTTTACTATTGCCAAAAACATAGTCAATATCATCTATTTCAAATGGACCTACATCCTCCCATTGTGCATAAGCAGTTTTATCGCCTTTAGTTATCTTTATCCATTTATTTTTGCAAATGGGTTCGCAAAACGACTCTTTCGATTTGTTATTGCCATTTGTATCAAAATCATTATAAGGTAAAGCAAAATAAAACTGATTTTCCTTCGGAATAAAATTTCCTGGATAGAAAAATTTTCTATCATAAGGATCGTCTATTCCACCAAAATGATCTTTCCAATTACTATCCCATGCACTCTGACTGTTCTGGATATAATTATTTTCATCAGTTGCATCTTCTCCGATCCAAAAAACTGTTACAGTAATATCCTTGTGCAAGGGATACTGATTGCTGCTCTTGTCCACACATCCGCTTAGAACCACTAAAATAAAAAGGAATAGATAGACTGGTCGCATTTTTACTCCTCCCAAAAATATCACTTCGTACATCAACCTTTGATAATAGTGATGTTTAATAAATGCTTGTGTTGTAAAGATACTGTTTCGGGTTATCCGGGCATACGCATGTTTAATCATTTCAGCGATTTCATAAAAATCCATTCACCCTGCACCTTCGCAGCCCTGGCAGCGCGCTGGATTGGGAGATTGGGTGGCGAAAGGATCTTCACCACCCTTATTGTAATTATTCCATACCTATCGAATTATCCAATAATCAAAATGTATGCTCATTTTATGTGATGGAAATGTATTTATTACATCATAATTATAATCATTATATACAGGCATTTTTGTCATTCCCCATCAACACATCTCGCCTGCTCTATCCAATCAATAAATCCTATGGAATTAATAATAACTAACATCAGTCGAAAGAAAAGAAGAAGAAAATTATGACCCAAACAAAGAAAAGCATGATACGAGAGAAATCTGAGCGGACGACTAATGAACCGGAACACAAAGACGACATATCGAATATTGTAACAACAATAATAAAAGAACCGGTAATAGGTTTCATAGTTTCGGCAGCTGAAAGAGACGACGGCTCTAAATTTTTGTGGGTCACTCCGATATCATTGAACTGGGAAGGTTTGCTCAATGATGAAGACCTGGATGCTCTTGTTTCTAAGGCATCGGTGCTTGGTGTTTTACCTGCACCAGCCGAATCATATAAAGTATTTGGGTCAGATGCCCAGGATGATGAACTAAAAGCGCTTGGGTTTGAATTCAAAGGATGTTATCATCCTGAGTGGACAAAGGAATTCAAAGATAAGTTAAATCTGGAGTGAAAAGAGCTTATAAAACAGACCTGCATATCGTATAATTTAGGAAAGTATATACCTGATGAAGTTTTAACGCCATTTGGATGGAAAATGGTGAGAATTAATAAAAGACAACAGCAGATACTGGTTTGTCTTAATAAAAAATTTCCTAACTGCCTGGCTTATGAAGTTCTGCTTTCACAATTGGGACATAATCCCGGGGATGCAGTTTTCCTAGAGGATCTACAATTGAAGGGATTAGTTGATATCAACCGGACTTGTTTTGTATATCCGAATGGCGACCGGTCGCATGAAGTTCCGGCAGATTCATGGATTACATTAGAAGGAAGAAAAAAAATTCAAGAAACTATATTCAATAGATTAATGTTGCTATTGATAGTTTTTATGGTAGTGATCATTGTGGCAATGATCAAAATTAATTTAATTCTCAGGGCTTCTTATTGAATAACCTCAAGCGCCTGCTCCAGATCATGGATAATATCCCTTACATCCTCAAGGCCAACTGAAAGACGAATAAGTTCATCCGAAATCCCATATCTTATCCTGTCCTGCCGCGGAACAACTGCATGGGTCATCGTGGCAGGATGCTGTATGAGCGTTGCAGTCTCACCAAGGCTTACAGCCAGCGTGCAAAGCTTGAGGGAATCAAGAAATAGAGGCACATCTTTTATGTCTTCCAGTAGAAATGCCATCACGCCGCCAGCTCCACTTGCCTGTTTTCTTCCGAGATCATACTGAGGATGCTCAGGAAGCCCGGGATAAATTACTCTTTTAACCATATCATGTCCCTGCAGGAATTTTGCAACTGCCATTGCATTCTGGTTATGCCTGTCCATCCGGATAGGAAGGGTCTTAATTCCCCTTATGATGAGCCATGACGAGAATGGGGTGATGGAGCCACCAAAGTTCTTTGCAGTGTGCCTTGCTGATTTTATGTAATCCGAAGAACCTACGATTATCCCGCCAAGAGTATCCCCATGGCCGTTCAGGTATTTTGTGGCGCTATGCACAACCACATCTGCACCAAGTATAAGCGGCTTCTGGAGATAAGGTGTCAGGAATGTATTATCAACCATCACTTTCGCACCTTTTTCATGCGCAATATCGCTTACGGCTTTGATATCCGTCAGCTTCATCGTGGGATTGGCCGGGGATTCAAAGAATACAAGTTTTGTGTTCGCGCGAAAAGCTTTTTTTACATTTCGCGGATCTGATGTGTCGGTAAAAGTAACATCAACGCCATAATCTTTAAGTCCAACGAACAGGTCATATGTGCTTCCGTATATCACTTCATCGGCAATCACATGGTCACCCCCTTTGACTGATGTGAAAACAGCTGCACAAATCGCTGCCATACCTGTTGTTTGTGCAAGCGCTGCCCCCCCATTCTCAAGATCTGCCATTTTCTCCTCAAGCACTTCTGTCGTGGGGTTCAGGCCGCGTGAATAAATATATCCTTTTTTTCGCCCCCCCATCAGGTCGGCTGCATGTGCAGCGTTCTTAAATTTAAAAGGCGCTGTCTGGTAGATCGGGGTTGTGACTGACCCGGTATCTTCATGTTTTTCTCCTGAATGGATGGCGCGTGTGGAAAATCCTGATTTTTTTGAGATCATTTACCTTCCATTACTTTATTGGTATTATTTGTATTATATTTATCAGTAGCGCCTGGTAAATAAGAACAAACCAATAAAAGAATTGAGTAAAAAAAGATACTCAGATAATATATCATATCAAAATAATTATTCATAATAACATTGAATAAAAATGTATTTGAAAGTTCGGAATTGTACATTGGGGCACCAAAGGTTACACTTATTATTGACAGGAAAATTTGCAATAATGGGTACAGAACGTACAATATTGGGACTATAATTATTGAAACAGGAGCTCTTCTTATTATTAAGAAAATTATAAACAGTATTGAAGGGATGGATAAAAGGGTGCTGACTCCATAAAGAGAATTGCCGATATTATGGATGAAATCCATGTATATATATGTAAATCCCAGCCCTGCAACTCTTAGAAGAGATAATAAACCAAATATTAATATAATATGTTGTTCAGCTTTTTTCATATTCAGTCGTACATCAGACTCCCAGCAGAAAGACTTACATTCTGCCATCCCCGGTTCAGCTTCATCTCTCGTTCTGTTCCTATATGTATCTCTTTTCCCCAGCCATTATTCCGTATGATAGAAAGACTGAATAAAGTGTCGTCTTTTTCCGAATACACCCATGCATACACAGGACGACCACTGATACTGTCATAATTTGTAGCATTACTTGTGCTTAACGTAAACCCATTAACGAACTTTTCATTTGCTTCCGGATCTGTTGCCAGCGTTCCACCCGTCTGTTTCAGATTCACATTGGTTGAACCTGAAACGCTTATTTTGAGGGCTTTACCATGATCGGTATCTATTATTTCAGTTGTTGCATTGCCAGAAATACCTGGATTTCCATACATTTCCATTAAAGTCCCGTTCTCAAACAGAACCGGAACTAACACTGTCGTATTTTTGTCACCGGATGAAATATAGATCGATACATCCGTATTTGCATACTTAACAACACTTACAAACATCAATGCGGAAAAAAACACTACAATGAGCGTCAGAACAACCCCTGCACCCCTGGTTATTTTTAAAAATCCGGGAATTTCCCTTGCCATGAAGGCTGCCTTTTCAGAAAAATACATTCCGATAGCTATTGAGGCGCCTGCTATTCCTATTGCAAGTAAAGGGAAAATGATCGCTATCAAAAGCGCAAATACGGCACCTCCTGAGCTATTAAGATAAACAGTTATGTTCTGGCCAAAAGAATAGACGCCATAACCTATTAACGCGCCAAAAGCACTTGAAGCAGTCATTATAACTATGTTCTTGATCTTTGGAAAACCTAAAATCGGTCCTGCAAAAAACAATGAAAAAAATAACGGGTCAAAATATCCGGCGCTCATAGTAATGAAACCCTTTGTTAAAAGACCTGCGGTCACAAGTCCTCCAAAAACCCCAGCTATGGCACATGTTATTGATATCCTGTATGATCTTTTCTGTCCCCCGAAAATATACCCGATATAGAAGCCATAGAGGCCGTAAATTAGTAAGGCTGTAACCAAACCAGCAGCCGCTATTATGATCTGGGAACTGCCATCAATTAAAGATGAGAGTATAAGAAAGAGTATGAAACCCACACCAATTCCCATCAATAACCCGAGAACTCCATGTGTTCCGTAGCTTCGAATACTTTTTAGATCCAACTTGTTTATTTGCATATTAATCACTTATCAATATTCTTGCTTTTTCCGAAGTGTCATAGAAGACAAACTTTATTATCTAATTATCATGTCTTTACTTAAACTTGTCTATTAATAATCAAGTCGGCAACAAAATGACCTGGATTATTACTTTAAAGCATAGTTCTCGAGTAATAGCTATACAACCTTCCTTCTCCCAAAGTTCCGATATATTTAAATATTCCGAAAATCAAGATTATTCAGATAAATTAAAATGGCTGAATACATATTGAAAGTAGGTAAGAAAGGGGAATTATATACTCCCAAGAAATTAAGGTTAAAAATTGGTTTGTCTCCAGGAAATGAAATTATTGCAACAATAAAAGGTGAAGAAATCCTGTTGAAAAAAAGAAAAACAATAATCAACTTATTGGAAGAAGACAGTATCACTTCTGTCACTGAAGGGGAAATAAGAAAAGAAAGACCTCTACTTGAGAAGGAATTATTGGAAATAAAGAAATATTGAAATCCCTGGAAAGGATTCATATCAGTGAGGTCTCTCTTATTGAAGCAAAAGCTAAGAGCCTTAAACTTGGTATACCAATAAATAAAGTAAATGAAAAGTTCAATGAAGGTATTCAACCCTGTTACAGATACTTATCCAGCAGCTTCGGTATATCCTGTAAAGTCTTAACCAGATTCAAAATTCGTGTCAATCGTGAAATAAAAAAATACAAAGATTATTGTTTTTTAACTCATGCCTTTGCCTTTTCACATGCTGCTATATGTTCAGCAAGTCGGACTTTAAGAGCAGATATTTCTTCTTTCATGTCAAGCCTCGTCAGGACTTCCCTGATGTCTCCTTTTAGTTCAGCATCGCTTAAACGGGATTCTTCACGGTATGCCCTGAACTCTTCTTCTAACTTTACAATCCTATCAGTGTTTTCCCTGACTTTATCTGTAATTGTAACAAGTTCTTTGAGCTTCTCGTAGATATCGCCAAGTCCTATTGCCATATACACTGAAATTCTGCTTAAACTACTTAATACTTTGCCGCCAATTCCCGAATGGGCTATCGGAACAAAAGGAAAATCAAGATGAGGGAGAATGACCGAGAGCAAGGAGTTAGCACAAATTAATATAGTCGCAGGGTACACGAACCATTAATTATGATAGAGTTAATTAACCCTGTTACAAGTACTTATCCATCATCTTCGTGACATCCTGCGAAAGTCTTTCGCTAATATACTTCAAGGAAACCAACATTTCCTCAAAAGTCTTACCCGCGGAATTGATACTGTTTCTCATTATTGGAAGAGCCTTATCTATCCAGATCGGGAGCGTCATCACAATTAATGCAACGAAGAATAATAAGAAGAACAAGAATATTTGTTTTGTGTTCATAAACCACCTAAAAAATAAAAATACCCCCATGAAAGGGGGCATTCACATATTTATGTTACAGTTATCTGCATCTGGGTTATTACCTGGCCTGATGGGACATCTTGAAGCATTACTTTCAAAATAGTTCCCTTATCAGGTGCAGTTCCATTCCAGTTATGAATTATGCTTGTTCCTGCACCAAGAGTATCGATCGCAATTCCTGATTGGAATTCAGTCCCATTAAGACGCAAATTTGTTCCCATAAGACCGTCAACTATAGCTCCATTAACAGCATTAGTAACTGTCATTTTCTGATCTTTCAGAATCAGTGCATCTCCTCCATTATGGGTAATTTGGAATGTACCGCCAGATCCATTATTTATTGCCGATACTCTCAACTGCACCGATGGCGCTTTTGCCGGGGGTGCCATACCGAATACGAATGCAGCGATAACTGCTGCTAATATTACAGTGATCGCAACCATCAGGATAACACCGATGACTGGCGATACTGCCTCTTCATTGTTTCTAAGTTTCATTTTTATTTTTCCTCCTGATATATTCCTTTAGTTCTATTTTTTACAACGTTTTCGAGTTTTGTAGTCCACATATTCTGAATCTGTGTATATTCACATTCAAGATAATGTGAGACTGCCTTGGCGAGAGCGTCTTTGGTATTGGTTTCGCCCGTCTTTGCTTTCAGGGCATCGATATCCTCTACCATGAGAACCGTTTGTACATGCATTATTTTCGCCATTTTTCGTCTCCTTCAAGAGAAATCATACTCTATTAGAAGTATAATTTTTCTTATAACTATAATTATGATTATGATATATTTAAAGATGATGGGAGTCAGGACATTAATATGAGTATGAGCATTTTTCAAAAAGCATAAACTGACTCTTCTGATAGCGTTTTATGTAGATAACAATCAAAAAATATCTCTAAATTCAAAAAAGAGAATCACAAAAATATTAATGCATTAAAACTTATTGATCGGGTAAAAGCGCATACTTGACCATGTTAAGTTTAATTATTGGTGCGTGATACATATTTTTGAATATTTTTTCTAAAAAACAGGAATACATCGCTTGAAACGTGTTCGTACAGATCTTCATCATCTTGCCTTTTGACCTGGGTAACTGAGTATCTTTCTAAAGATAATTCTTCTTTTAAAAGAGTCTCCATTGCAGGTATTTCTTTTTCTATTTCTTCAAAAATTCTGCTTTTCCAGAGGATTTTTGGATCTTCAATAGCATGGATCAATTCTCTTGCTACACTACCCGTTTTCCCTCTGCATGTAAAGACAAGGATATTCAAATCAGCCCATTCCAGGCAATCTAAACTCTTTTCCAGGTTTGGAATACCTGATCCTTCAGAGCTCGAAAATTCCTCAACTATAGCAGTATTTGTATATCCATCTGCTTTCAAGCGATCACGGAGTTTTATTAGACGTTCCCTTTCCCCTGGTGGATTATAAGCACCATATATGGCGATGTGGATTTTATCCTTATACGCAAGAATGGATTCTTTTTTCGTCCTCTGAAATTCACTGAATCTTTTTTGAATCTTCACGTTCAGGATCACACGCCCTTTTAAGACAGATTCGATAGATAAGCTTTTACCTTAGTAGAAATAAATATACACAAGTATACCAAGGTATACTCAATGCCTTTAGAGAGTTGACAATGGGAATAAATAAAAAAATAGAAGAATACGCAAACGAGATGCCGATAGAGCTTATAAGAGCGATAGAGGCTTTAAATGACGATTTTAGAAGGGCTATTTTCTTTGTTCTCCTCAAAAACGGCAACCTGTCCTTCACTCAGATAATGACCGAATTAGAAATACCCCGTAAAGATAGCAGCATCCTCTCTCATCACCTGAAAATACTTGAAAAAGGATCACTCATCAAAAACGAATATGCCAAAAAAGAAGGTACGGATAGCCATTCTTTCTATGACCTTACAGGGTTCGGAGAGGATATCCTTAATGGATTAATGGATACGCTTGTTGTTCCTGATTTAACTGTTCAACCTATTGAACCACTTAAAAAACTGCTAATTCAGGTAGGATCAAATCGATCTGATAAAGTATTCAAGGAACTGACAAAATGAATCTGACATCTCAAGAAGTTGAAAGGATGGAGTATCTTCTGGGCAAATCCAGATTAAGCTATCTAACCAAGAAGGAAGAATCTATATTGCGCGATCTAATCGTAAAAGAGAATCCTTCAGCTAAGGATAATTCTCTGGATGACTTGATCAAACTTGGGTTAACCCTTGTTGGATTGTATGTTTTAGCAAAGGCACTGGATGAGAAATAAAGTTCGTATCCACGGATTGAGGATAATGAATAAAAAAAATATAGAAAAATAATGATATCCATCGGTGTATTAACGCGGGGAAAATACGGCTTGCGCCTGATCGAAAATATCAGGAACAGTTCCGGTTTCAAGGTCTCATCATTAGAACTTCCTGAATCACTTCCCGATTTCATAGAAGAACCGGAAGAATTTATCAAAGGGTTGGATCTGGATAAAACCTTTTTTTCAAATGACCTGATAATAGCTTACATAATGCATCCTGACCTGGCGCCTGAAATTGTCCGGCTTGCAGGCGAAAACGGGGCTCACGCTGTAATTATCGCAGGAGGCGCGGCAATTGCAGGCGGAAGAGATGAGCTTTTAAACCTGTCCGAAAAATATGGCATTCACATCGAGATACATGAGATATGCTGCGATATAGGACAATCAAGCAACAGTACCGTTACGGAATTTGCAACATGTTTTGGAAGGCCGCAAATACATATCACTACAAAAGATGGTCTGATCTCTACCGTAAAGGTCATCCGGGGCGCCCCATGCGGAAGTACATGGCACATGGCAAAAAACCTTGTCGGGTCAAAAACAGATGAAGCTCCTGCAAAAGGCGGTCTTCTTGTGCAGCAATATCCATGCAGGGCCATCCGGGGCACAAAAGGCGGAATACATAAAGCTGCGAAGTTTCATAAGGAAGCAGTGGAAAAAGCATTAAAGGAGAGTGATTAAATGAAAGGATCAATATATGAACGCTCACTCAAGTTCCATGAAGCGCATCAGGGAAAGATAGCCCTGAAAAGCAAAGTAAGTTTAAAAACAAAAGATGACTTAAGCCTTGCCTATACACCAGGCGTCGCGCAGGCGTGCCTGCAGATACAGTCAAACAAAGACGATATCTACCGTTATACTTCAAAAGGAAATTTCGTTGCCGTAGTGAGTGACGGCACATCGGTTCTGGGATTGGGAGACCTCGGCGGTTGTGCAGCGCTGCCGGTGATGGAAGGAAAAGCGGCGCTTTTTAAAGTTTTTGCAGGCGTGGATGCTTTTCCGATATGTCTTGACACCAGGGATACTGAAGAAGTTATCAATATCGTAAAGAACATAGCGCCGGTTTTCGGCGGGATAAATCTTGAGGATATCGCAGCTCCCCGGTGTTTTGAGATAGAGACAAGGTTAAAGGGATTACTTGATATTCCCGTATTCCACGATGACCAGCATGGAGCAGCTCTCGTCATGCTTGCCGGGCTGATAAATGCCCTGAAAGTTGTGGGAAAGAAATTCTGCGATATAAACGTTGTTATAAGCGGCGCGGGCGCAGCAGCTACAGCAAGCGCAAAACTTCTTCTGGATGAAGGTGTGAGGGATATCATAATATGCGATTCAACAGGCATAATTTATGAAGGCAGAGCCAGGCTAAATCCTTATAAAGAAGAACTTGCCAGGCTTACTAATAAGAACCAGATGACAGGGAATCTTGCAGATGCCATGAAAGGAGCAGATGTTTTTATAGGTTTATCCGTGGGCGGGATAGTCTCTGAGGAAATGATACAATCCATGTCTGATGATGCAATAGTCCTGCCACTTGCTAATCCCATCCCTGAGATCATGCCGGAAAAAGCAAAAAAAGCAGGAGCTCGTATTGTCGGGTCAGGCCGCTCGGATTGCTCCAATCAGATAAATAATGCCCTTGGTTTTCCCGGAATATTCAGGGGAACTCTGGATGTCAGGGCAAGAGATATCAATAAAGAAATGAAAATGGCAGCAGCAAATACACTGGCGTTACTTGTGCCCGAACCTTCGGAAGAAATGATAATTCCAAGCATTTTTGATCCTGAAGTCGCGCCGCGAGTTGCCTCTGCTGTTGCCCGGGCTGCCATGGAAAGTGGAGTTGCAAGAAAACGGGTTTCTCCTGAAGAAGTGGCAAGACATACAAGAGAACTGGTCAGGGATCAATGAAGCTCACGAATTTCCTGATAATATTGTGCATATTTTTGAGCCTTTATTTTTGGGGCTCAAAAGAGAATCTTGCATTCAGTGAATATGCCCTTTTTCACGGAGCATTTTATACTTTATTGACCGGGCTTTTTGTTCATGCAAATCTTGTACATCTTTCCGGGAATATGATTTTCCTTTATGTTTTCGGGAACAGCCTTGAAGATGAAGTCGGAGCCTTCAATACCGCCCTTGTTTTTTTTACAGGCGGCATATTATCTTTCATTATCAGTATACCATTTTATCCGGGAGCGACCATGCTGGGGGCATCTGCCGCCATATTTTCAGTGATGTCTGCACTTTTGCTTGCCCGGCACCCGGGGTATTCATTTCAATTTCTTTCGCCAATTGGGCCCCTTGCGCTTTTATATTTTATGTTCAATATAATGGCTGTTAAAAACGCTATGGGCGGAAATGTTGCGTATTTTGCACATATATTCGGGTTTATCATAGGAATGTTTTTCGGGGCAAAATGGAACAAGCAGTGGAAGGAGAGCCTGTTTCTGACTTTTGCATTGTTAATTGTTTATTTCATATTATATATTTATTTGATTAAATGGATTTAAGTGAATATGATTGATTTGAATTTTGATAAATAAAGAGTTGATAAATAAAGAAAAGATTAAAATAAAAATAATCTGTAATAAGATTAATTTTGAAAAATAGCCAGATTAAGAAAAGGACTAATTTATGAGAATATCAGTAATAGGAACAGGTTATGTCGGAACTGTAAGCGCAGCATGTTTTGCGCAACTTGGGCATGAAGTTATCTGTGTGGATATTGATAAATCAAAAATTGATAAGATAAATGCAGGTATTCCTCCTATATATGAAGAAGGGCTGGATGAGCTTCTGGAAAAGCATGCCGGAAAAAAATTGAGCGGGACTTCTGATTACAGGTATGCAGTAATGAATTCCGATGTTTCATTCATATGTGTGGGGACACCATCGGGTCCATCAGGAAATATCGAACTTGGTATCGTTAAAGCGGCGAGTGCAAGCCTTGGTGATGCGCTAAAGGATAAAAAAGATTACCATGTTATCGTCGTAAAAAGCACAGTGGTGCCTGAGACAACAGAAAAAGTAGTATTGCCAATAATTGAAAAATATTCAAAGAAACGTTCCGGGGATTTCGGTATAGCCATGAACCCTGAATTCCTCAGGGAAGGAAAAGCAATTTATGATTTCATGCATCCTGATAAAATAGTCATCGGATCAATGGATAAAAAAGCAGGCGATCTCGTAGCATCCCTTTACAGCGGTCTTGATTGCGAGATAACAAGGACGAATCCGAGAACCGCTGAAATGATCAAATATGTTAATAATGCATTCCTGGCAACGAAAATATCCTTTTCAAATGAAATAGGAAATATTTGTAAACAGCTGGATATCAATACCTACGAAGTGATGAAGGCCGTTGGAAAGGATTTCAGGATCGGTCCGTATTTCCTTAACTCTGGCGCAGGCTTTGGAGGCTCATGCTTTCCCAAAGATGTAAAAGCACTTATCGGGAAGGCAAAAGCCATAGGATATGAACCTTTGATCCTTGAATCGGTTATCAAGGTAAATGAAAAGCAGCCCGGACAAATGGTTCTATTGCTAAAGAGAGAACTTGGGAATCTTAAAGGCAAAAAAATCGCCGTTCTGGGATTGGCTTTCAAGAACGATACCGATGATATAAGGGAATCAAGAGCAATACCGGTAATAAGTGAGTTGCTTGAAAATGGCGCAGAAGTTAGCGCTTATGATCCGATGGCAAATGAGAATATGAGCCGGATTTTTGGGAATATTAAGTATAATTCAAGTGCTGCTGATGCCCTGAAAGAAGCAGATGCCTGCCTTGTAATGACAGAATGGGATGAGTTCAAAAAGCTTGATAAGGAATTTGACCTGATGGAAAACAAACTTATTATCGATGGGCGCCATATGCTTACCCCGCGAAAAGATACTAAATATGTAGGACTTTGCTGGTAAAATGAAGAAACTGATGACAAATAAGATCAAGGTTATTATTCCTGCAGCAGGAGCGGGAAAAAGACTTTTTCCCCATACTTACACAAAACCAAAGCCGATGGTGTATATTGCGGGTAAACCTATAATTGGCCATATACTTGACAGGATGAAGGATACCAGACCTGAGGAAATAATAATTATTGTGGGTTACAAGAAAGAACAGATCATATCTTATGTCGATGCAAATTATTCAGATCAGTTCAATATATGTTATATCGACCAGGATGAACAGTTAGGTCTTGCTCATTCTATTTATGTGGCAAGGGAAAAGATTGGCGATTCTGAAATAATGATCGCTCTTGGCGATATGATATTCAAGGCAGGATATATCGAATTTTATAATCATCACATGAAAAACGGGGATACATCAGGTTCTATTGGAGTGCGGGAAGTAGAAGATCCCACAAAATATGGAATAGTTGAACTTGACGGACATTGCATAAAAAGCATGGAAGAAAAGCCGGCTCATCCGAAATCCAATCTGGGGATAGCAGGTGTGTATTTTATCAAAGAAACAAAAATTCTTATATCGATCATAGAAGAAATGATAATTAAAGATACAAGGACACGGGGTGAGTACCAGCTCACAGATGCATTACAGGAAATGATAAACAGGGGTTACCGCCTCAAAACATTCCCGGTTTCAAGCTGGTATGATTGCGGGCATTCAGAATCTCTCCTGCAAACAAACCGTGTGCTGCTTGATGAAAAAGAGGATATAGATCATATCCACCAGATAAAAGATTCTGTTATTATCCAACCGGTCGCCATCGGAGATAATGTTACTATCATTAATTCGGTTGTTGGGCCGCATGCTTCCATCGCAAGTGATTCTTATATCGAGAACAGCATAATCTCAGATAGCGTCATAGGTTCGCGCTCTCACATATCAAAAGTTAATCTCCTGCGGTCTATAATAGGAGATGACGCCAGCGTACACGGTAAGCATAATTCCCTTAATATCGGCGATTCATCATCAATTGAATTCTAAAGATTTTTAAATTATAATATTAGGAGATATATATGAAAACATTAATAACAGGCGGGGCAGGATTTATTGGATCGCACCTATGTGACCTGTTGCTTGCAAAAGGTCATGAGGTCATTTGTGTGGATAACCTGATTACAGGAAATAAAAATAACATTGCTCACATTGAAAATGAAAAATTCTCATTTATTGAACATAATGTCACAAAACCTCTTTATCTTGAAGAAAAGATCGATTATATTTTCCATCTAGCAAGTCCGGCCAGTCCCATAGATTACCTGGAGCTGCCGATCCAGACACTCAAAGTTGGCGCTCTTGGAACTCATAACATGCTGGGTCTTGCCAGGGAGAAAAATGCGAGGTTTTTACTGGCATCAACTTCCGAGGTTTATGGTGATCCTCTTGTGAATCCGCAAAGTGAGGAATATTGGGGGAATGTAAACCCTATAGGCCCGCGCGGAGTTTATGATGAGGCAAAAAGATTCGCTGAAGCCATTACTATGGCATATCACAGGTATCACGGGGCACAAACGCGGATAGTACGCATTTTCAATACATATGGCCCACGCATGCGTTTAAATGACGGCCGGGTAGTGCCGAACTTCATCGGGCAGGCTCTCAATGGAGAGGACATCACTGTATACGGGGATGGCTCCCAGACAAGAAGCTTTTGCTACGTGAGTGATGAAATTGAGGGAATATATCGCCTGATGATGTCAGATTATACCAATCCTATGAATATCGGGAATCCGGAAGAGCATACTATACTTCAGTTTGCAAAATTCATAATAAAGTTAACCGGAGCAGATTCAAAGATCATTTTCAAGGAATTGCCAGAGGATGATCCAAAACAAAGAAGGCCCGATATCACAAAAGCAAGGAAAATCCTGAAGTGGGAACCAAAAGTTTCTCTTGAGCAAGGGTTAAAAAATACGATACAATACTTTAAGGATGTTTTGTCGTCAAAAGATTTTATCTAGGATCACATGCAGGGCATTAGCTATAATTATTCCTATTAAAAATACAATCACATAAACATATGAAAAAGTAAATTCCTGTGGGAGCGATTTGAATATTAGATAATAAAATCCCAGGATTATTACGCTGATATACAATATCCTCACGATCGCCCCATAGAAAATATTATGTGAACTTTGCCTGTGCTTGAATAACCACTTATAGGGAAGCATAAGGATTTTTAGCCTCCCCCATCGTTTATATGCTGCGCTATCGACATCAAGGTCAGGAGTTACAAATTCAGTGCCAATGTAAAATCCCAGACATATTGCAAGCAACATTCCAGAACTGAAACTAAAGATATTTTCAAAATAAAGGATAAGGGCAACAACGATAAAAACAATGTAATTGAATATCCTGTGTTTGTTGTATCCCGGCATTATTCTGAATTGAGGTCAAGAGCTACATCTTTCGCAAAATATGTCAATATCATATCTGCACCTGCCCGCTTTATCGATATCAGCGATTCATATATAGCCCTTTTTTCATCGATCCAGCCATTCTGGGCTGCCGCTTTTATCATCGAATATTCACCGCTGACATGGTACGCCGCAGTTGGCATCTTGAATTTCTTCTTTACCCTGTAAATGATGTCAAGATAAGCCATTGCAGGCTTGACCATTATAATGTCTGCGCCTTCTTCGATATCAAGTGCAACTTCACGAAGCGCCTCATCGGAATTTCCGGGGTCCATCTGGTATGAAGCCCTGTCGCCAAAAGAAAAGCCCGAGCTTGCAGCTTCACGGAACGGGCCATAGAAAACTGAGCAATATTTTGCAGCATAGGACATAATTGGAACATCCTTGAAATTATTCTCATCAAGTGCCCTGCGTATCGCTCCCACCATTCCATCCATCATTCCCGAAGGCGCAACGATATCAGCGCCGGCCCTGGCATGGCTGACTGCTGTCTTTCCAAGGATATCAAGCGTGGGGTCGTTGAGTATTTCATGTTTCTCGTTTACCATGCCGCAGTGGCCGTGGGATGTGTATTCGCAAAGGCAAAGATCAGTGATCACGATCAGGTCATCTCCCACCTTCTTTTTGATAGCTCTCACAGCTTTCTGGACTACATCATCGTCACCGTATGCGTGGGTTCCTGTTTCGTCTTTTTCAGCAGGGATACCAAAAATAATTATTGCGGGGATACCGAGCTTTGAAATACTTGCTGCTTCATCGGCAACAGTTTTAAGGGACTGGCGAAAAACGCCTGGCATTGCATTAATTTCAAGAGGTTTTGATATTGTTTCATCGACAAATATGGGACATATCAAATCCCTGACATCAAGAGTCGTTTCACGGACCATGGGCCTGAATTTTGATGAGCGCAATCTTCTCATGCGCATCGTGGGGAACATACGTGTTATAATTGGATGGGAAGTACTTAATTATTACCGATTCTCTTGTTTTTTCAGAGTCCTGTTATTCCATCCTTGCCCCTACATTTTATCAAAAAAACAAAACTATATAAGTTTGTAGGGATAATACGGTTAATCTTATGGTAGTGATCAGAAAAAAAACTGTGGGGAAACAGACATATTACTATATTGAACACAGCTTTCGCGAAAATGGTAAGGTGGAGAAGAAGGAAAAATACCTTGGAAAAACTTTGCCGCCAAATATCGAAGAGGTGAAGCAGGAGTTTATTTCGCAAATTTACAGGGATAAATGGTTTTTTCTTTTTGAGAGGATAAAAGAAGAATATTCAGCGCAGGAAAAAAGCACCCCTCCATCGGCAAAGGAAAAAGAGTTCGAGAACTTCGCTATTAAATTCACTTATAATACGAACAGGATAGAAGGATCAACGCTCACTTTCAGGGAAACCTCACTTCTCCTTGAAAAAGGTATAACTCCAAATGCTAAACCCATGCGAGATGTAAAAGAGGCAGAAGCGCACCGGAAAGTATTTTATGATTTGCTTAATTCTAAGAAAGAGCTGTCACTTGATGTTATCCTTTACTTTCACAAAAAATTATTTGAAGACACAAAAAAAGACATAGCAGGGAAGATCAGGCAGCATCAGGTAACAATCGCAGGAAGTAAATTTATGCCGTCTTTTCCTGCAGAAATATATCCTCTGCTAATGGATTTTTTCAAGTGGTATCATAAAAATAGGGACAAAATGCATACTGTTGAACTCGCGGCGCTTGTCCATCTTAAACTTGTAACAATTCATCCTTTTGCAGATGGGAATGGTAGGATAAGCAGGTTAATGATGAACTTTGTTTTAAATAAGCATGGCTTCCCTATGCTCAATATATCTTATGAAAAAAGAGCGGGTTATTATGGGGCCCTGGAACGGTCTCAGACCAAAAGAGAGGATAGTATATTCCTGCAATGGTTCTTTAAACGGTATTTGAAAGAACATATCGGATATCTTAAAAAAAAGAAATAGGCAGTGATCGATCCAGACAGGAATAACGGAATGGACAGGATAAAATATTATATCGTATCCCGTTAATCCTGTTATCCTGTCAAAAAAGGCCTTCGAAGAAGAACATACATTATGCGCCTCGCCCCCGAACTCAAATCCAAAATAGAAGCCCTCCGGGATAAATTCTGAAGCGGCGGCTTATCCAATCCCCTCTCATCCATCGAGCAGATGTCATACCTGATTTTCATGAAGCGCTTTGAGGATATGGATGTGGCTGAGCAGAAGAAGGCGTTGCATGTCAGGGAGGGCGCATGGGGATTGAGGAAAGGGCGCGGGATAATAAGCATGGTTAATTTAACTTATTAGGCCGTTTGGAGCGAACCGGATTGAAACAATGCAACTATGGGAGTTCATACTTGCGAAACAATGCTTAAATATAGATTAAGGTAATAATGACTATTAAATGAGCAGTGAAATTGAAGCTTTTACAGAGCATAAAGCACACTGGGTAACCATTTCCAGTGATGAATATGAATCTATGAAATCTACTCTGGAAGTTCTTTCGGATTCCGAACTCATCGACCAGATCAAAGAGAGTAGAGAGGATTACAATTCTGGTAAATTCAAGAAGCTCCGTGATTTAATGAAAGAATAGCTTCTCAAGCCATTTCATCTTTGTGTTTGAATCCAACAATAATTATCATCTTTTCATTTTCATTTATTTCAAAAAGCACGCGCCATCTTTTTTCAAAATAGATTTCCCAGATGCCAGCAAGAGGGACGCGCAATGGTTTAGCGTATGATTGTGGGGCGTTTTCGAGTTTCAGTAATTTTGTATACAACCGCTTTTTTAGGTGATTATCGCACTTCTTATCGATTATCCTTTGAATCTTCTCAGGGATAATGATCTCATAAGGCATGCTTCCTATATTGTTTCAGGATATATTTAATCAATCCCAGCCCGCGCAGTTGTGTGCAGATGAGGGCGCAGGATGCTAGGGGAGGGAGGGCGCATGGGTCTTCAGGGAATAAAAATGGTACTGCCAGCAGCGCCATCCTTGGATGATAGAAATCGAATACCTTCGTAGGTTTTGATGTCCATTGAAGAGCTATAATTCAGGTCATATATCATCATATATTAAATGATACATTTATAATCAAGTAACCATATAAAATATGATTATTATGGCGGATTTTTTATCTAATACTGTTTACTCGGTAACCCAGATAGAAGATTACATTGCATTTATAAATCTTCAATTAAAAAATCCGAATACACAAGATATTCCAATGAGCAACGGCTCATTTTATGAATTCTGGAAAGAATACCCTATTTATAATTTTAAGATAACTACTAACTCTGGAAAAAAATTAGAGAATATAAATGGAGATTATTGGATAGAAATAAATGGTCAGAGAAAGGAATGCAACTTAATAGATATATCTGAAGGACATGTGTCAATCTGGATAAAAGATGATAAAATAGACACAAAAAATATTATCCGATATGCTTCCATAAAAATTGATTTAGGTTTTATTTTAAAACGCCAATTAAATGGATTAGAACAATTTAGAAACATACGCTTTGAAAATTTCAGAAAATATTTGTTCAATGATGAAGATATTCCAAAAAGCTATTGTGTTGATTGCACTTTCGAAAAAGACACTCTTAATGAAGAGCAAAAAGATGCGATTAGATTTGGAACAGGCATTAGAGAGTTCTATTTGATCTGGGGACCTCCAGGGACAGGCAAAACCACTATGATACCAGAACTAGTGGTCAATTTCAAAAGAAACTTCATAAAAGAAAATGGTAAAGAACCTCGAATTCTTGTTTGTAGTTATACTAATGCAGCTGTTGATAATGTTACAAAACGACTTTTTGGCAAAATAGAGAATTTAGTGAGATATGGTGAAACATCATTAAGAAAAAAAGAATTTAGAGATAAATATAAAAGTATTCTTTTTGAGGAGCAAGTAGAATCAAAAAAGAAAGAGTTAGAGGAAGAATTTAATAAAAAATTTAAAGCATTTGAATATGATATTTATAGTCTACAAGATAAAATTAATTTAGATGAAAAACAATTAAAAACTTTTAGTGAAAGAAAAGATGGAATTCAGTCAAAAGTAAGTAGAGTCGAAAGTGAAATAGTAGATCTACAAGATAAAATTGGTCAGGGAGATAATAAGTTAAAATTATTGAAGGGAGACAAAGAATCGATTTCTTTAAAATATGACAATATCGATGCAGATATAGAAGTTCTAAAAAAGAGAAAGTTGCATGAAGAACATATCTTTGATTCTTCATTTTACAAAAGAATATTCCATCGTTCAAAGCATGTGGAAATAATGGCAGAGTTACAACGCCAATATGATAATTTATTATTACAAAAAAATAAATTAAATATTGAATTAAAAAATATTGACCAATCTATGATTTTGTTGAACTTGGAATGGTCCAGAAAAAAGATGGAATTGCAAAATCAATTTAACAGCTTGCTTTTACAAAAAAACGAATTCGATGTAGAGTCAAAAAACATTGAGGAATCTATACCAACAGTTAACCAGAACCTATCTCGCAATAAAGAAGAAATAAAAACTATAAAAAATAAACAGCATGAACTAAGCGAAGATAGGAATCAAGCTTTTAGAAATATAGAACTAAAAATTCTCAATGAAAACTTCACAATATTAACTACAAATCTCCGGACTGCAAATAGTATATTTGATAATTTCAATTTTGATCTTACGATAATGGATGAAGCCGGAGCTATAGACCTTCCAAGTACCGTAATGGTACTAATTCGCTCATATAAAGTCGTTTTTGTAGGTGACCACAAACAACTTTCGCCTATAATTTCGGATAATTCAGAAGAATTAAAATCTTTTCTCAGAAAACATCCCAAAATCAAATACAGTATTTTTGAGATTC
This sequence comes from uncultured archaeon, assembly GCA_902384525.1. Classification (GTDB taxonomy): domain Archaea; phylum Halobacteriota; class Methanosarcinia; order Methanosarcinales; family Methanoperedenaceae; genus Methanoperedens. The sequence goes on from CABMCA010000118.1 coordinate 20,964, forward strand.
TTTATAAAAACAATTATGAAAAAGACCGCCTGATCATGCTGAAAAATCAGTACCGAATGAAAAGAGAAATTGCTAATTTTATAAGTACCCAATTTTATAAGGGCAAAATTAAGACGCCCATGAATATTAGCAATGTACTAAAGAATACAGATGATAAAATTTTGAGTGCCGAATTTCCCGTTGTATTCTTTAAACGTAATTTTCAATTTGAATATGATGAAAGATATTCTATTTACAATTTATCTGAGATAAAATTTATAAAAAATATCGTTAACAAGTTTGAGCAGGAATATGGAAAAGAAATAAAACAGAATATTTCTATAGTTACTCCTTATAGGGCACAACTTGAACATCTAATTGAGGAAATTCCAGATGTTGACTGCGGAACTGTGCATAGGTATCAAGGTCAAGAAAAGGATATCGTCATATTTTCAACCGCAAGATATAAAAAGGGGGCAAATGGTTTTGGTCAACTTTTCCAAGATAAAAATGGTGAGAATTTGCTCAACGTTGCTATGTCTAGAGCCAGAGAGAAATTCATAATAATCGGTGGATATGCTTTATTTAAGAATGTGAAAGTGTATAATGAGCTTTACAAGTATGCTGAATATAATGGATTAATAATTAAAGAACAGATTCCAGGATACGATGAGATTATCCTGAATAAATGTATAATGTGTGGTGAAAAAATAAAATTTAATCAGGTTCGGTGTCCTGATTGCGAACAGCTTAATAAAATGCAGACATTCTTGGAAGAAAAACCGCGCGAATGGAAATGTATGGATGGGGATACAGTAAGATCAAATGGTGAAACGCTAATTGATAATTGGCTAAACTACAATAATATCAAACATCAAGTCGAAATGAAAATTCCAATACAACAACTACGATACTGTGATTGGTATATTCCTGATTTCGATATATACGTAGAGTTCTGGGGCGATGTTCATACAAAATATCCTGAGGCGAGGAAAATAAAGGAGAAATTGTATCAAAAAAATAAATTGAAATTAGTGAATATTGAACCAGAAGACTTAAAAAATCTTGATGAAATATTAAAATATAAATTGAAATTGAAGGGTATGGTAGTTGAAAATGCTGGTAAAACTACTACATTGGCAAAAAAGGTTTAATGCCCCGCCTCAGCGTGCAGCGCCGCATACCTCTCGCTTATCAGCGCCCGCTTGAGCTTGAAAATCACCCGCTGCTTATCGAAATTGAACTGCTCGGCCAGCATTTTGATGAGCCTCTTCTTTGATGCGCCCTTAAGCGCCATCTCTGTCATGATGCTATCCACGAATTCCTTGCTGGGGTCGGCTTCCTTCTTTAATTCTGCTTTTGGAGCTTCTGTTTTTACTTCAGGTTCTGCCTTTACAGCTTCAGCTTTAGGCGTCGCAGGTTTTGCTTCTGATGCAGTTGCTTTTACAGGTTCTGCCTTTGCAGCATTGGGTTTTGGAGTTGCTTTGATAGCTTTTTCCTCCGGTTTTTGCACATTCTGGACTGCTGACGGCGCCTTGACTGCTGCTGCTTTCTGAGCATCCGTCTGAGCAAGCGCCTGCAATGTGGCCTTTGAAGCTTCTTTTGCTGCCTTATCATCGATCTTTGGCTTTCCTTTTTTAACTGCTTTCTTTACTGCTTCTGCCATTCCCATCACCTCGATATTTCAACTGGCGTAATGATTCCTTTTTCTATCCCGAACCTTTTCCCTGTGAGCAAAATATTATCCTGCACTGGCGCCACTTTGAATTTCTTTTCGATAGCGCTGCCATTTGATTTTATCTTTAACGTCCCGCCCTTAAAGAGCTTAAGCGCCCTCACAGTATTCAAATTCAGTTCCACAAAATCATTGTCATCTGCTAAACTATTCCACATGAAAGGATTATAAACATCAATAAGCACAGGTTTTGCCTCCAGCGGTTTTGGCGCTGCCTGTATCGCGCCGTATGCGGGTCTTTCGTATTCCGGGATCGTAAATTCATCGACAGCCGTGATGCCGATCGCTTTTTTTACTGATTCATGGAGTGCATTAAAATCAAATTTGGCACCCGCAATGATCCCGAGCGCATCAAGCCCGTTCGTCCCTGCGCCGCCCAGCGCCTGAGCCCTTCCTTCATTGTTTATGAGCGTGCCTTTTTTCTTGTAAAGCGGTTCGTGCGCAATAATGATGTTCGCTTTTGCAGATATTGCCTGTCCTGTCTGGATTATCAGGTTAGTGAGTTTTGAAAGGGTCTCAGGAGACATCAACGCTGATGGATCGGATTCAAGAGCAAAAAGCGTCTTGATCGTTCCTTTATTGATATCATCAATAAGCTGTGCCAGGGATTTCTGTTTTGCATCCTTTGAAAGGATATATGCGCCAGTTGAATTCGCAAATGGTTTGAGGAACGTAACCTTTGCTCCTGCGTTCCTGGCAAGTGAAAGGACGCTTTTAACCTGCTCAACATCAGAGAGAGGATGAAAATCAGCAATAATCACCGAATCTTTTGTGAGCTGCAATTTAGAGACATCATTCGGCCTGATATTTTCATTTGCAAGAGGGAGGTCTTTCCACCAGACTGCTGTTATTGTTGCGCCTTTATTTTTTGCCAGAAGCAAGCGCCGTACGATCAGGGGGTACTGCTCATACGGGTCAATGAACAGCACGATGTGCTTTGCAGCCTCGATTTCGCTATAAGGAATTCCCACGCTAACAGTTTGATAAGTATCCTTCGGAAGCGCCTCAAAGTTTACTCCTGTGCATAAATATGATTCAGCTATCTTCTGGAATGCAAGAAGCTCTTCACCTGTGGTATTGCCTGATGAGAGAAATGCAACAGAACCCTTACTTCCTGAAATTCGTTTTGCTGCTTCCTTTGCAGCCTCATCAAGTGTTGTTTCCTTGCCGTCCACCGTTGACTTTACCGGCTTATAGAACCGTGGAAGGCTCATCCCGAACCTGCACAGTTTTCCAGCATTAGCAGGCGACGATTTCCTGAAATCAACTTCAGGATTCCCGTTCTCGCGAATATATAATCCGCAGCCGAAATTGCAGCCAGGGCATATTGTTGAATAAACATTATCGCTCATTCGATCACCCGTATTTTATTGATCTTACTTCCAGGACGTAGTGGAGCCAATCCTGAAGAAGTTCTCCATGCCCTTTCTGTAGCCGGGAATCCCTGGTGCGCAAAATCGCGATCTGGATTCATATCATGAATTTCAAATGGATGTAAAGTGTTTAATCCTGGCGAATTTTTCAATATCTCGCCAGTAAGAGGCACACAGATTTCTGAAAAGCTTTTTTGTTCCTTGCTTTCATCTACGGCTGGAACTTCTTTATCAGCGAAATCATTTTTAATATTCCCATCCTGATTAATATTCCCATTCTGAATATTATTAACAGGAATTTCATCAGCAAGAATTTCATTAACAAATCTCAAAGGAGTTAATCCCGGAGCATTTTTTATAGCTTCTGTATTCAACATCCCTTCTCCCAAACGTAAATCCAGCTCACCTGTGCATTTATCTTTCCTTATCTGTAATTTATATTCAAGAAATTGATTATATTCACTCATTTAACTTCACCTCGAAATAGGGAGGCTTTCGCATATCCATCCCTGGCTCATACTTTAACTGCTCCTGCACAGGATTTGCAAACCTCCTGTATAATCTTGTAAGCGGAATATCAACCGGGCATACGTCAGTGCACTGGCCACACCCGATACATGCATCTGCAAGATGCAAAAAGCGAACGAGATGATACATCGACATCTTATAAGCATCACCGCGGGAATGATATTCTGTGCACTTTGAAACTTCACCGCAGGAACATGTTGGGCATACGGCCTTGCATGCGCCGCAGTCAATACAGTTTTCAAGTTCTTTCCTGAAATACTCCAACCTGTTATTTTCGATCGGAACGAATATTCTTTCTTTCCATTTCTGGCCAAGACCTTCCATCACGCCTTTTATCTTGGCGCGCATTGCAACTCCTTTCTCATCCGGCTTCTGCACCTGCACATATCCGGCATCAACCGCATTCTGCAAGAGTGTGGCGCCTTTTTCCGAGTTAATCTCAACAAATGTGGCTTTTCCTGCAAGGTCTCCGGTAACACCCCAGTTGCCGCATGCAATATCAGAATTATTTGGGACTTTTATCGTGCAGTACCGGCAGCTTTCGCGTCTTCCATATCCTTTTTCTTCAAGCTCGTCAATGGTAATGGCGTTCTCTTTCCCGTCTTTTGTCTCAAAAATCAGTTTTCCTTTCTCAATCTCTTCGCCATGGACATCTTCCGGCTTTATCTTGTACATTACTTCAAGCATCTCACGGGTAACAACAGGATGCATTGATCCGCCGCAGTTCAATCCTACGATAAAAGTATTATCAGGGTTAATCGCATTGCGCTTTCCCTGCTCGATTATCCCTCTAACATCGCATCCTTTGGCAGGAAGTGCGACTTTCAGGTTCCTGTTAGCGATCAGCTTTGCAAAGTTGCTCGGGACTGAGTGCAGGGAACCCGCTGAATTCAGTACTTCATTCAAGTCAGAAGTGATGATAGGAACAGCCTCAAACTCATTTATTTTCTTTAATACAACAACAGCATCAACTAACTTCTTTTCAAGCGCAGCAGCCAGCATGGAAGTTACAAGACCGCCTGAGCCTCCGCGTTTTCTTACATCGTCTTTTGTTGACCATCCAACATACATATCGCCTTTTTGCATTACGCCACCCCCTCAGGTTTTAAGGGGCTCGGCCCAAGCTTTTTTATCTGGGCAGTTACATCACGGATAAAATTTGCGAACTTTTCGCCTTCGCTTGCCGATATCCAGTTAAGCTGGAGCCTCTCTTTTTCAATACCAAGCTCATGCGCCACGTTTTCAAGATATTTGTATTTTATTTTTGTTTTATCATTACCGTTAACATAATGGCAGTCGCCGATATGGCATCCTGTCACCAGTACAGCGTCAGCTCCTTCCAGGAATGCATTGAACACATGCAGCGGATCGATCCTGCCTGAACACATGACACGTATGATCCTTGCCGAAGCCGGCTGCTGGAATCTTCCCATCCCTGCGCTGTCTGCGCCTCCGTATGAACACCAGTTGCAGCAGAAGGCCACGATCTTGGGTTCCCAGTCATTGGTCTTCGTATCTGTGGCAGCTTCTGCGCTCATACCGCTACCTCCTGGAACTTGAATACATTCTTAACTTGTGCCAGTATCTGGTTATTCTTGAAATGGCTCTGCTCAAGCGCACCTGTCGGGCATGCTGCTACGCATGTTCCGCACCCTTTACAGAGTGCTTTTACAACATTTGCTTTTCCAGCTTTTTCATCAAACTTGATAGCCTGGAATGGGCACATCGGGATGCACACATTACAACCCACGCATACATCGGGATCAACAACAGCAGTAATGCCTTCTGTTATGGCTTTCTTGTTCTTGAGCAAAATGGTGGCGCGGCCTGCGCATGCGCTACCCTGGGATACTGCATATGGAATATCCTTGGGTCCTGAAGCGCAGCCAGCAAGGAACACGCCATCGATAGTTGTATCAACGGGTTTTAATTTCGGATGCGCTTCCATCAGAAGACCGTCTGCTGCTTTTGATAATTTTAATAACTGCTGTATCTGGCCTATGCCTTCGTTCGGGACAATGCCAGTCGCAAGTACAAGAAGATCAAATTCAAGATTCCTCATTTCACCAGCAAGTGTATCCTCGACCCGCACCTTGATATTCTTGGTGACGGGGTCTTCCTTCACTTCCACAGGTCTTCCGCGCAGGAATTTAACACCAAGATTTCTTGACCTGTTGTATGATTCCTCATATGCCCTGAAGGGTGTCCTGATATCAATATACATTACGGTATGGTCCGTCTCAGGGCGCTTCTCTTTGAGTAGCTGCGCGTTCTTTATTGTGTACATGCAGCATACCCCTGAGCAGTAAATATTAGTAGCCTTATCGCGCGAACCCACGCAGTTCACAAATCCAACCCGTATTGGCTCTTTGCAGTCCGATGGGCGCACAACATGACCCCCGGTCGGCCCGGCTGCATTAAGAAGCCTCTCAAATTCCATAGCAGTAATAATATTATCATATAACCCGTATCCAAAGTCGTGCCTTGGCTCCGGGTCATATGTCTTGAAACCCACTGCTCCTATAATTACACCAACATTAAGGTCAGTATATGAAGTCTGCATATCATAGTTTATTGCCCCGCTCTGGCATGCTTTTGCACATGCCTTGCAGTTAATGCAGTTCTCTTTGTCAATAAGGGCACGAAGGGGTACAGCCTGCGGGAATGGGACATATATCGCTTTACGTGTGCCGAAGCCTTCATTGAAATCATAAGGCACTTCAACAGGGCATACTTCGCTGCATTTGGCGCAGCCCGTGCATTTGGCGACATCCAGATACCTGGGTTTATGCTCGATCTTTACATTGAAATTACCTACATACCCATCTACTGCTTTCACTTCTGAATAGCTCATTATCTTGATATTCTTATTACGCGCGACTTCTACCATCTTGGGGCCAAGGATACATATTGAACAGTCATTTGTCGGGAACACTTTGTCAAAGCGGGCCATCCTTCCGCCTATTGAAGGCTCCTTCTCCACAAGGTAAACCTGGAAACCCATATCAGCAAGGTCAAGCGCTGATTGCATTCCCGCAACACCCGCACCGATGACAAGAGCTTTATCAGTTACAGGTACCTCGCTTGCCTGAAGGGGTTCAAGCAGCTTGGCGCGTTCAGTTCCCATGCGGATAAGGTCTTTTGCCTTCTCAGTGGCTTTCTCCTTCTCCCACATGTGGATCCATGAGCAATGATCTCTGATATTTACGAATTCAAGGAAATACTGGTTCAGGCCCATCTCTTCAATACAGGCGCGGAATGTCGGTTCATGCGTCTTCGGAGAACATGCCGCAACTACAACGCGGTTTAAGTTGTGTTCTTTAATTTTTGCCTGGATATCAGCCTGGCCTGAGTCAGAACATGTGAACTTATTAACGGATGTTACTTTTACGCCTGGAAGCGTTCCGATATATTCGGCCACAGCTTTAGTATTTACTACACCTCCGATATTTACGCCGCATTCACAAACAAATACTCCAACCCGTTTTTCTTCCTGATCAACCTTTGATTCAACAGGTTTCTCATCGCCCTTATTATCACTCATTTAACTTCACTTCCTTGAACATTAACCGCCGATGCATTCGATCTGCGTTCATCTGCGTTTATCTGCGGTTCGATTTTTGTTTTCACAGGGTTCTTACCCAGTTTCTTTATCTCTTCTGTAAAATTTCGAATAACTTCTGAGAATCGTAATCCTTCGCTGGCAGAAATCCACTCAAGCCTGAGCCTCTTATCGAATCCGAGTTTTTCCAGCGCTTTTTTAGTATTATTTATTCTTACCTCTGCATTCTTATTTCCATCAATATAATGGCAGTCCCCGATGTGGCATCCGGCCACAAGAACGCCGTCTGCTCCGTCTTTCAATGCTTTTAAGATGAATGCCGGTTCAACCCTGCTGGAACACATAACACGCAGGACTTTAACAGTTGGCGGATACTGGAACCTGCTCACGCCTGCCAGATCTGCGCCTGCGTATGAACACCAGTTACAGCAAAAAGCAAGGATATTTGGTTCCCAGCCCTCTGATTTTGGTGTTCCTGCTTCCGTGCTCATACTGTCATCTCCACAAAGCCTTTTTCAATTGAAATGCTCTTAACACCCTTATCAAAAGCATCAATCGCTTCGCCAATCTCTTTTGAGGAGAAATGCTGCGCAGTGATAGCTCCGGCCGGGCAGGCGGCTGCGCATGAACCGCAACCTTTGCAGGATGCAGCGTTTATTTTTGATTTATTTGTGGTGTATGTAACCTCTTCCACGTTTACAGTCACATCATACAATGAAGGGGCATTATAGGGACAAACTGTAACACACGTGCCGCAGCCAATGCATTTAGCTTCGTTCACAACTGATACTGCACCTTCTGTTTCAATGAATTTCCTCGAAAGAATTGTGCAAGCACGCGATGCTGCGGCACTTGCCTGCGATATGGCTTCATCCATGAGTTTTGGCGCCTGGGCGCTTCCGCACAGGAATATGCCATCAGTTGCGAAATCCACAGGCCGCAGTTTGGGATGTGCTTCAAGGAAGAATTTGTTCCTGTCAAGTGGTATCTTGAAAAGCTGGTTTATTTCTTCGTTTTCCCCGGCCACAAGAGGCGTGCTCAGTACCACAAGGTCTGATGCCAGTTCAATATCCTGATTGAGCATATGGTCATGTACTAAAACTGACCCGCCCTGTACTTTCGGCGGATTATCAGCTTCGTATTTAATAAATATTACGCCAAGATCCCTGGCATTTTCATAGAGTTTTTCCATCACTCCATATGTCCTCATGTCCCGATAAAGGACAAAGACATTTGCTTTGCTATTTGCTTTCTTTATTCTTATCGCATTCTTGACCGCATCCACACAGCATGTTCGACCGCAGTATTCCCGTTCTTTGTTGCGGGCTCCGACACATTGGATCATCGTAATATTATTCGCGCTTATGCCCTTACCGAGCATTTTTTCAAATTGCGCCTGCGTGACCACATGGGGATCTTTGCCATAATTGAATAATCCCGAAGGTTCAAGGTTCCGGGCTCCGGTAGCAACCACAGCAGCGCCAAAATCAAGTGCTAGCTCCTTGCCGTTTGCGAGGACAACTCCTTTAAAATTGCCAAGATAACCTTCGACCTTGAGGAGTTTTGCCTCATTTATTACGTTGATATTTTTATTTCCGTTTACTTTACCTATAAGTTCTTTTAGCACATCAGCAGGCTTCTTACCATCATACAATTCCGTCATTTCACGAAGCATTCCGCCAAGTTCCTTTTCTTTTTCGATGATTGTCACATGATAACCATTATTTGCTATATCAAGCGCAGCAGTCATGCCAGCAACACCGCCGCCAAGCACTATAGCCTTATTAATAAGCGATACTTGCTGTTTATAAAGTGGCTGGAATAGAGCGGATTTTGCGACAGCCATCTGCACGATGCCTTTTGCTTTCTCGGTAGCTCTTTCTTTTTCCTTCGAGTGTACCCAGGAGCAATGCTCGCGGATGTTGGCAAGTTCGAATAAATATGGATTAAGTCCTGCCTCGCGGCATGTATTCTGGAATAAAGGCTCATGTGTGCGCGGCGTGCATGATGCAACTACCACGCGGTTCAGGTCATTTTTCGCGATCGCATCTTTTATTGCGGCCTGTGAATCGGAAGAGCATGCATACAGCATCTCCCGGGCATGCGCTACGCCAGGCAGGGTTCTGGCATATTCCACAACACCGGGGACATTGACCACGCTTCCGATATTTATTCCGCAGTGGCACACGAATACACCTATGCGCGGCAGAGGCGAAAGCTGTTTTTCATCAGGGAATTTTCTCTCTTTGATGAGCGTTCCGCGCTCACCTGACAGGAGTGCTGCGGCCTTTGATGCGGCAGCGCTTGCCTGTGCTACGGTATCAGGGATATCTTTTGGTCCCTGCGCCACTCCGCATACATATATGCCTGCAACGCTTGACTCAACAGGGCTCTCGATACTTGTTGCTATATTCCCGAAATCATCAAGCGCGATACCCGACGATTGCGCAAGCGCGCGGGTTGAATCAGCAGGATCAAGCCCGATTGAGAGAACGATAAGATCAAAATCCTGTGTCACAACACCTGTACTGAAATCCTCATATTTCAGGGATAGGGCATTATTTGCGCCCACGATCACTTCGGGTGGGCGTGAGTTGATGTATTTGATACCGTATTCTCTTTGCGCCCTGTTGTAGAATTCCTCGAAATTCTTGCCATACGCCCTTATATCTATGTGGAAAATCGTAATATTAAGTTCGGGATCATGCTCTTTTGCGATTATGGATTCTTTGGTCGCATACATGCAGCACACTGAAGAGCAGTGCTTCCTGTCGATGTGCGGATTCCGTGAGCCCACGCACTGGATGAAAGCAATATTTTTCGGGACTTTGCCGTCAGATTGTTTTGTGACATGTCCCTGTGTCGGGCCGCTTGCGCTGAGCAGGCGCTCAAACTGTAATGATGTGATCACATCAGGATGATCAAACCTGTAATTCTTGAGAATTGAGGGGTCAAATGGTTTAAAACCTGTGGCAAGCACAACTGAACCTACATTCAATTCGATCTCTGTATCTTTTTGTTCATAGTCCACAGCTTTTGGACCGCAAACTTTCTTGCATACCCCGCATTTGCCTTTTGTCAGATATAAGCAATGTGCTGCATCAATCGTTGCAATCCTGGGTATGGCCTGTGCAAACGGGATATAGATGGATTTGTGCTTGCTCATTCCTGCATTATATTCATCCTGGACTTTTGAGGGGCATTTTTCAGTACATGATCCGCAGCCTGTGCATTTTGTTTCATCAACGTAGCGCGCTTTCTTTACTACTTTAACTTTGAAATCACCTGCTTTCCCGCTAATGGATTTAACATCGCTATAAGCGAGTAATTCAATATTAGGGTGCCTTGCAGTTTCCACAAGTTTTGGAGATAAGATGCACATGGCACAATCGTTCGTGGGGAAAGTCTTATCAAGCTGCGACATTACTCCGCCAATGCTGGGTCTTGATTCTATGAGATAAGTTTTAAAACCGCTGTCAGCAAGATCAAGAGCTGCCTGGATTCCTGCGATGCCCCCGCCTACTACAGCAACTGAGCCTTTCATTCTGCCGCCTCCGCTTCTTCTGCTTTAGCCCCTTCTGTAGTTGCGCCTTTTACTTCCGCTTTTGTTTCTCCCTTGCCGATAGAGTCAATAAGTTTTGAGGTTGGCACCATATTCTTATCAAGCTCAAGCTCTTTTTCGCTTATTCCCATGGCAAGCCCGATAAGCTGGGTAAAATAAAGGACAGGCATATCGATAACAGTATTATGCGCCTTTTCGATCGTTGTTTGCTGGCCGTCAAGCAGCATATGGCACATAGGACATGCGACAACAACGCAATTTGCGCCAGCTGCTTTTGCTTCATCGAATAACTTCTTTGTGAGGAGGAATGCGTAATCCTGCTTACTCATGAGGAGGTTCCCGCCGCAGCATTTTGTTTTCTGTGTGAAGGGAAGGCAATCTGCGCCTGTTGATTTGATCAGGTTATCAAGAGGCATGGGATTTTCAGGATTATCGAATTTTGAAACTTCAGATGGCCGCACAAGAAGGCACCCATAATAAGCAACCGCTTTTATGCCTTTTAATGATTTTGTGAATTTCCTGGATATCGCATCTGTTCCTATATCATTTACAATGACATCCAGCAGGTGTTTTATCTTTACGCCATTGTATTTTTCACCAAGAGCTCTTTCGATCTTTGTCCTGAAGGCTTCATCATTTTTCATCGCTGTATCTGCCCTTGAAAGATTATGTGAGCATATGCTGCACGGGATCACAAGGTCAAGACCTGTTTTCTGTGCTTTGAAGTTATTGCGTGCGGACAAACCCATCGATAGTTCCTTATCAAATATAGCTTCAAGCGCGCCGCAGCAGTTCCAGTCATCGATCTCGACAAGATCAACACCTGCTGCCCTACAAACCGCTTTTGTGGATGCATCGTATTCGCGCGCCGTGCCGTGTAGGGTGCATCCGGGATAATAAGCAAGCTTCATTTCTTCTCCACTTCCTCAAAAATGCGCTTTATTTCTTTTGTACCTTTGATCTTATGGGGCATAATGCTCAATTTTCCCTTTTTGAATAATTCCAATACCATCGGAGCATAGCCGATAGCTCCCCCGATACCTTTTGTCTTTAGCATGAACATGCCGCTGACCCCTGCTTCATACCATTTGCCGTTACTTTTTACCGAATCAATGAACAGATGATCGAACAGGGATTTGTCATTTGTGATCTTTATCTTACCTGCTTTTGCCTCGCGCTGGGCGATCGCCCTTATTGCCCCTATCACTTCTGTTATTTTAACATCCTGCGGGCAGCGTTCATAGCAGATATAACATGATGCGCAAAGCCATAATGAATCATCAGCCAGGACTTCTTTTCTCATACCAAGAAGAGCTTTACGAAGTATAATCCTGGGATTATAGGATTTATCAATTTCCGTCACCGGGCAGCCAACCGTACAACCTGTACAATTAAAGCATTTCTTTATATTTTCACCGCCGGGTTCATTTGATATCTCATATTTGAAATTCGGATCAAGATCGCTTGATTTAATCATTTTCCCGCCTCCAGTTGTTTTGCGAGGAATACGCTAAGGTCAACAACATCAAAATTATACTTCTTTACCGCATCTTTTTCACTCTTCAGGCAATTAAAATGAGCAAGGCATTTTGAACATGTGGTGATCAGGGTCTTTGCGCCTGTTGCCTCGGCTTCATTCATCCTTGCAATGCGAAGCGCTTTTGTCTGTTCATTGCAGTTCATGAAATTGCTCACACCGCAGCACAGGGCCTTTTCCTTTGAATGTTCCATCTCTTTTAGTGTAACACCATTTGCAGTGAGCGCTTTTCGCGGCGCATCATATTCTCCCATGTGCCTTCCCAGCCTGCACGGGTCATGGTAGGTCACATCCTGATTTATTTTCAAGCCCAGTTTATCCCATAACTGTGATGTATGAACAACTTTTATCCCCAGGTCATAATCCTTTGAAAAAGTACGGTAGCATTCGGCGCAGCTTGTTACAAGGGTATCGATACCGCTTTCCTTTATGTATTTTTTATTATATGCCTTAAGGCCATCGAAAACATCTTTTTTTCCCTGCCAGAGGACATCATGGCCGCAGCATTTCATATTTAGAACCTGGGGTTTCATACCCAGTTTATCAAGAAGCTTAACAGATGATGTTGTTATTTCCCCAAAATTGGTTTTAACATCATGCAGGAATAAGTCAAGTGAATCCACGCATCCGGGGAAGAAACCGATTTTTGAATCGCCTGATTTCGCTGCAATGTTCCCATTGAGCCTGGAACTCAATTCAGCAAGCTCTGTGAAAACACCAAGATGCGCAATAGAAAGAGGCTGTTTTCCTTGCCGCTCTTCCCTGATAAAGCTCAGGAAATCCACCTGCTGAAGACATTCTTGGGGGCATAACCCGCATGTCAGGCATGTCCAGATATCCTGGGTTTCAAGCCCATAGACATTAGCATTGTAAATGGAACTCCGGGGAGATGTTTTTGATACTCGGCGCATGGGGCATATGGATGTGCATTTGCCGCACTGATAACATGATTGTACGTTACTCATTTTGTACCCATCAGATTTAATTTGTTTGTAACGTTTTTTTTAATATTTAGAGGGATTGATTGGTTTTAAATCTTTCTATTTTTAGCGATGCAGAGATGCATTATTATTAATATAACATCATTATTAATAATGGAGCATAATTATTAATCATGTTACTTTACCCTGGAACCCCTGTCGCCAATGGTCAAAATAAGATTATTAACTTCATGGCTCGTGGGCTCCCTGTGGTTTTCCATCTCAAAGATGTCAATAATTGCGCTGAACGTGCAATGCAGTCTGTCAGTTGTTTTTCTCCTGCTTTGTCGGGTCATATTTACAATTGATGTAAATGATATGTACAGTAATAAGGATTTTGGTTCGTATTGATACGAATGAAATGATTGATTATGATGAATTCATTTCTTTTGCCGACCTCAAGATCATGTTCAGCTCGGTGAGATATTTCGATTATCACTGGCTGCTTGTGTCTCTTTTCTCCCTGCGTGTCCTCCTCTGGTTCATCGTGATTGGCTGCGCCACAATGGTTCTTATAACAAAAGCATATACTGTTCATCCTGAAGAACCTGAGGATGCTAAACGCGTTATTGAGGGTATGGCAAATTCAAAGCAGCGATGGCTCATGCGCGGTCTGTATGTACTTATGGCGAGCTTTGTTGTGTTATTCCTGGATATCGTTCTCTTCCTGAGTGCGAGATGAATTTTCATTATCCAGAAAATATTAATACTTCTCAGAACTATGTAATATGTGAGAAGTCAGCTCAGAAGGATGTCATGGGGTGTCAGTTAACTTAAAAATTCGGTGTGCGACCATAAAAATGATAATGATAAACAGGTGACTATACTATATGCCGATTCTGGACAATATTAATTTCAATATCACGGACATCCTTTGGATACTCGTATTTATTTCATTCTTTATACCTGTGGTACAAAAGCGGATACTTTTGTCAAAGCGTCAGATGATCATGCGTTCAATCGAGACAAAGCGCAATAGCAGGGTGATCAGCATGATACACAGGCAGGAGGTCATGAGTTTCTTCGGGTTCCCACTTGCCAGATACATCGATATTGAGGATTCGGAGGCCGTGCTTCGGGCCATACGCATGACACCGCATGATATGCAAATCGACCTTATCCTGCATACGCCAGGCGGACTTGTACTTGCTGCTGAACAGATAGCCTCCGCACTTAAACGTCACAAAGGAAAAGTAACCGTGTTTATCCCTCATTATGCGATGTCCGGCGGTTCCCTTATAGCCATGGCAGCCGATGAGATTGTCATGGATCCAAATGCAGTCCTGGGCCCGGTCGATCCGCAGCTTGGCGGACCTCAGGGGTATTATCCCGCGGTTTCCATACTTAAGGCGCTGGAGCAGCCAAACCCTCACAGGGATGACCAGACCCTTATTCTTGGTGATATAGCAAAAAAGGCTATTGACCAGGTATATGAAGCTGTACATCTTCTGCTGCTTAAACACAATACTCCTGAAAAAGCGTCGGAACTTGCAAGAATGCTCAGCGAAGGCCGCTGGACGCATGATTATCCGATTGATTTTGAGCAGGCAAAGGAACTGGGTTTGCCAGTTAATGACCAGATGATCAGAGAAGTCTATGATCTTATGGAACTATACCAGCAAGCAGGCATGCGCCGGCCTTCTGTCGAGTTCATTCCCACCCCATATATGCCACATGCTCCGCCTGGCAAGGGAAAATAAATACAGGATTCACTATCCGCAGATGATCTTTACCCGCTTCCCCCGACCATCGCCCTGTTAACAAGCACATGCGGCGCCCCGTCGCTGACAGGTACAAGCTGGCCTGCTTTACCGCATCGTCCTGAATTCATCTCCAGGTCATTTCCAACTTCTGATACATTATTTAATATTTCAAGAGTATTTCCTGATAAAGAGACATCCCTGAGTGACGTCGTCAGCTCTCCGTTCCTGACTATGAACCCGCGCTCTGCATTGAACTGGAAAACCCCTTCACCAGGATTCACCTGGCCTCCGCGTGAGCCTTTAAGATAAATACCGTTTTTTAATTCAGAGAGCATTTCATCAAATTTCATACCGTCCGGCGCTATGAAGGTGTTGCTCATCCTGATCACGGGTCTTGCATACCCCTGGGAGCGTGAATTCCTTGATTCGCCGCCAAGTTTGCCTGCTGTTTCCCTTGAATGAATAAAGGATTTCAGTACCCCGTTCTGTATCAATGTAGTTCTTTTTGATCCTGCGCCCTCGTCATCAAAAGGATAGTATCCGTATTCATGAAGGGACGGGTCGTCATAAACCGTAATAAGCGGGGATGCTATTTGTTCGCCAATTTTTCCTGAAAGGATAGAGTTTCCCTCAAGAACATGGTCTGCTTCTACTGCATGACCAACTGCCTCATGGATAAAAACACCGGCAAGTTCCTGGTCAAGGATCACAGGGTAGGTCCCTGCTTTTGGCGTTTTTGCAGATAAAAGCTCTATTGCAGTAGTAGCTGCTTTTTCTGCAAGTGCAAAAGCATCATGTTTCTTAAATATCTCAAATCCCATTACTCCAAACCTGCTTTCTCTTCCGATCTGGTAAACGCCTTCTGACTGCGCAATTGAGCTTATCGCAAAACCAATACGGGTTAACGTATATTCACAATCAAGCCCTTCGGAACTCGAATATTTGACGTTTATCAGTGATTCGGAATAAACGGCATTTGTACTTTGTATCCCGGTTTTTTTTGCACTTTTTTCGATTTCAAGAAGTAATTTGACTTTGTCTTCGATTGGAATATCCTGCGGTTTTTCCTTTATCACCGGAAGATCCTTAAGATCAGGTTTTTTTATAGGGGCAAGATCAATCGGGTTCCTTGGACTCCTGTTTCGTGCAGATTCCGCAAGCCTTCCCGCAGATGAAATCGCAGCATCGGTATTCTCAACAACGCCATCCAGGGAAACGAATCCCCATGAGCCGCCGTCAAGAACTCTAACAGCTCCTCCACTTGAGAAATTATTCGATATCTCACGTATCTGGCCGTTATCAAGAACAATTGATGTGCTGACACTCTTTATAATACGTGTATCATAAAAATCCATAGATTTCTCACACTATGCTTATTGGCTTTGTTTCAGGGATAGGAAGGGCGAATTTTGTTCTTGAAGCGAATTTTTTAAGGGTAGCAATAAGACCATCCTTTTCCACGCCAACAAGGCTGTATTCCAATACCTCTTCAATATTTGACACAGGGATTATTCTTATCTGATCCTTGTATTCATCTTCAATAAGCACATCTCCCATATTTGATTTTGTAATGAGGACTGTTTTTATTCCTGCCAGTGCCGCTGCTTCTATCTTGTATGTGACGCCTCCTACAGGCAACACGTCGCCCCTGACCGAGAGTGAACCGGTCATTGCTACTGTCTGGTCAATAGGTATTCCCTGGATCGCAGATAATACCGCTGTAGCTATGGAAATGCTTGCAGAATCGCCTTCTACACCCTCATACGTTCCCACGAACTGGATATGGACATCCATTCTGGAAATATCCTTGCCAGTTGTCTTCTTGATAAGTGCGGAAACATTCTGCACAGCCTCTCGTGCAATATTTTTCAACATTCCTGTAGCAATTATATGGCCTTCGGATGTGGATTGTGTTGGTGTGACCTCAGCTATTATCGGAAGGACTATACCCGAATCCTCACCCATGACAGCAAGACCATTTACTCTTCCAACCTGTGCGCCCTCTTTTATATAGAGCTTATAATCTTTTCTTCGCTCAAGATACTGGTGCGCAAGCTGCTGTTCAACAGAACGGGCAATACTCTTTGCTTTTAACACATGTACAGCTGTGGTGAGCGGTGCATTTTCCCCATGTGCAATATCACCGGCAACACGAACAAGACCTCCAAGGTCCCTGAGTTTAAGTGTCAGATGCCCTTTTCTTCCTGCACGGCGGCGTGCTTCGCGGATTATCTCTTCAACAGCGCCTTTATCAAAATGAGGTATCTTGCCATCTCTTACAACTTCCTGGGCAACGAACCTGACAAGCTTTTGCCTGTTATCGGGCGTATCCTCAATGGTATCGCTCATATATACTTCGTATCCATAGCCTTTGACACGTGAGCGAAGTGCAGGATGCATTCCCTTGATAGCATCAAGGTTTCCCGCTGCCACCATTATAAAATCACATGGTACAGGGTCTGTTTTAACCATTGCGCCGCTTGAACGTTCAGACTGTCCTGTGATTGCAAATTCCTTTTCCTGGAGTGCGGTCAAAAGATTTTGCTGGGATTCGATCCTGAGCGTATTTATTTCGTCAATGAACAGCACACCCTTATGGGCTTTATGGATAGCACCACTCTCTACCCTGTCATGCGCTGGTGTTTCAAGTCCGCCTGACTGGAACGGGTCGTGACGCACATCGCCAAGAAGCGCGCCTGCGTGCGCACCAGTGGCATCAATATAAGGAGCGATCTCCTTGCTCTTGTTTGAAACGAGAAGTTTGGGGATCAAAGCAGTTTCTTTTGGCATGAACTGGCGCATCATCATAGCTATTAATACCGCTGCTATGATTCCCATAAGATATTCCCCAACGAAAAATGAATATCCTACGATGCCAAGGACAAGAAGCATAATGAACATATTACGCGCTGTTGTTCTTTTTTGCGCTTCCACTTTGTGGGCATCGGTGATCTCTTTGCCTTTTCCAGCTGGCACTATGCGTATCTTTGGATTATTGGGATCATCCGGATTGTTATATACCAGAACATCCTGTAATTCCTCTTTTGGAAGCAATTCAGCCATTGCTTTTGCAAGCATTGATTTACCAGTCCCCGGTGTTCCAAGCATCATTACATGTCTTCTCTGGTTTGCCGCTTTTCGTACTACCTCCACGGCATGTTCCTGGCCAATGACCTGTTCGATCAATTTTTTAGGAACCTCAATATCTTTAGTAGATGTTATTTCTAACCCGCCAAGAAGGTCCTGATTCTTTACTTCGTTTTCAGTATTTTCCATATTTTACCTGATATATTATAAATAATAAGTTTATTAGACTTAAGATTATCGCATTTAGGGAAATGATGATAATTAGAATATGCCTTTATATCTTTTTCGCTGCTACATCCAAAAAGTCTATATGATTTAACCCATATTAAGCTTACGTTTAATCAGAATTTTTTATGATATTTTAATCAGAAATACTACTTTATGACTCAAAGGCAAGTGAAAGCGGGCGAACTGCTACAAAAAAGTGAATTGAACCTGTTGTTAAAATCCATCTTTTGATAACAAAATACAAAAAGAACAGGTTAGATATCGGCTAACTAACCTGTCTGCTGTCTGGAAAATTCCTGCTAATACTCAGTAGAAGGAGTTTTCTCTGCAGCGTGCGGTTGCACTACTGTTTCTTTCTCTGTAACTACTGTTTCACTCTCTACTGTATGGGGTGTCACCACTGTTGTACGGGGTGGCACTGTTTCCTCTGCTTTTGCCTCTCCTGTTGTAGAAATATCTTCAGCTCCCGTACTTTTCAGGATTTCTTCAGCGCGCTTTGCCCATTCCGAACTATCTGTATGAACTGATAGTAAGATGCCGCCTTTATTAATCAGTCCTTCGTACCTTTTTGCCTCATACTCAGGAACGCCCATGCCGACAAGAGCTCCTACAATTCCACCGACCGCACCGCCAACACCAGCGCCAGCCAGAGCTGCCATAAGAGGGCCTGCTGCTATAAAGGGACCGACACCTGGAATTGCCAGTGCGCCAATACCTGCCAGCCATCCAAGAGCCCCTCCTATTACAAGTCCGGAGCCTGCACCTGTTGCTGCGCCTTCAGGAGCCTTAGTGTGTTTCTCATGTGCGAATTCTTTTGTACTTGTCTTTTCAGGCATGAGTACCGAGATGTCTGAACTGCGAAAACCTGCAGCTTTTAGAGCATCAACAGCAGATTCAACTCCCACTCGTGTCTTATATATTCCAAATACTGCTTTATTTGTTGCCATATTATTTATCTCCTTTTCAATTTAGTATATTTTTCTCTAACTTTCTCTAACTTAATTATCCGGTAATTTTCGACTTACTTCCGGTAAGCTCTAACCATACTGATAAAATTCTCATGATACTAAGAAATATCCGGTACGGTTACAGAATTTTTTAACAAAGTATGTTGTTTTATCACTGTTCAGGGTAAGAATCAGGCAATATAGCAATGTCGCACTTTTTGCCTGATTCGCTTTGAATTTTTTGAGACGTTTATTAGTTATTTTCGAACTATTTTCCCTGATTATTGCCTGAATCTCCAGGACTCTTCTTCTTGCTTGCTTCCCCTTGACCCTTTTCCAAATCTCTGTGACTCACTTCCGGATCTCTCAGATTCTTCCTGCCTGTATCTTCCTGACTCTTCAGGTCTGTACCTCTGGGATTCTCTTCCAAATCTCTGTGACTCACTTCCGGATCTCTCAGATTCTTCCTGCCTGTATCTTCCAGATTCTTCAGGTCTGTACCTCTGGGATTCTCTTCCAAATCTCTGTGACTCACTTCCGGATATATCGGAAGATAGAAGTGTATGGATAGAGTGTTGATCTGGGGTGTAGCAGTATCATTATATTAAAAATGTGTGTGGGTGGG
>CABMCA010000119.1 GCA_902384525.1 uncultured archaeon
AATGGGATATCCACAATCTATTGAGCGATCATGAGCGTATACTGAGAATAAGCAAGACAAGATTCGGATGGGCAGGCACAAAGGACAAGAGTGCGATCACGAAGCAGAAAATATGTCTGTGGGATATCACAGAAGATGACCTTGCGCGTGTGCATTTGAAGGATATTGAATTCAAACCTATCGGGCGCTCAAATAAAAAAGTGAGCCTTGGAGACCTCTGGGGCAATCGTTTCAAGATCACTATACGGAATATCGATCTTTCAGAGCAAGAGACCCTGGAGCGCGTAACGTCTATAACCCATGAGCTTGAAAAGGGGATTCCCAATTTTTTCGGTGTGCAAAGATTCGGGGAGAACAGGCCTGTGACGCATGTCGTGGGTGAAGCGATCCTCAGGGGAGATATCAAAGAAGCGTCCCTGACCTATATCGCAAAAGCATATCCTGAAGAGAATGAGGCAATTAGAAAAGCCCGCCAGTTCGTCTGGGACACGGCGGATTTCAAGGAAGGAGTGAAAATATATTCTCTTCATTTGCAGTTCGAAAGGGCTATGATGAGCCACCTGATAGCCCATCCTGATGATCATGCCGGAGCTTTCCGGGCTTTGTCGCCAAAATTGATGGCAATGTTCCTGCATGCCTATCAGTCATATATTTTCAACCTTATATTGAGCCGCCGCATCGGATCCGGCATGTCGATCAAGTAGGCTTATGACGGTGATATCGTATGCTTCAAGAACGAGATGGGGCTACCCG
Organism: uncultured archaeon; assembly: GCA_902384525.1. Lineage (GTDB taxonomy): Archaea > Halobacteriota > Methanosarcinia > Methanosarcinales > Methanoperedenaceae > Methanoperedens. The sequence goes on from CABMCA010000119.1 coordinate 754, forward strand.
ATACTTCAAGACTACAGAAGGTAACGAAGGATAATCTTGACGGGATAAATAACCTCATCAACAGGGGCAGGGCTTTTGTCACGGCGCCTCTTGTGGGATATGAAACCCAGTTCGCAGAAGGACAGGCCGGGGAAATTGAGCGGGAGGTCGTGAAGGAATTAAATATTGATACGGAAGGTTTCAGAGTCCCGGCCATACCTGAATTGGCATCAAAGGGACTAAGAAGGGAAATAATAGTGCCTTTTAAGCCTGAATTCAGTGTTGGTGAGGATGAGAAAAATGAAGGGAAGACGAAAGTCACACTTGAGTTCTCTTTGCAGAAAGGGAGTTATGCGACGACTATTTTAAGGGAGTATATGAAGAATTGATTGAGAATAAATGGACTATGACTCAACTACTGGTCACTATGATACTAAATAGAGGAGAACAAAATGCACATTCAGCAATGTGAAGAGTTGGGGGGTCTGAGGGAATGATAAGTACATCCCGGGCATAATAATAACAGGATGATAAGAATGTCAACAAAACAAAACAAAGCCATTATCTATCGTTTCATTGATGAGGCCTACAACAAGAAAAATATGACCGTGGGGGATGAAGTGTTAGCTGCTAATGTGGTTCTCCACGTCTCCAACTCTGAAATTAAGGGACTTGCAGGCTGGAAACAGTATGCTGGCAGTTTTCTTGCTGGATTTTCCGATATTACTATTTCTGTTAAGGACACAATCGCAGAGGGAGATCGGGTCGTTGCCAGCTGGAAATGTCATGGAATCCATACAGGTGAACTTCAGGGCATTGCTCCTACTGGAAAGAAGGTGACATGGACAGGGATTGCCATCTATCGTTTTGTAGGCGGCAAGATCGAGGAAGTGTGGGTCTGGAACGATATATGGGGCATGATGCGACAGCTCGGTGTTATCCCTTCTGGATAGGGCAATTTATAAATGAGGTTAGAATGTTTAAAAATACAATAGGTTTTGATAAAATCTGTATTGTCGGTATGGGTGCAATTGGAAGTGCTTTTGGAGGTTTTTTATCCAATGCAGGATACAAAGTAACTTTTATAGAAAGAAATGAGAATATAATTAAGCAAGTTGAAGAAAATGGATTGTCAATATCCGGAGTTAAAGAAATATATCTGGATAATGTGACAATAGTACCACCAGGAAATATTACACAAAAACAAGATCTAATTCTGTTTGCAGTAAAGGCATATAGTTTGGAAGAAGCTGTCAAGAGTGCACTGCCAATGATAGGAAAAAATACCTATGTTGTTTGTCTGCAAAATGGGCTTGGGATAAGCGAAATTATCAACAAGTATGTCAGCAAAGAACAGATCATAGAAGGTGTCGTCTGGTTTCCAGCAACCATGGTCAAACCTGGATATATTGAGCTATTAACATTTTATGAGGAAAGCATACTTGGGGGAAATTCCCTTAGATCACAAGAGTATGCCAAAAAATTGGCTTTATTATTAACTTCAGCAGGAATACCCACTAAAGCAGTTGATAATATTACCCCGGAAATATGGAGAAAAGCTATTCCAATAATTGCAGCCAATTCAATTAATGCAATCACCAGAACAAAATTAGGTATAATATCCGAAATACCTGAATTAAAACAGAGTTTATTTGCGGTGGCACAAGAATCCCTGAAAATTGCAAGGGCCGAAGGTATTGAATTAGACGAAAAGTATCTTCGAAAATCCATGCATAACGCGCTCGAAAAAGGAAATGAGCATAAAACTTCGATGTTGCTTGATATTATTAACAAAAGGAAGACTGAAGTTGATTTCTTAAATGGAAAAATCATACAGCTCGGGAAAAAACATAACATAGAGACTCCATTAAACCTTCTAATATATGGCGTGATTAAAGCACTTGAAGGCAGATGAAAATGCATTCCCCACACTTCCTTAAATTGCATATCCGAAATCTTAATAAATAATGATGAGCATTCATACTTGACACCGTGGGTAGGTGTCAAAAAAGGAGGATTTGAAAAATGGTAGTGAACGCAGCAATGATACTTATCGGTGGTATCATAATATATTTTCTCATATATTATTATCGAGTAAAAAAGATCGACAGGGATGTAATGAAATGTGATCCTTTACGGGCAACTCCGGCAAAGGTCTATATGGATGGGGTTGAGTACTTCCCTACAAATAAGTTCGTACTTTATGGTTTCCAGTTCAAGAGCATAGCAGGTCTTGCGCCTGTAGTAGGGGCCATTACGGCAGGTCTGCTATGGGGCTGGCTGCCCGCTCTTATCTGGATTCTTGTTGGCAACATCTTTATCGGATGGGTGCAGGACTATTTCTCATGCATGATCTCAGTAAGGAACGAAGGCAAAAGTTTTGGTCCCCTTTCATACGAATTGATCGGTCCGCGAACAAGGAACATCCTTATGATATTCCTTGTTTTCTACCTGATCCTGATAATGGCAGCATTCGCAAGCCTGGCAGCAGGAATGCTCAAGGCAAGCACGAACTCCATTATTCCAACAGCCACAGTTCTTGTTTCAGGTGTGGTCGTGGGTCTGTTGATCTACAAGCTGAAGATGAATCCTTTTGTGGGAACAGCAGCCGGGATCGTACTGATAATCGCAGGTATATTCGTCGGCGCATCTTATCCTGTTGCTATACCAAGTGTTGATTTCTGGCTCGTTGCTCTTCTTGTCCTGTGCCTGGTGGCGGGTCTTACGCCCATATGGAGCTTTACCCAGCCCACAATCTACATGTTCTTTTATGTCGTGTTCTTCGGGCTCATTGCGCTTGTTGCTTCGATCATAATCGGGAACCCTGCTTACGTCAGGCCGGATTACACGGATTTCTTTGCCGGCTTAACAGGCTCCGCAGCAATGCCATTGTGGCCTCTGCTATTCGTTACCATAGCTTGCGGTTCCGTATCGGGATGGCACAGCCTGGTTAGCAGCTCGGCCACATCAAAACAGATAGAGAATGAAAATGATGTCGCACCCGTTACTGCTGGCGCCATGCTTGCAGAAGGTGTGCTTGCCCTGCTTGCCCTTTCCATTATTGCAACGCTAACTGCTGATGAGACAAAAGGACTTTCTGCCGCCCAGATATTCACAAAAGGTGCATCATCGCTTCTTCTTGGTAGCACGACTGCCCAGGCTTATGTGGGACTTATATTTATTGCCCTTGCGCTTGCGGTCATGATGCTTGTTGTGCGGCTCGGAAGGCTTACCATAAATGAAATAGGAGGGGAAAAAATTTCATTGCTCAATAACAAGTACATAGCTTCCATACTTTTCCTTGCAGTGACATTTATTCTTGCAAGCCCGACGTTGGGAGGCACGTGGATATATATCTGGGTACTTTTCGGAGGCTCAAACCAGCTCATGGCAGGGCTTTCACTGATGATAATCACTCTGTGGCTGATTGATACGAAAAAAGGCTGGATGATCTCAGGGATACCTGGCGTCTTTATGATCATTACGACGATAGCTGCGCTCGGGTTTGCAAGCTACCAGTCTCTTACCAAGGGTTTCTCATCAGCACCAATCGCTCCCGGTAATATCGCAGCAGGCATAATCGGCGTGATTTTGATTATCGCAGCCCTGATCATGTGTGTTGATATATACCGGGCATTCCAGAGAAGAAGACTGGGTGAGGTAGATCGGGCGAAAGCGCTACAAACTAAGGAGTTTCAAAATGGATGAAAAGAAGGAAGATAAAAAGAGATTCGGTTCCATAAAGAACGCAATAAAGGACTTTGTCTATGGCATGGCGGCTCACGATATGGTCACTTATTCACTTAGAACAAGAATGCATATGGAGAACCTGTTCATGCTGATCGTTATGGGCGATATGCTTGGTATCCCGGTTCTCCCCCCGTATTATTCACTTCGCCTGCTGCCGCATGTTGTTCCCCATGTAAAAACCTGGAAGCGAACGCTTCTTCGCGACCGCGACGTTACCGATAGGATGTTCGGAGGATGAAAATATTCTAAAAGATATGGTTTTGCGCCCCGACATGAAGTACCTGCTTTTTGCCGGAAAAGGCGGTCTTGGGAAAACAACTCTATCTGCAACAACAGCGCGATATCTTGCTTCAAAGGGAAAAAAGGTCATTGTGTTCTCCACCGACCCGCAGGCATCACTTACGGACGTCTTTGAGTATGATCTTTTCGGGAAAGGCGAGGTGAAACTCGCCCAGAACCTGTATGCCCTTGAGATAGACGCAGACCGCGTTGTAGCGGATTACCAGGCAAGCGTCAGGAAAAAGATAATAGATATGTATGGCGAGGTTCCCGAAGAAATAGAGGATTACATAAAAAGCGCATCAGCCCAGCCAGCAATGTCTGAGAGTGCAACTTTTGACAGCATGATAGAACTGATCATGAAAGGGGACTATGACTATTATATTTTTGATATGATGCCCCATGGACATGCAATCCGGTTCTTATCCATGGCTTCCCTTCTTGATACATGGATAAATAAAGTTGTAGACATAAGAAAAGACTCAAGCGATGTCGATGAAAGGGTAAAAAGGATATCTGGCAAAGAATCAGGCGCCTCTGAGGAAAAAGGAATGATTGATGAACTCATGGATATCAAGAACAGGCTTGGCTTTATGGCCAAGATCATAAGCGCACGCGATACGACCGCTTTATTTTATGTAGTCATCCCTGAGCAGATGGCAATAATGGATACCGAGATCGCGATAAGAGAATTCAAGAAATTCGGGATAGAACTCAGCGGGATAATCGTGAACCAGGTATATCCAAAAGAACTTGCATCCGATCCGAATGTACCCGATTTTCTGAAGAACAGAGTGAAGATGCAGCAGGGCAATATGGAGACGATTAAAAAGAAATTCGGGGACAGGATAGTTGCACATGTCCCCATGATGGATAAGGAACCTAAAGGACTGGAAATGCTTGAAAAGACAGCTTATATTGTATATGGTGGAACCCATGAATAAAATTACAGAATCGCTTGCTAGCGGCACTAATAAATATATTTTCTTTGGCGGGAAGGGCGGAGTTGGAAAAACAGTAATGGCAAGCGCTACTGCAATATATCTTGCCTCACTTGGCAAAAGGACTCTTCTTTGCAGCACAAACCCGGTGCACAGCTTATCAAGTTGTTTCGGGCAGCAATTCATAGGACATGGCGAGACTCAGGTCGAGGGCTGCACTAACCTTTATGCGCTGGAGATCGAGACTGCCACTACTGTTGAAAAATATCGTGATGATACGCGTGGGAAGATCCTTGATTTTTTAAAATATGCGGACATCCCCATAGATCCCACTCCATTTGTTGATGCTGCGACTACAAATCCAGCTTTTGAAGAGTCGGCCATGTTTGATAATGTCGTGGATATTATTCTTGCCAATAAATATGATTGCTATGTTTTTGACACAGCCCCTGTTGCCCACACATATCGACTTCTTGGAATGAGCAAAATGTATGACATGTGGCTTGGAAAGATGATAAAAAGCAGGGAAGATGCAATATGCCTGAAAAAATCGCTTTCCTTCAAAAAAAATAAGAAAGAAGTATGCGACCCCATGATAGAAGGAATGCTAAAATCCCGGCGAAAGACCGAAGAGATACGAAAACTCCTCACTGACCCAAAGCTTACGGCTTTTTATTTTGTTACACTACCTCTTGCGCTTCCTATTTCGGTTGTTGAACGTTTCATCTACTGGGTGAGAGCGTTCCAGATACCCGTCGGCGGGGTTATCGTGAACCAGGTGATGCCACAGACTGATTCAAAATCCCCATTCATTGTGAACAGGCAGACTGAACAGAAAAGTTACATGGAATTGATAGATAAGAAGTTCGGGTCTCTTGTTTCTGCCAGGATCCCGATGTTTAATAACGAAATACTTGGTATGGAAATGCTAAAGAAAGTCTTTGATTGAATCCTTTAGACCATTAGATTTTTGCCATTCAAAGAACCTATTGAGTATGATATCATCTAACTGTCTAAAAAGATGTTAAATGTATATATAATTAATTTAGAGGTAAATATGTTCACAATAATCACAGGCGCACAATTCGGAGACGAAGGAAAAGGCAAGATCGTGGATATGATGGCTTCGCAATACGATATTGTGGCCAGGTTCCAGGGCGGGGATAATGCAGGACACACTGTCGTAGCAGAAGGCAAAACATACAAACTGCATCTTATCCCATCGGGTGTGCTTTTCGATGCGCGCCTCCTTATTGGCCCGGGTACTGTGATGAATCCTGGAATATTGATGGATGAAATTGCCATGCTTTCTGAAAATGGCGTAGAAGTTCCGCCATCAAAGCTCGGCATCGACGCAAAGACGAGCATCATAATGCCGTATCATGTTGCGCTGGATGGTCTTCGCGAATCAAAACGCTCCGTGAAAATCGGGACCACGAACAGGGGGATTGGTTTTGCTTATGTTGATAAAGTGGGGCGGGAAGAGATACAGATGGCAGATATTGCTGATAAGAGCCGTTTCATGCGAAAAATTGAAGAAATAGCGCCCCAGAAAGAAGCAGCGATAAAAGAAATGGGGGGAGACCCGAAGATCGCACGGTCAGAAATTGATGCATATCTTGAGATCGGCAAGAAATTAAAACCATACATTACCGATGTTTCAAAAGAGATAAACCAGGCTTTAAAAGATGGTAGAAAAGTCCTCGCCGAAGGTGCACAGGGAACGCATCTTGATATAATTCACGGGACACAAAAATTCGTCACCTCTTCAAGTACAGTCGCAGGATCAGCATGTGCCGGGCTGGGTGTAGGCCCGACAAAAGTGAATGAAGTGATAGGAGTAATAAAAGCGTATATCACACGCGTTGGAGAAGGGCCGCTCCCGACAGAGCAGAAAAATGAAGTCGGAGAACACCTGCGTGAAAAAGGCGGCGAATTCGGGACTACGACCGGGCGCCCCAGGAGATGCGGCTGGTTTGATATGCCGCTTGCGCGAAAAGCCATCAACCTCAATGGATATACATCCATGGCTCTCACAAAACTCGATGTACTTTCAGGGCTTGGCTCGATAAAGTTGTGCCTTGGATATGAACTTGAAGGAAAAAATATCGATTATATGCCTGAGCTTTCCGATGATGTTGCCCGATGCAAGCCCATCTATATCGATATCCCTGGGTGGCGTGAAGATATCACAGATGCAGAAAGTTTCGTGGATCTTCCGGAAAATGCAAGGCTCTACGTTGAATTACTTGAAGAATTGATGGGGGCAGATATTGGATATATTTCTGTGGGGCCGGGCAGAAAGCAAACTTTTATGAAATAACTTTTTTCATAATCAAGTCAAAAACATATCTTTTCACCCTTGGCGCCACGTTCCCGCAACCCCTGGAGAAGTCAATAAACCATCCTTTTTCTTCAAGCAGCCTCCTGAAATGGGTTATTTCGAAATCCTTCTTGAAAGTATAGAAGTGGACATACCCTCCTGGTTTCAAAATAGAATGAGCAAGATCCAGGAAGAAGTCCTGTCCATAAGGCGCTGGCATCACGATCCTGTCAAACCTGGTTTTGAATATTCTAGTAACATTCCGGGCATCGCCAAGGATGATATTTGCTTCAATGCGGTTCAATTCAATATTTTTTCGAAGATATGTGCATGCTTCCCGGTTGTTATCAAGTCCGGTGATGTTGACGTTCCTTTGTTTCTTTATCGGGATGAGGAACGGCCCGACACCTGCAAATAAAACAAGGACGTCCTCACCATCATTTGCTTTTTGTGCGATCCTGCCCCGCTCATAATACATTTTTCCTGAAAAAAATGTTTTTGTTACGTCTAATTGAAAGACGCAGCCATTCTCCCTGTGCATTGTGGTTGTCCGATCTCCGAGCAGCAGTTCAAAATCCGCTACGCGCGCAGCACCTTCGATTTTATTGAGCTTTCGAAGGACTGTTTTTAGACCTTTTTTGTGAATTGACAACGCCTCTGCAATAAGATATTTTTCAGGATCAAGAAATGGATATTTATTATCGCGATGTCTCCGATAACCTCGAAACCTCTGGGAAGGAGCGCGAGTTTTTCGGGGGGGAGCTTATTCCGGAGGAGGGAATGGAGGGACATGTTCAGGAGTATGATCAGATAATTATGTAATCGCTACCGATCATTCCAATGCACCTGTGCATTTAAATTATTTTAGCAGTTCTTCAACATATTCTAGTGATCTTTGCTGCTGTTTCAATGTCACATTTCCTTTGATTCCATGTTCCATTAAAAGATCAAGCATTTCTCTTGGGCTCAAATCTGCAAGCTCAGAAGCCTCCCTTAAAGTCACTTTTTTATCCCTGTATAGATTTACAGCATACTCTTTTAATCCTAACTTTATAAGTTGTCTTATCGCATCAGGCAAACGAATTGTTTTACTTATCATTTTCCACCTCATCCATTGCTAAATGGTATTAATTCCATAGAAACTCTAAGAAAATCTCATCGTTTAAGCGCGCCTGCAAGCATTATCGCCCTCGTATAATGCCCTCCCACACGCGAAGTATCCACGAACACCTTCTCCATCAATACAGGCGCGCCATGACCGTATCCTCCACCCAGGAACACAAGCGTCCTGAAAATCAGGTTCCCCGATATCCCATCAGGCGCCATTATGAAATTCGCCTCCTCGATCGCGTCTTCTATTAATATTGAATAATTCTTTGCTTTGATCCCGAGTGCGGATACTTTTCTGGTCACAAGCTCGGCATCTTCAAGCGTCCTGTCCACGATCTTATCCCGGCCTTTATCCTCAAAACGCCCGCCTGATAGTATTCCCACTTTCATTTCCACATCGAGGCGCCTGAAATGCTCTGCTCCGCGCTTTATCAATTCGACTTTGTCATCCACGGAATTTCCTTCATCAATCCCAACAGGTGCAAGGAAAAATGGCCGTCCATCTGCTGTTTCTAATAATGCCACCCTGTACAGCTTTTTCACATTCAGCGATCTTTTAAGTTCAGAAAGCGTTTTTGTCGCACTGAGCGTTCCCCTGACTGCCCCATCTATTTTACCGGAAAGCAGCAATTCGATCAATTTCTTCGGGGGCTCATTTGAATGGATTATCTCAAGGTCTGTGCCTATCGTTTTTATCTCATTTTCATCGCCGACAAGAACAACATCCGAGTATTCACTTGCAGCCTCTGCGCTCCGTATCAGTTTTTCTGAGACTTTGCCTATCCCAAGGCCAATACGCGCATGATTCTTTCTTGCTTTTGTTTCGATATCGGAAAGAATAGACATATTGGATTGCTTTATGATTTCTTACCCAGCTCTTTTGAACGCTCGCAGGCGGCGATCACTGCTTTCATCATCGCGATGCGTACACCCTGTTCTTCCATGACACGAAGCCCACGGATGGTTGTGCCGCCAGGGGATGTCACCATATCCTTTAATTCTCCTGTGTGACTCCCGCCATCAAGCGCCATTTTTGCAGAACCAAGAACTGTCTGCGCCGCAAGCAATTTGGCAGTGTTCCTGTCAAGCCCTTCATGCACACCGCCATCGGCAAGTGCTTCGATTATCATGAAAATATACGCAGGGCCGCTCCCGGACAATCCGGTTACGGCATCCATAAGGTTTTCCTGTACTGTTACTGTTTTTCCAATCGCACTAAATATACTTCCTGCGATTGCCATATCCTCTTTTGATACAGCGCTTCCCGGACATATTGCCGAAGCCGCTTCTTTCACTGTTGCAGCAATATTGGGCATCACCCTGACAACTTTTGTCCCATGCGGCATGTTTTTCTCATAAGTATCTATGGTAACTCCGGCAGCTATTGAAATAATCAACTGGTTCTTTATCGAGCTTTTGATCTCATTTACGACTGCGGGAACTATCTGCGGTTTTACCGCAATAATTATTATATCGGAATTGATCACTGCATCGCAATTATCCTTGCAGGTATTGATCGCAAGATCAGTTTCAAGAGCCTTTAATTTCACTAAATCCATATCACTGGCATAGATGTTCCCTGAAGGAACGAGCCTGGCATGAAGTATGCCTTTGATCAGGGCTTCGCCCATTTTACCTGTCCCGATAAATCCAATTTTCTTATTTTCCATGCCTTTTTTTGTCATTGAAATCTAACACATTAAAGAGATGAAGCGATAAAAAGATTATGATGCTATACTCATGAAGAATTTGAACGAAAATTGAAGGAATCTTATGTTGTTCGAGATGCTGTGAAAAAAGGATATAATGTAATATAGATCAATAGATCAATCTTGCTGCTTCAATTCTCTCAGATATCTCCCCAGAGCCCTCTCTCCCCTGTACCCGTTTTTCCTGGCAATTTTTTCCATCGCAGAATAAATCCCGCTGCTGTACTGCGCCGCCTTCTTCTCTTTCCATACAAGTTCATCCGGTAAGATCTTACCCGCCGCCAGCCTTAATATATATTTGCGTATCCCGTTGTGTATTTTGAGTTCTGGAGCGATCCGCAAAGCAATTTCCACAACATTCTTATCAAGGTATGGCACCCTGAGTTCGACTGAATTTGCCATAGTCACCGCATCATCACGCTCAAGATTATTTTCTGCGATATTTTCAAGGTCTTTTTTTAGCGCGATCCCGAGTTCAAGAGAATTCATGGACTCATATCGCTTATATCCGGCAAATAATTCATCCGCACCCTGGCCTGAAAGCATGACACGAATTCCATTATGACCAGCATCTTTTGATGCAAAAAATAAAGGTAAAGCGATACTTACTTTCATAGGATCACACGATTCGATCGCCCGGATCACAGCAGGAATGGCGGTTTCTAATTCGTCCAGGGTAAGTTCATGCAGATGCAGGTTATCCGAAAGTCCAAGAAGCAGGGCTGCTTTCTTTGTCTGGCCAATATCATGCGAGCCAGCCATGCCAGCTGAATATAACTTTGCATCCCTGCATAGCGCGGCAAGAAGCGAACTGTCAAGGCCGCCGGAAAATGCGATCGCGCATGGCACAAATTGTCTTTTCTTTACAGATCGTTCTATCGCCTCAAAAAGCAAATATTTCGCGTCTTCGGCCAATATTTCCCCGGAAGAAAAACCGGACACTTTTTTTTCAATTATATTCCCGGCGCAAAAAGTCAGCATGTGACCCGGCTTAAGAGTTTTAATTTCAGATTCACCTATTGCAGATAATGCTTTTTTCTCAGATGCAAAAGCAAATCCATTGCCGGTAGAATAATAAAGCGGTTTTACCCCAGCAGGGTCGCGCACAAGGGATATTTTTCCATTTTCGATATACGCGAATGCATAATCACCATCCAGTTCGCCAACAGCGGTTTCTATACCTCCGGATTTGATCATCTCAAAAAGAGTCTCACTATCAGAATCGGTTTTAAGACTAAGGGCTTTTGCAATTTCCCTGAAATTGTATATTTCCCCGTTATATGTGAGTGCGCCGCAGTTTGAGATCGGTTGCGTTTTTTCTCCAGTTATTTTAAGCAAAACATTACCAATAGAAATATCATTTTGTGAAAATATACCACTATCATCAGGTCCCCTGTGCCTGATGACTTCAAGCATTTTTCGGACTGATTTTTCAGAATCTTTTCCCACAGCGCCTGCTATTCCACACATTATGACTTCATTTACTGAAGGGTTTAAAAAATTATCTCATTTATCATCGTCATTTTTCATTGGGCAGTCTGGACACAACCGTCCGCATCTTCTTTTTTCCTCTTTTTCAGTCTCTATATTCTTATTGGGCATTAGCTTGTTCGCCTCCTTACACTTAATATTATGGTTATAATGATCTTAAGCATATGAACTTTTCCATAACAGTATTGATACCACGTTTACCCATTCATTTTGATAAACGATGCAAAACGTTAAAATACGTTAGCTTACAACTTTATAATAGAGTGAGGAGTCATGCAAGAATACAAACTTTTCATTAATGGAGAATGGGTATCATCAAGTAGTGGCGAGATGTTTGATGATATTAACCCTGCAACTCTTGAATTGATCGGTAAAATTCATAAAGCAAATGAAGATGATGTGAAAAATGCAGTTGATGCCGCAGAAGATGCATTTGATATCTGGAGCAGCACACCTGCCCCCCGGCGTGCAAAGATATTATTCAGGGGAGCCCGGATGCTTGAAGAGCGAAAAGAAGAGCTTTCACGCTTTATGACAATGGAAATGGGAAAAGTCCTTAAGGAAGCGCGCGGGGATGTCCAGGAGGCGATCGATATGGCATATTATGCAGCAGGAGAAGGGCGGCGCCTGATCGGTGAGACTACGCCTTCGGAACTTGCGGATAAATTCTGCATGACCGTTCGCCGCCCCATAGGCGTAGTGGGGCTAATAACACCCTGGAATTTCCCGATAGCGATCCCTGCCTGGAAGATAATGCCGGCTCTCATAGCGGGAAACACGCTTATCTTGAAACCGGCAAGCGATACACCCATCCTTTCTATTGAGCTCGTAAAAATTCTCCAGGAAGCAGGTCTTCCCGGGGGCGTTTTAAATCTTGTGACCGGCGAGGGAAAAACAGTTGGAGGCGAGATAGTTCATAACAGGAAGATCAGGGCGGTTTCATTCACAGGCTCTCTTGAAACAGGGAAATGGATACTTGGCGAAGCTGCAAGGGATATGAAAAAAGTATCGCTGGAACTGGGTGGGAAAAACCCGATCATTGTTATGGATGATGCAGATCTTGGCCTTGCAATTGACGGGATTGTATGGGGTGCATTCGGAACCACAGGACAGCGTTGCACTGCAGCAAGCCGTGTGATCGCACATGAGAAAATCCTTCCTGAGCTTCTGAAAAAGCTTATTGAAAGGACGAAAAAACTTAAACTTGGGAACGGTCTTCTTGAAAATATCGATGTTGGACCGGTCATTAATAATTCACAACTCCAGAAGATCGCAAAATATATAGATATCGGAAAAAAAGAAGGCGCAAAACTTGTAATTGGCGGGAATATTGTCAAACCCCTTCCAGGCTACTTTTTTGAACCTACAATATTCACTGATGTATCACCTGACATGAGGATAGCGCAGGAAGAGATATTCGGTCCGGTTGTTTCTTTGATCAAGGCGCAGGATATTGATGACGCGATACATATTGCCAACTCTGTTGAATATGGTCTTTCTTCTTCCATTTATAGTGCAAATTTAAAAAATGCTTTTAAGGCTATTGAAAAAATAGATGCCGGGATCACATACATAAACGCATCTACAATCGGCGCAGAGATCCATTTGCCTTTTGGCGGCGTCAAATCCACAGGCAACGGGACACGCGAAGGAGGAACGACCGCCATAGAAGAATTTACCGAGTTAAAGACTGTTTATTTTGATTACAGCGGAAAACTACAGAAAGCACAAATTGATATTGAATAGGAGGAACTATGCCAGAAAAAAACCAAACAGCAAGAGAGATAATAAACCGGGACCATAAAGTTGCATCGCCATCCCTTACACGCGCTTTTGACCTTGTGGTTGACCATGCAGACGGTTCAACGATATTCGATATTGAAGGAAAGAGCTATATCGATTTTGCGTCAAGCGTTGCGGTAATGAATATCGGCTATAACTGCAACAAGGTAAAGCAGGCTGTATGTGCCCAGATGGAAAAAATGGTGCATTGCGGATACTCGGATTTTTACGCAGAGGAACCCGTAAAACTATGTGAAAAACTGTGCGAAATGACTGGTTACGAAAAGGTGTTCCTCTCTAATTCAGGAACAGAAGCTGTTGAGGCTGCCATGAAACTCGCTTTCTGGTACACAGGAAAAACCAGCATGATCGCATTTTACCGCGCTTTTCATGGCAGGACTCTTGGCGCACTTTCTCTTACCAGTTCCAAAATAAAGCATAAAGAGCATTTTCCATCATTGCGGGTCTTGCATTCGGATTATGCTTACTGTTACCGTTGCCCTCTTAACCTTGAATATCCTGGATGCGGCATATCCTGCGCAAAAGAGATCGAACGGACGATTTTTAAACGGGAACTGTCCCCGAAGGATACGGCTGCCATCGTTGTTGAACCCATACAGGGAGAAGGAGGGTTCATAGTCCCGCCGCCAGAGTTCCATAAGGAGATCAGGAGGATATGCGACGAAAACGATGTATTGATGATAGCAGATGAGATCCAGAGCGGTGGATTCCGGACCGGAAAATTCATGGCACTTGATAATTTCGATGTGAAGGCAGATATCGTCTGCATGTCCAAATCCATCGGTGGAGGCATACCGCTGGGAGCAACGCTATCAAGCAGCAGGATAATGAGCTGGCCTCCGGGAACCCATGCTAACACATTTGGCGGAAATCTCCTTGCAGCCGCAGGAGGACTTGCGACACTTGATTTCATGGAAAGTGCAAAGCTTGGCGAAAAGGCAGTTGAAAAAGGGAATTATCTCATAAAACGATTGAATGAACTGAAAGAAAAATACCCGGTAATCGGGGATGTCCGGGGCATCGGGCTCATGACAGGTGTGGAATTTGTGGAAGAAAATAAGGCCCCAGCCATTGAGAAAAGAGATTTGATCATTAAAAGATCGCTTGATGGGGGGCTGATATTATTGCCGGCAGGTGATTCGGTAATAAGGTTTGTGCCTCCGCTGATAATTAAAAATAGTGAGCTTGATAAAGGTCTTGAGATATTTGAGACTGCTCTTGGATCAATTTGATTTTTTGAAGAGGGTTGTGGTGGGCAGAAAAAATAATTTTTTGTTTCCACACGTCAATCGTAAACTATAAATACTATTGTTCGTATATATACGAATTGGAGTGGGCAGAAGTTTTTTGAAATCACCACCATAATCCATTCTGCTCACCAACCCTTTTCTCATATTTATTCGATAATAATTCAATCCGTTTACACTAGCCATAAACTATAAATACTATTGTTCGCATACATACGAAATGTTGTGAGCAGAAGTTTTTTTACCACCACCATAACCATTTCTGCTCACTAACTCCTATCCTCACGGTTATGACACAATCGATAATAATTCAATCCGTTTACACTGATCGTAAACTATAAATACCATTGTTCGTATATATACGAATTAGTGGGCAGAAATATGGCTTTTTTCTATAGCACCATAATCCCCCTCCTGCCCACTCCTATCCAGATTATCTAAACCGGGTTTTTCAAGTACCAGTATCCGTCGGGTCAGGCTCTTATGCACTCTTTGCAAATGTATCTCGATCACTTCAAAACCTGCATCCAATGCTATAGCTTCGACGGGACGCTCGGAAATAAAGACTAAACGTTTTCCCGGCTTTAAAACGCGATATATCTCTTTCATGGATATGGCAAGCATATATTCAAGAGATTCGGCTTTAATTGCCGCAGATCTTCCATATGGCGGATCTGTGACCACAGCATCCACGCTTTCATTCCGAAGCGCAAGGCGGCATGCATCTTCATACATCAATGAATAGTCTGCATTATAATGGTCAAGGTTCATTTTTGCGCCAAGCAGGATTTTTCTTTGCATATCTCCGCCTATCACTTTTATACCAATAAATCCGGCTTCTACAAGAATTCCTCCTGTTCCGCAAAATGGATCAAAGAGGGATTCCTGCGGCATTGAAATATTCACAAGCGCCCTTGCTACCCTTGGCATCAGGACACCGGGATAAAAAAAAGGCTTGAAATGTGGTTTTCGCGCTTCGAAAATACTGCGGTCAATTGAACAAATCAGACTGGCGAAAATGCTTTTATCTTCCGTAAGCACCACCCTGAACTGTATTTGCGGATTTTTCAGGTTCGCACGCTTTCTTTTTTTGTAAAAAATACCCCCTATTTGCCTCTCCATCGATTCAGTATTAATTTTAGAATGCTCTCTCACCCGTTTGACACGGATGCTGTATGTTCCTTCAAACTCCGGCATATTTTTTTCAACAAGATCCACGATTTCCTGTTCACCCGGCCCTCCTATGCCCAGGACTTTAGTGATGTGATGGGTCATTGCAAGCCTTTTTGAAATATTTTCAACTATTTCCTGTATCCTTGTTTTTAGATCGATAACAAGGCATCCGTCAAGCGAATGGCAAACCTGGAAATCAGCATTTAGCGACCTGAGACATGAAAATACTTCTGATCCGGGAATGGTGTTATGTTCCCCTGAAAGTTCAAATGCTATCAACATATTTATTATTCCGGTTTTAGTGTCATGTTTTTTCTGAGTTCATTTAGCATTTGCGCCATTACACCATGCCATAAGAACTCATCCTCCAGATTTTCCGATGTCTTCTTTTTTGCATATGCATCCTCTTTCCAGTCAATATCCCTGTATTCCACGTTCTTGAGGATCAGACCATAAGCAGGCGCAGGCGTAAGTGCTTCATGGAAATGCGTTGGTTGAAGCATCTTTTCAAGCCATGGAATATCCCTTTTCCCACTTTCGATCATTTTTAATGCTGTTGCAATCTTTCGGACCATATGCCATAGAAAATGGTCTGCGCTAATATCCATGATCGTGAACTCACCAATTGTGCGGATATTTAATTTATAAACTAAAGTTGAACTGTTTCGTTCTTTTTCAGGGGTGATAAAATTTGAAAAATCATGTTCGCCTTCTATTAATCTTGATGCATTTTCCAGAAGAGAAATATCCAATTTCCCTGGCATGATATACATGTATTCCCTGGATTTTGCATGGCGGCGCGGATCAAAATCATCCGGTACCTGCGCTCTTGCCCATGTCCATATTGTCCGGGGAAGATTGCTGTTGATAGCTCCGGGGATCGCTAACCCGGATCTGGATGTATCAAATGCTATCACCTGACCAAGTGCATGAACTCCTTTATCGGTCCTTCCTGATGCGATATAATTTGCCTCATGGGGGCTTTTGATTATGTCTAATTTCGCAAGGGATGCAAAAAGCTCACCTTCAATAGTTTTCACATCAGGCTGTATCTGGAATCCATGATAATTTGTGCCGATGTATCCGACTTTAAGGGCTATTCGCATGGTGGTTTAAATTGGCACATTGATATATGTATATACTGGAAAATTTATGATGAGTTCAATCATGAAGTCCTTATATTTATCATCCCACATTCACTTTCTTCTTCAAATCAGCAAGCGCATTAAGCGCCTCAAGGGGCGTCATTGCATCCACATTGAGTTTCCTGAGTTCCTCAACTACTGGTGATTCTTTTGCAGTATTATCCGAATCAAAAAGCATGAGCTGGGTATATTTCGCGCTGTCCTTCCCCCTGCTGCCTATGCTGCTCCCATTCTCCACTTCTTTTAAAATCTCTTTTGCCCTCTGCGTAACCTTAAGAGGCACTCCGGCAAGCCTTGCCACATGAATACCATAACTTTTATCTGTCGCGCCAGGAATTATCTTACGGAGGAACACAAGGTCGTTACCTTCTTCTTTCACTGCAACATGGTAATTCTTCACCCGCTTTAGGACCCCGCTCATTGCTGTAAGCTGGTGGTAATGCGTGGCAAAAAGCGACCTCACACCAACACGGTCCTTATTATGAATAAATTCAACCACTGCTTTTGCTATGCTGTAACCGTCGTAAGTGCTTGTGCCCCTCCCGATCTCATCAAGAAGGATCAGGCTTTTGGGTGTCGCATTATTGAGGATATTTGCAAGTTCCACCATCTCTATCATAAAAGTGCTCTGTCCGCTTGCTAGATCGTCAAATGCACCTACTCGTGTGAATATCCTGTCGACAAGGCCGATGGAAGCAAAAGATGCAGGAACAAAACTGCCAATTTGCGCCATTATAACGATCAGCGCCGTCTGTCTCATGAACGTGGATTTTCCAGCCATGTTTGGTCCGGTCAGGAGCAGGAACTGGTTATCCTGGCAATCCATATGAGTATCATTCGGGACAAATCCGCCCGGAATAGCATATTCTATTACAGGATGCCTTCCGTCCCTTATCAAAATATTGCAGCTGTCATTTACTTCTGGCCGTACATATTTGTTATTCACAGCCATTTCTGCAAGGTTTGCAATAACATCGATTTCTCCGAGTGCGTTGGCTGTGACCTGCAATTCTCTGGACTTTCCGGCAATAAAATAATTGATCTCGGTAAATAACTCAAATTCAAGGGCCGTTCGTTTATCATCAGCAGAAAGTATCATCGCTTCCTTTTCCTTCAGTTCAGGTGTATAAAAGCGTTCGCTGTTTGCTGTTGTTTGTTTCCTGATATAATCGGAAGGAACCTGCGAGAGATTGGTTTTTGTGACCTCGATATAATATCCGAAAACCGAATTATACCCGATCTTCAGGGATTTTATTCCTGTCCTGTCACGTTCTTTTTGCTGCATCCGGGCGATCCAGTCTTTGCCGTGAAGTGACATTTCCTTGAGTTCATCAAGCTTTTCATTATACCCTTCTTTTATCATCCCGCCTTCGCGAACTGTTACTGGCGGGTCATCGACAAGCGCCCTGTCAAGCAGTGCAACAATATCCTGATGATCACCCAGCCTTTCCAATATATTCAATAAAAGTCCTGATTTTACATCGCTTTCTTTAAGTGATCTTGTGATTTCAGGTATTGTAAGAAGAGAGACTTTAAGCGCTATCAGATCCCGGGCATTTGAGTTGCCATATACGATTCGCCCGATAAGTCGCTCTATGTCGCGGATATGCGAGAGCTGGGAGCGCAGATCATAACGCAGAAGTGTTTTTTTGATAATCTCATCAATGGCGTCCTGTCTTTCTGTAATTTTACCTGCCTGGATCAGTGGTAAAAGAATCCATTTCCGGAGTAGGCGTCCTCCCATTGGTGTTTTTGTGTGGTCAATGACAGATAATAATGAACCAACTGCCTCACCGCGGATACCCTGGATAATTTCAAGATTCCTCAGTGTTATCGAATCAAGCACCATGAACTCATTTTCGGAATATGTCCTCATTGACTGGATGTGATTTAAGTCCCTCATCTGGGTTGTTTTCGCATACAGGAGAGAGGCGCCGGATGCCTCAATCGCAAATTTGAGTTTTTCACATCCCATACCTTCAAGAGTCATCACACCAAAATGTTTAAGGAGGCGTTCCCGTGCACTTTTAAGATCAAAAGCTTCCGTATCGAATTTGTTGATAATTATATTAAGCTGGCTCAAACGGTCTTTTAATTTCTTATTTTCAAAAAGCCCGGGAGCAAGTATGCATTCAGCAGGACGCATCCGGGAAGCTTCACTTATTATTTTGTCGTATGAAGTATTATCAGGAAACTGGGTTGTCAGGAATTCGCCAGTGCTAACATCCAGGAATGATATCCCGAATTCCCTGCCGTCACCCGATATTGACATAAGATAATTATTGGATTGGTCAGAAATAAGAGATGAATCAATGACCGTCCCGGGCGTGATGACCCTGACAACTCCTCTTTTCACTACGCCTTTTGCCATCTTTGGGTCTTCAAGCTGCTCACATATTGCCACCTTGTAGCCCTTCTTTATAAGTTTTGGAAGGTATGAATCAACCGCATGATAGGGAATCCCTGCAAGCGGCATATCCCCGCCCTCTTTATCCCTGCCTCTTGAGGTCAGGGTTATTTCAAGTTCTTTTGCGATTACTTTAGCATCTTCCCCGAAAGACTCATAGAAGTCGCCCATCCTGAAAAAAATCAGGGCATCCTTGTGCTTTTCCTTTGCTTCGTAATACTGCTTCATCGCAGGTGTCATTTTATCCATTGGATCGACTCCGGATGTGATATTCGTTTATTCCTATTTTTGTTTTTCCTGTGAATATCGCTATCAATGCCGCAATGGCAAATGACATCCATAAGGAATTCCCTGCAAGGCCGGATGCTCTTCCAATAAGCGTGTAGATTCCCGCGCCCAGAATGATACCCACACCGGAAAGAGTTACCTCAAATAGTCCCAGCTCACGTTTCAATGCCACCTTTTCACTCATAAGTTATTATTATTATCTATAAATTGGTAAAGATTTGGGTATAATCATGGAAAATGGATTTAAATAGAGAATCCCTATTAGATACTAGAGGGACCTCCTATCCTATCCAAAACTAATTTTTATGGTTCCTCATCTATCCATTCCAGAAAAAAGTATTCATTTGCCCTTTGTATTATTTGGGTCAAATGAATTCTCTCCTTCATATTTAGAAGGACATTTCGTTAGCATCCGGAATGCTTCAAACCTGTTTCCATTAAATTGCCCTGTAACTATTGTCTGGATATCAACAACCTCAGCCGGCATGTTAGGCAAGTCCCCAATATAAACAACATCCATTGTTGCAATGCCGTCTGTCATTTTAAAGATGAGGGTTTTTGTTAGCGGGTCCCAATTGTCAGTACCTTTGACCAATGACCCGTTTACAATTATGACCTTTCCTGTCAAATTTTGCTTTGCAGCTACAGCGCTGCTTACCTCATACTGGTTCGATGTCCCTGATGTGAGCAGCAGGTATCCCAATAAAACAACAATGATCGAAACACCCAATAATAAACGATTTTTCTTATTCATTTGTATCCTTACGAATTAAACGGTTTTCTTATTCTTAAATGTTTCTTCCAAGCATTATTAATCCTTCGATGTGTTTAGAAAATATTATGGACATATTGCTGATCATTGTAATAACATTCCTCATCGCAGTCCTTTTCTCTATAATGGGTCTTGGGGGGGCGATAATATACACGCCGCTTTTTTTCTGGCTGGGTATACCGCTTCTTGCGGCTATCCCAATGGCGCTTTTGTTGAATATGATAACCACGGCATCAGCTTCCATCACTTATTTAAAACAAATGCTTGTAGATAAAAAAATAGCTCTTCCCCTGATTTTAACATCAACATTTGGCGCTCTTACAGGTTCATATTTTGCATCCAGGATTGAGACCAGGGTTTTAATTATATTGCTTAGCATCATACTTTTGTTTGCAGCACTGCGCATACTATTATTTAATAATATTGGCTTCATGGTTAAAGATGGAGAGAACAAGAAGATTCTGGTTGGAGCAGGCCTGGCATTTATTTTTGGGATAATATCCTCATTAGTAGGCATTGGCGGAGGCACTTTTATTGTACCATTGCTCCTTATTCTTGGATTGGAAACAAAAAATGCGGTAGCAACCTCTGCATTTATTATCACATTCACTTCATTATCAGGATTTGTGGGACATCTGGTTTTTGGAACCCAAACGCTTGATTTGAATGTATTATTTTATGCAGGCCTTACTGCTTTTGCAGGCGCACAGATCGGTTCAAAAATAATCTTCAAACGCGTTTCTCCAAAAGTTATCAGCCGCTTATTTGCTCTTTTTCTGCTATTCATGGCAGCAAAACTTTTATATGGTCTGTGATAGATTCACACCGCACTTTTTATCTTTTGGCGCAATCTCATTATCCACCATTTTCTGGTAAGTCATATCAATAATGGTTTTAAGATTTTCCACATCTTCTTTATTATACTTGATGAGCACTTCCAGGGCTTCATCATTCCCTTTCTTATATTTATTCCACAACCGGACAGCCTCAAAACCGGATATTCCCTCGGTTTCTTCGCTTCTTCTTATTCCAAGTAAACATTCGATTTTTTTAAGACCGCCGCTATATCCGATATTTTTTAAAGGATACATAAGATCGATGTGCAGGTGATTGAAAAATCCGGGGAATTCATGTTCTATGAACGGCAGGTCAAAACGTGCGCCATTAAAGGTAACCAGTTGCTTGTACTTTGCCAGCTCTTGCGTTGCCTCATCAAGGTTTATGCCCTTGATATATGTTTTTGTTTCTTTCCCGTTATAGACACCGATTATCGTTATGCTGTCAGATTGCGAGGAAAGGCCCGTTGTCTCAATATCAACAAATGCGGTTTTATCTTCAAATTGCCTGTATGCCCTCCATTGATGGCAGGGCAAAAGCCGCCGTGCAAAAAAAATATGGTTTTTACCTGATAGCTGTTCAATTGATTCTTCAACTCCTGAATATAAAACCCGCTGCTTTTTTTTTGTTGTTTTTAGCGTTCCATGATTTATGAGAAAATCATCCCAGCTTTTTATTCCGGATTTCCATATCGTCCGCTCTGTTAAAGAGCCGATGCAGGGTATATGAATATAGGTATTGTTCAACATATTTCAATTAAAATCCATTATTTTGTATTTCATTCCAGATAGGTCAACAAGAGTAGCTCTTGCCGGCACAGGCATAAGGTTCATCCGTTTCTGGAATTCTGTCTGGCTCTGCCATGTTCCGCTGTTGATCGCCAGGACATCCCTGTAAGGTAAAACACCAACTGTATGAACATGCCCGCAATGGAGGATGTCGGGAATTTCATCGATAACGAAATGATCCTTTTTCTCAGGAGCGATCGATACCCTTCCTCCGTATATCGGTGATAGATGTCTTAGTTTTAGCATTTCATGCATCGGTTTTACAGGTTCATTATACGAAAAACCCGGAATACTTGCAATAATGTCATCCATTGACCTTCCGTGATATATAAGTACCTTTACACCGATATCCACCATTGCGGGATTTCCTACAAAGATGAAATCATTCCGGAACATTCTGGTAATTCTCTCAGGAAAACGTGGCTGCGGTTCGGCTTGCCTCACTGCATCATGGTTTCCCGGTGAAATTATGATCTTGATATGTTTTGGCACTGCATTCAAATACTCTGCTGCTTTTTCATATTGTTCATAGATATCGGAGATGGCAAGCTCTTTATCCTGTCCGGGGAAAATACCTATCCCGTCAACCAGATCGCCTGCTATCACAAGATAATTTATATCATCTCCGAGCCAGTCAATGAACTTAAGCCAGGAATCTTCAAGAAAAGTCTTGCTCCCTACATGAATATCGGAAATAAAAACCGCTTTTCCCCCTCTGTTATTCCCATTTATGCCGGAATTCTGGGAATTTGGAATATCGGGCCATGATATTCTATTTACGAACATCAGGTTACCATCGGAGGACAGGGTACCTGTTATTCCTATAACCTCATCAAGCAGGATACGGTTTGCCGATTCAAACAGTTCCTTATCTCTTTCTTTATGGATCAAGATCCGTAGAGTTCCTGTTGGGTCCTCTATCTGGATAAGTTTATGGCCGTTTGAGGTTGTCTTTATATCAAGGACCATACCGATCACTGACAACGGCTCCCTTGTGTCAAGATTTCTTTTCTTAAGGCTCTCGATAGGTCTTGCTCCAAGTCTTTTTCGAAGTATCTCACCCAGTGAACTGTAACGATCCCTGAAATATTGCACGAATTCCGTATATTCCCCTATACATGTGGACTGGTTTGTAATATCTTTAAGTATTGTGACCGGACTTTCCCTGTTCCTGGTCTTTACCTGGATTGCATTCTGTACTTGTATTTCAGGTATATACGAGGGCAAAGAAATGGTCTTTGGCATCGGATCTTGCGTAAGGGGCCTTATATGCTCGATCCCCACAACCAGAACTGAACTATCCATCGCCTTAACAAGATGTTGTATTTGTTCAGGAGAGATCGATCTCATAGCGTCAAGCGCCTGCCTGTCTACCTGGAATCCGGATTCAGCAAAAATCTGGATTATCTCGCCAGTCTCCATATACCTGTCTCCATATTTTATTATATATTATTTTTATATAGGATAAGATTTTTCCTCAAAACCATATCGATGCTTTTATTTACTTTTGACCTAATTAACTATAGTGGAAGTATGGCCTCGGAAACAGCAGAACAATTCGTAAAAATTATAAGTGAACCTCTTAAATCAAAAAATCCATTAGTGATTGAAGGGTTTCCCGGCATCGGTCTAGTGGGGAATATAACGTGCCAGCATATAATAGAAGAACTTGGAATGAAGTATATGGGATCTATCGATTCAAAATATTTCCCTCCATTAGCAGTCCTTTTTAATGGTATGGTTTATATGCCGGTTCGTATTTACGAGGATCCTGGAAAAGAGATAGTCGTAATAATTTCAGATATCCCGATTCATCCAACGGCATCATATGACATCAGCAAGGTTCTTATAGACTGGATGCAGAATATCAATGCCAGGAATATAGTTTCTATCGCAGGAATAGCCACAACAACCGGAGAAAGACGTGTTTTTGGCGGCGCAACAAACGTTGAATTACTTGAGAAAATCAAAGACAAGACTGAAATATTCCAGGTAGGTACTATTTCCGGGATTTCCGGAAGCATAATGACTGAATGTTATCTCCGGGGTTTGCCTGCAATAAGTCTCCTGGGTGAAACCCCGGGTCCCAATCCGGATCCAAGAGCTGCAGTCCAGGTAATAAATGCCCTTAATAAAATATTTAATCTTTCTATTGATACTGAAAAATTGCTGGGGCAGGCTGATCAGATAGAACATGAACTTTCAAAGCTTGCTGAACAGGTCAAGACTACTGAAAATTCAACGCAGCCCAGGAAAGAATTCCCTATGTACGGGTGATTTTTAATGCGACATATATTGCTGAGCGGAATATCGCATCATGTCCTGACCGATCTTGAACATGAAAAAATAAAGACCATTGAGATAAGGAGCCCCCATAATTTCCTTTCCGTGCTGGAAACGAATGTGGGGGATATAATATTCCTTACATCAACAAGCGGAGAAGATGTGAGAGCTGGCACCACGGGTCTTATTGCGCGAATTCGCGAAAAACAGGTTTCAATGCACAGGGTCATTCAGAAAACTCCCGAGTTTTATGAGGAATCGGAGTTCCAGCTTGCGCGCCTCCAATTGGAAATGAAAGGGCATGCGCGTGTTCGCCGCTCCGAATGCTGTGAACTTGGGAAAGCATCTGTAGTTGACGCAGACGAAGTGCGTTCCTTTGAAGGAAGATAGGACTAATAAATCTGTGTGGCATCGCCTTCTGCGATAAGCAGCGCAACCTCATCGATAAATTCCACCATATATTTGTCCAGTTGATCCTTTTGTCGTTCCTTTATTTTAGGATCGCATGGAAATTTATCAATTAATTTTTCAAAATCCTGATAAATTTGATCAGTTTTTTCCATCATTGCTTCTTTGGTTTCATTCATTTGCTCCATGTGGACAATATACCGCCGTAAACGTATGCATCCCCTGTTTTTCCCAAAACTTTTGTCGAAAAAAAGAGGAATCCTCCATGGCCCGCTCTCCACCGCTCCACTTTTGACCGAGGGGAATAACCTTACAATCTCAGGGTCAATTGAATCAGGGAACATTGCTAAAATTCTTCCATTAAATCAAGTTCATGTTCAAAACGCGAAGGAATGCACTTTGGCCTGCTCTTATCCCTTTCCCGTATTTTATCCTGTAAGGCTTTATAAACAACATGATACTCTTTATCACGCGACGGGTCATGTTTTGCTTCTTCTTTTAATTCATTCGAAAGGTCTTGTAGTTGTCTTATAGACATATACTTATAGCGATCTGAATTCACAACATTTCCTCCCTGAATGTATTCGTCACTATCTCTTTCTTCCTATGGAAAACGCCTTTCCAATGGGTTTGCCGATCCCATAATAGCCCGAAATATCGGGAGCGAATATGACCGGTTTTAATTTTTCAATATCAATAGACCCATTTTCCATCAGCATGAACTCCTCTGCCTTGACGTCCATAATCTCGCCAATAAACTCCGTGTGGAGCCCTATTTCGATGGTATGTATAAGTTTACACTCCAGCACCACAGGAAATTCCTTCACGTACGGGGCATCGACCATATCGCTTTCCATACTGGTAAGCCCGGATTCGGCGAACTTGTCCACATCCCTGCCCGAGACAGTACCGAAATAATCAACTTCCCTGACGTACTTTTCGGAAGGAACATTAATCGTGAAAGCTTTTTTCTCTATGATGTTCCCGTACGAATATGTTGCTTTCCGAAGAGAGATGGCGATACATGGCGGGTCAGAACAGCAAATCCCGCCCCAGGCCACTGTCGCCACGTTCGGCTTTCTTTCTTTATCATAAGTTCCCACAACCCAGACCGGGAGAGGATAAACAAGAGTTTTTGCTCCTAAAGACTTTTTCATAATCGAAAATTTCCTCCTTATGTAAGTTTTGGATTGTACATATATTAATACATCGATTCACCGTAATTTTACCAGGTCTTGACATCCTCACTGATGAGGAAAAAAAGGAAATCCCTGAAGATATGGATATGTCGGATGAGATTTACAAAAACCAACTTAAGGAGATCTTTGACCAGCATGGGCAGGGTTTTGAGAACTTTGACTATTTCTACCAGTCCCAGATACTGTGGGATGAAACCATGGCCCACTCCGTGGATGATTTCCTGAAACAGAACCCGGATTACCACATGGTTGTACTTGCAGGCATCGGACATATCATGTATGATTCAGGCATCCCAAAACGGGCATACAGGCTGAACGGTAAAGATTATGCAACATTGATACAAAATCCTGACAGCATTGATGAAAATATCGGGAATTTTGTGCTTTTCCCGAAATCCCTGTCGCTGCTCCCAACCCCGCAGCTTGGGATTTTTCCTTCTGAATCAGGCGGCAGGGTTAAGATAACCAATATTGAAAGTGATAGTGTTGCAGAGAAAGCAGGACTCAAAAAAGATGATCTCTTCATCTCCATTGATGACTGGAAGATTGAGACAACAGACGATGTGAGAATTTCCATTTTCGATAAAAAGCAGGGCGATACAATAAAGGTCAAAGTACTGAGAAAGAGTCTTGTTGGCGAGAAAGAGCTTGAATTTACTGTGATTCTTTAATTGTCAGTTTATATTAAAAAATAAAAAAAATGGCACAGTTACATAATTCAGTTATGGTCAAAGTAATATCATCACAATAAATACTTATTTATTCTTTAATGTAATGATATTACCTGCTACTGACCATGGCTACAATATCTTCTACATTTAAAA
>CABMCA010000120.1 GCA_902384525.1 uncultured archaeon
ACAAGCGATAAGGATAGACCCTTTTAATTTATTTTCTCACTCCTTAACGAGTACCTTTCTTCTCTGACTATTTCTTGTATCAAAGAATCTGTTACTTTTTCAACAATTAATTCGGCAGCATCTTTGATCGATAGATCTTCTTTTATAACAGCTATTATATTTCCAGGTATGAGCGTAGCCGGAATTGTAATACCCATCAAAGGCAGCCATTCCTTCACTGATAATGGTTTTTTACATGAAATAATGGGAATTTCTTCGGTTCAACAAAAGTTATGCTTTTATACTCTGCAAGATTATGTATCTGTGGGGTTTTACCCACCCCTCCTCGGTTGTCATAAATAAGAGGATGGGGTTTATAATTATGATTTATTGGATGGACTCCCTCCAACAACAATCTTTATCTTATTCCAGCCTGAAATCAGCATGCAATGTTCATCAAACAGCTTCCAAAACCAGAAAACCGTAAATATTACAGAAAAATATCTGCATGTTTGATTTTATGGGAGAAACTATAAATGAAATTCGCCGCAAGCGCAGCAATGCTTGCTTATTTTAGTACTCTGGAAACAGAGCTTAACCGCGCTATCGAGCTAGCCAATCGGGCACGAGTTAACGGCGCCGACCCGACTCCGACGATTGAAATACCAATTGCAAAAGACCTTGCAGACCGGGTCGAAAAACTTCTTTCTATTGAGGGCGTCGCAAAAAAGCTCAGGGAACTTGAAATCACGATGTCGCGTGAGGAAGCTGCCCTCCAGGTGGCAATCGCTGTTGCCAAGGGCGAAATTAAAACGTTTGAATCAAACAGGGATGCCATAGAAGCTGCTGTGAGGGTTGCAATGGCAGTCCTGACAGAAGGCGTAGTGGCGGCACCCATAGAAGGCATCGCCAAGATAGACCTTGCAAAAAACGATGACGGTACCGATTATATCAGGATATATTATGCAGGCCCGATAAGGAGCGCTGGCGGCACTGCACAGGCGTTGTCGGTGCTGGCTGCGGATTATGTGCGCGCAAACCTTGGTATCGCGCGTTTTGTTCCCCGGCCTGAGGAAGTTGAGCGATACGTTGAAGAGATCACAGCATACAGGCGCGTAGCGAATTTGCAGTATCTTCCGTCAGATGATGAGATCCGCCTCATAGTCAGGAACTGCCCTATATGCATTGACGGTGAACCCACAGAGGAAGCCGAAGTGGAAGGGCGGCGTGACCTTGCGCGTATAGAGACGAACAGGATCAGAGGCGGCATGGCACTTGTTATTGCTGAAGGTATTGCCCTCAAGGCGCCAAAGGTGAAAAAGCACGTTGATAAGCTCAAACTTGAAGGATGGGACTGGCTTGATAAATTCGTGGTAACTGTAAAAACCGATGATGCATCGGCCCAGCTTAAGCCCAAGGATAAGTACCTGCAGGATCTTATCGCAGGGCGACCCGTTTTTTCATATCCTTCAAGACCAGGAGGTTTCCGGCTCAGGTACGGCAGGGGCAGGAACACGAGTTTTGCAGCCGCAGGTATCAGCCCGGCCACGATGGCATTGATGGATGATTTTATTGCTGCCGGCACCCAGATAAAAGTCGAGAGACCCGGAAAAGCCGCAGGCATAGCCCCTGTAGACACAATTGATGGTCCTACTGTGCGTCTGTTCAATGGTGATGTCCTGAGTATCAGGAATGAGGAAGAAGCAAAAAAAATACGGCCTTCCGTGCAGCAGATCCTTGATATAGGGGAGATACTGATAAATTTCGGGGATTTTCTTGAGAATAATCATCCACTTGTCCCCTCATCCTATTGCTACGAATGGTGGCTCCAGGAGCTTGCTGCAAAAACATCAATAAAGGAACATGGCGACCTGAAAAATCCCACTGCTGAAAAAGCGCTCTTATTATCAGATACTTATAAAGTGCCGCTGCATCCTAAATATACATACCTGTGGCATGATATTTCAATTGATGAGTTTTCCCAGCTTGCTGAATATATCCGGATAAATGGAAAATATTCTGATAAACTTTCATTCCCGAATGATGACAAAATAAAGACCATTCTTGAGATCCTGCTTGTCCCCCATATAGTCCGTGAGAAGGTGGTTTTCATTGATGAACCGCTTCCCCTGATGAGATGTCTTGGACTTGATACGACTCTTAAAAAGAACCGGGTAAATACTGAATCCAATATCCTGGATACGGTCTCAAAAGCAAGCGGGATAACAATCAGGGCCCGTGCTCCTATCAGGATCGGGGCACGGATGGGACGTCCTGAAAAATCTGATAAGCGCGAAATGAAACCTGCACCGCATGTGCTTTTTCCCATCGGAGGAGCTGGAGGCAAGAGGCGCTCCCTTGTAGATGTGAAAGATTTCGTGGATGATGAAGAGGACAAAGAGAAGAATAATGAATTCAGGAATAGCGAGTTCCATACAGGACTTACATACCAGAAAGGAAAAGTCGGGACAATAAACGTCCAGATTGGAAGCCGCATATGCCCGGCATGTAAGAAGAGGACTTTCAAGAACAAGTGCAGATGCGGAAAGTTCACCCATCCGCTTTTTAAATGTGAGTCATGCGGGATTGAAATAAAGACGCCGTTTGCGGGGACTAATACTAATCCGCCATGTCCGAAATGCAAAAAAGAAACTACCTCTGTCACTGAAATGGATATTGATTTCTTATCTGAATACCAGATGGCGCTTGATAAAGTTGGCGAACGTGATGTTTACAAACCCAAAGGTGTTCTTGGCCTTACTTCAAAAAATAAGACGCCTGAACCATTAGAAAAAGGGGTGCTCAGGGCAAAGCATGATGTTGTGATGTTCAAGGACGGGACTGTGAGGTATGACCTCTCGGATATGCCTCTAACGCATATTAAACCCGGAGAACTCGGTGTTTCGGTTTTGAAATTTAAAGAACTTGGTTATATTAATGACACATATGGAAATCCGCTTGTTGATGAGAACCAGATCCTTGAACTTAAAGTGCAGGATATTGTTGTTTCAAAGGATTGCGCTGAATACCTTCTGAAAACCGCGAGATTCATTGATGACCTTTTAACGAGATATTATAAAGTTGAACCTTATTATAATATTGATATGATCGATGATCTGATAGGAAAATTAGTGATAGGGCTTGCTCCTCACACCTCAGCCGGAGTGCTTGCCCGCCTTGTGGGCTTTACCACAGCGTCTGTTGGTTATGGGCATCCGTTCTTCCATGCCGCAAAAAGGCGAAACTGCTTCCAGGGGGATGAAAAATTATTAGTTCAAAAAAGAGATGGTTTTGAGCTTTTAACGATCCGCGAGCTTGTTGAAAGCAACCTCATCGAAAATACCGAAAAAGATGATTTTGGAACTGAAATCAAGAAAATAAACGGCCTGAGAACATTTGCTTTTAACATAAAAACCAAAAAATTCGAACTGGCGGATATAACGCATGTTTCAAAACATATTGCCCCTGAAAAGCTGATCGAAATAAAAACCAAAAGCGGCAGAAAGATAGTGGTGACAAAGGATCATACTTTCCCGGATAGTTCAGGAGAAAAAGTGAGGGCGCAGGATGTAGACGAATTATTGATCCCCTGGAACATCAAAAGACCTCCTATCGAAGGTAAAGAGAATATTGACCTGCTCTCGATAACAGACGCGCAGGACGTAATGATAAGGACTGAAAGCGATGTTTTCGAGGATGACGTACAATTTTCGCAGATAAGCAACAGTCTTGGAATGAGTTATAAAAAATTTACTAATTACATTTACAGGAAGTCATATCCTTTAGAGATAGTCAATAGATTCAATCCTGAAGTGATCGATACAGGAAATTACCTGCTAGGGAGCAAGAGAGATAAGGTTTCAATAAAACCCAGCATAACGGTTAACGAGGATTTCTTATCACTGTTAGGATTTTATTTAGCAGAAGGGTTTATTAAAAAGAATCAAAATAATTTTCATCAGGTATCTATAACCGCTACTAAAGAATGGGCCAGGCACATATTAAAAGAAAAAATAAATACTGTTTTTGGTTTGTCCCCCAGTATTTCAGGAAACCATGTAACGATTTGTTCAAGATTTGTCCTTGATCTTTTTGATAATCTGAAGATCGGCAAAGATGCCAAAACAAAAAGGGTTCCAGACTTTGTGTATGCCCTGCCAGAGGACAAGATTAGTGCATTTTTAAGTGGTTATTTCACCGGAGATGGATCATGTTCCCTGCAAAGCACATTAGAGGTCAATGTAACTTCAGTAAATAAATGGCTTATTGACGGAATGTCTTTTCTCCTGATGTTTTCAGGGATCAAGCACTCTATCTATGAGGAAGAACGGGCTGTAAAAAGTGAACTTATTCTAAAATTCTATGGAAAACCGAAATTGGTCCATTCGTATAAGATAAGGATATATGGAAGCGAAGCAAGAAAATTCATAGAAGATATAGGCTTTCTTGGTGAAAAGCAGAAGCATGCGCAAGATTTGCTCAAAAAATGGCTGGCTAAAGAAGGTAAGACAAGAACCAATTTTGATGAAGATGTGTTCATTGATAAAGTTGTAGAAAAAAAAGAGATTAACTCTAATGATAAATATGTATATAATCTGACAGTCGATACCCATCACACCCTCATTTGCTCAGGAATTACCACATTCCAGTGCGACGGTGACGAAGACTGCGTGATGCTCTTGATGGACGGCCTCCTGAACTTCTCCCGTTCATACCTTCCCGACAGGCGCGGAGGCCAGATGGATGCGCCTCTTGTGTTGACTTCACGCATTGATCCGAACGAGGTGGATAAGGAGGCGCATAACGTTGATGTGCTTTTCCAGTATCCTCTTGCGTTCTATGAGGCAACGCTCAAATTCGCAAATGCCAAAGACCTTGTCAAGATCATGGATACTGTTAGCGGACGGCTTGGTACCCCAGGACAGTACGAGGGCTTCGGATTTACCCATGATACTGCAAATATAGCAGCAGGCCCGAGGAACAGCGCTTACAAGACCCTGGGAACGATGATAGAAAAAATGGAGGCACAGCTTGGTCTTGCCAGGAAAATAAAAGCAGTGGACCCAACTGATGTCGCAGAAAGAGTCATAAATTCGCATTTCCTTCCCGACCTTATCGGGAACCTGCGCTCGTTCTCGAAACAGAAGGTAAGATGCACGAAATGCAATGCCAAATACAGGCGCCCGCCCCTGCAGGGGACATGCCCAAGGTGCGGGGGGAATATCGTGCTGACGGTGCATGAGGGTTCGGTGAGGAAGTATCTGGAGACGAGCTTGAGGATTGCGGATGAGTATAACGTGAGGCATTACACGAAGCAAAGGCTTGAGCTTCTTGAGATAGAGATGAGGTCGCTGTTTGAGAGCGATAAGGTGAAGCAGAAGGGGCTTGCGGATTTTATGTAGAGCTCATGAAAAACATGACTATATATTTATATATGTAATAACATTATAGTTAACCGCTAAACTTATAGTGAACAAATATATACTATACGTTATATATACATCTTCATGGTAAATGAATGGAGAATAATACAAAGAAGGGGACAGCTTAGGATTTATCAGAAAGATGAAA
>CABMCA010000121.1 GCA_902384525.1 uncultured archaeon
AAAATTCGAGAGGCACATCCATTAAAACAAGGATTGAAACAATTAGAGGGAAACCAAATGAAAACATGTATATAATTCGAGAGGCACATCCATTAAAACAAGGATTGAAACTCGGTTTTCCACAGATATCACAGAGGATAACCAGAATTCGAGAGGCACATCCATTAAAACAAGGATTGAAACGCAATCTTTAATGTTATTGTTGCGAGTTCTTTTGAATTCGAGAGGCACATCCATTAAAACAAGGATTGAAACTACCCTAATGTAGTTGTTTGGATAAGAATTATTCGAGAGGCACATCCATTAAAATAAGGATTGAAACTTAGTATCTATAACTACTACCGATTCTTCTTCGATATTCAAGAAGCCTATTCCTATAAGCACCCACAGATAGGAATCATCCTACTGATTATCCTATCTACATATTACTGTCAAAATAACGTATGATGAATTATTTAAGCCTCCAGAACAATAAGCATTTGAATTAATATGAAAGGCTCTTATTGTAATCGAATTGTTAGAAACATTGTAGTTGTAGTCTGTTGAAGGAGTAATAAAATCCATGTTCAAAAAAATCCTGATAGCCAACCGTGGTGAAATCGCGATCCGCGTCATGCGTGCATGCAGGGAGCTTGATGTAAAGACAGTGGCGGTTTATTCTGATGTAGATAAAAATGCGCTTTTTGCAAAGTACGCGGATGAAGCACATCCCATAGGCCCTGCGCCTGCTTCGCAAAGCTACCTGAATATGGACAACATTCTTGAAGTGGCGCATAAAACAGGCGCAGAAGCTATCCATCCTGGTTACGGTTTTCTTTCTGAGAACGAGGTTTTCGCAGACAGGTGCAAAAAAGAAGGGATAGTTTTTATCGGCCCTTCAGGCAAAACTATAAAAAGTGTTGGCAGTAAAATCGCGGCAAAGAAGACCATGAAAGCCGCGGGGATCCCGGTCATACCTGGCAGCAAGAATGGTATTGATGATCTGGATTCTGCTGTTGATGTGGCAGAGTCTATCGGTTATCCTGTGATCGTTAAAGCTTCGGCAGGCGGCGGCGGCATAGGCATGAAAGTGGTCAGGAAAACCGAAGAACTGCGCGAAACCATCGAATCCACCCGCAGGGTGGCAAAATCATCCTTCGGGGATGCAACGGTTTTTATAGAAAAATACCTGGAAGAACCGCGCCATATCGAATTCCAGATACTTGCAGATTCCTACGGGAATATCATCCATGTCGGTGACCGTGAATGCTCTATCCAGCGCAGGCACCAGAAACTTATTGAAGAATCACCATCTCCCATAATGACACCTGAATTAAGAGAAAAGATGGGTTCTGATGCAGTGAAAGCGGCTGCTGCTATAAATTATACTAATGCGGGAACGATCGAGTTCCTTTATTCAAAAGGCGATTATTATTTCCTTGAAATGAATACAAGGCTCCAGGTTGAGCATCCGATAACGGAAATAGTAACAGGAGTTGACCTGGCAAAAGAGCAATTGAGGATCGCCTCGGGTGAGGAGCTGACCTATAAACAGTCGGATATCCAGCAAAAAGGCTGGGCTATTGAATGCCGGCTGAATGCGGAAGACCCGCTTAATAACTTTACACCCGCTCCCGGTAAACTAAGGAGATACCGCTCTTCCGGCGGTCCCGGCGTACGTGTGGACAGCGGCGTACATACAGGATTTACCATTACACCGTACTACGATTCCCTGATCTCAAAACTCACTGTATGGGGCAGGGACAGGAACGAAGCTATCGCAAGGATGAAACGCGCATTATATGAATATATAATCGTCGGGGTAACCACTAACATATCGTTCCATAAAGCCGTTATGAATAACGAATATTTCAAGCGCGGGGAGTTGACTACTCATTTCATTGAAGATCACAATATCATAAAAGAAGTGGAGAAGATCATAGAAGCTGAAAAGGAGAAGGGCGCCACGCTTGCATCTGCCCTGGGAGCAGAGGATAAAAAGGTGGCAGCAATAACAGCGGCTGTTGGCACATATATCCGGAATGCAAAGCTGGGTGAGCTAAATGAACATTAAAGATAAGATACTTGAGAGACTAATTAATAATAAAGGCATGCGGGTTTCGGGAGAACAGCTCGCAAGCGAACTTAGCGTTTCAAGGACTGCTATCTGGAAACATATCAAGGTCTTAAGGGATGAGGGATATATGATCGATTCGTCAACAAATCTTGGGTATTCACTTATCGAAACACCTGACAGGCTGACCCCGGGTGAAATAAAAGCCGGGTTTAAAACAAAGGTTATAGGAAAAGAGATAAAATATTTTAAAGAGACAGAGAGTACAAATATTGTGGCCCATGAGATAGCAGGATCAGTAAATGAGGGCACCATTGTAATAGCTGAAGCCCAGACAGCAGGACGCGGCCGTCTCGGGCGCAAATGGATCTCTCCTGAAGGAGGAATATGGCTTTCCATAATACTCAAGCCAGGGATACAACCTTCACATGCCCCCAGGATCACACTTCTTGCAGGTGTTTGTGTTGCCAGGACAATACGAAGTTTGGGTCTTCCTGCAAAAATAAAATGGCCTAATGACATTCTTATTAACGGGAAAAAAGTATGCGGCATCCTCACAGAGATCCGGGCTGAAGCTGACCTCATTGATTATCTTATTGTCGGGATAGGAATAGATGCAAATGTAGATACAGAATCATTCCCCGATGATATCAGGGATAGTTCAACATCACTTAAAAAAGAAAAAGGGACTAAAATAAATCGTGCTGGATTTGTCAGGAAATTACTTGAAGAGTTTGATGAATTGTATCTGAAATTCCAGGCTGAGGGATTCAAATCCATATTGGAAGAATGGAGAAATATGTCGGCCACAATAGGTGAATGGGTAAAGATAACGACCCAGGCGCATTCAATATATGGTGAAGCGATAGGTGTGGACAGTGAAGGAGCGCTCATTCTTGAAACAAGTGATGGACATCTTGAAAAGATCGTATCCGGGAGTTGCGAACATCTGAGGCGCTCCTGAAACACTTCAAAGAAGGATAACAAATTATGACCGTGCACAATGATTTGAAAGAACGCGTGAAAAAGCTTGAGAACAATTACAGTGTGAAAGAGTTCCTATCTATCGTGGATAAGATCAAGAAAGATAAGATTAATGATGATGAACTTCTCACGCAAATTGAAAATTTAAGCCGGAAAAGGTTTGAGAAAAAAGTATCTTTGACCCTCGGATTATTTACCGGGAACTTACTGGAAATTATTGCCACAATTGCTGCTATAGTTCTTGCTTTCCAGGTAAATACAGGCTGGGTGCTGTATCTATGCGCCCTCATTCTTATGGCGACGCTGCACCCGCTTTCACATTATTTGACAGGCAGGCTTTTCGGGATCAGGTTCACGCATTATTATCTAAATGGCCCTGCACGCATCGAGCCCACTCTCAGGATCAATTATTTTTCATATCTTAAAGCAGAAGGTGTGAAAAGGGCGCTTATGCATGCTTCAGGTGTTATCGGGACTCTTGCAGCACCTTTGATCGTGGCAATAATAGCACTGGATAAAGGATCTCTGGGAGTTGCAATGAATCTTATGTATTTTTTCTTATTGCTAATAGTTTTTGAACTTCTGACTTCAACCAAGATAGGGGATTTGATGAAAGCAAAGAGGGAGTATGGGTACAGGTAAAAATTCAAAAATTGATATTTTTCCTAGATCCGATGATCTCTCTGCCAGGGAATTAAAAGAACTTGACGTTATTGAAGAAGATATGGAGAAGGGCAAGAAAATATCTTTGAATGACATTATATGAGTGGTCATATATTCTATTCTTTTTTTTCAGAGGTGAACCGCTCCTTTTCCCTGTGGCGCGCCGGGATTCGCGTGAGGAAAGGGCGGGGAGACAGCAACGGTAGAGAGCTGTTTTCCGAGAAGCGCCTTGATTTTTATGAACAAACACCAATAAATTTTTGGCGCTTATCGCGAAAGGTTGCTTTATATAACTTTATAAAAAACCGCAGATGAATGCGGATAAACGCAGATTTATTGTATCGGAACTTATGCCAATCCGATGCAGCCTTGTTATCCAAATAATTAGGCGACTCCACCCCATCGCTCCCGTGGCGGCGCCGGGATTCGCGTGAGGTGGCGAGGAGGCAGCAAAAGTGGGGGAATCTGGAATTATGAGAAGCACTTAATTTTTATAATTAAATTATGATACTTTTTTGACGCAGTTTTAATGCTTCGGCGCTTATGCTCTGAGGAATTATTATTTATATAAATGACTTATTATAGCATCGAATAGTGATTTTAAGCATAGAAGGTATCTTGATGACTGAAGCCATGATAAATATTAAAATTGAAAAGCTTGATGAAGGGGCTATCTTGCAACAAGCGACACCTTACAGGGGTTAATCGCACAGGGGAGAACAATCGCAGAGACCATTGAAATTGCACAGGATGTTGCTAAAAAACTGATAGAGTCGTACATAGAACATGGGGATCCGCTTCCATTTGAAATCAAAGAAAAAGGTGGAATTACGAGAAGCCTCTGTTTTTTATAAACAAAGAACGATAAATTTCCGGCGCTTACGCGAAACCCACGCAATTTTATCAGAATGAGGGGCGAGGAGGCAGCAAGAGTGGGGAGAGTCTGGGTTCCGGGATTATGACAATTCCAATAGATCATCTCTGCTTAATCCTGTTTTTTGAAGCGATATATGGCTTCCCTTCTGTCGCACCTCGACAAATCCTACCTTTTTCAGAGCCGTTATGAGCTCTTTTCCTGAAATAACAGGAAGTTTAGGCATGAGCGACTTCAACCGTGGTCCAGAATGGTTTTGATATCTCTCGTGGCAGGTCTTCACCAAAACTTTCAATGTAAAGTTCTATAGCCTCTTTAATGTTCGTTTGTGCTTCTTCCAGAGTTTTTCCTTGCGAAGTCACACAGAGTTCAGGACACCGCGCAACAAAGAATTTATCCTCTTTCTGAATTGATACCAGAAATGATCTCATATACCTCTCACTTTTGTTTTTCATATAAATATTGGCAATTCTCTTGCATCTATTTTATAGGATTATATATTCAAGATTTTTCCATTAACTTTGCTTTTCGGAGAACTTCTTCAAGGCCCATATTTTTTGTCAGATCCCTCAATTCTTTTGTCGCATCCCCTATCCTTGGTGTTATTGCCTGAAGATAAACGAGATACTCCTCAGCACTGAGTTCTCTTTTGAGTATTTTGAATACCTTATCCATTACCCTGGGGGTTTCTGCTGTGGCTGCTTCTGACATTTCATACCTCACATGGATTTTTGACTGCTATTCCATACCTAGATATGCATTTAACCTTATTTAATATAATATCATCAGTTGTTATAAATACTTCTGCTTTGTTTTCGATCGCGACCGCCAAATGCAAAGCGTCCATAGCATCGATAGCACATATCCGTATAAGCTCTTTCGCCAAAATTTCTACAGAATCCGTAATAATTGGGAAACTTGTTGCAATATATTTTACAAGCGACTGAACTGTTTCTTCTTTTATTCCTGGCTTAATCATTGATATTTCAGCATTCAATACAACGGAACCTATTATCTCAATCTCCCGTGAATCCACTTTTTTAAATATATTTGCAATAGCATTTGATTCTCGAATAATTCTTTGATCGGATAGTTTATCAAATGGCCTGCACCAGGCACATGTATCCAAGTAAACTCGTTTAATTATTTCACCACATCTCCTTTTGTTTTTATCTAAATATAATCATCTCAAGATTTTCATATTCTAAGGCGCCCCCAACATATCGCTCCTGTGTCGGCGCCGGGATTCGCGTGAAGGGGAGCGGGTTTCCGAGAAGTGCCTTTATTTTTATAAAATAATATGGATAAATTTCCGACGCTTATCCTTAAGGTTACTTTGTATAACTTTATAAAAAAACCGCAGATGAACGCAGATAAACGCAGATTTATTGCATCGTTATGCAACCCCGATGCAGCCTTGTTATTTGAATAAAGAGGCGCTCTCAACCTATCGCTCTTGTGTCGGCGCCGGGATTCGCGTAAGGGGAAGGGGCGGGGAGGCAGCAAGAGAGGGGGAGCTGGAATTCCAGATAGCACTTGACTCTTATAGAGAAATTAAAATTACTTTCGCTCCGCTCACCAACTCTTTAAATAATACATTCAACTATAAACAATAAATGAATTAGGTTGCCTGAAAAAATATGAAGAGGAGACTATGAAAATAAGAGACGATTTACAAATTAAACTGAGAGATACAATACTATCTAAGGAAATGCTCTATTCATCAAATGCAACAAGAAATTCACAGTATTTAAGAAAAAAGCAAACTAAGCCGGAAGAACCTTATGTTCGT
The DNA here is from genome assembly GCA_902384525.1 of uncultured archaeon. Taxonomy (GTDB): domain Archaea; phylum Halobacteriota; class Methanosarcinia; order Methanosarcinales; family Methanoperedenaceae; genus Methanoperedens. Next base: position 6,367 of record CABMCA010000121.1, read on the forward strand.
CCACCATTTTTTAGAGATGCAGACAGAATAATCCATTCAAAAGCATATTCACGATATATAGACAAAACACAAGTTTTTTTTCTGGTCGATAATGATCATATTACACATCGCGTGCTTCATGTGCAACTTGTATCCAAGATTTCAAGAACGATCGGAAGAGCTCTTAGACTGAATGAAGATCTATTAGAAGCCATTTCTTTAGGCCATGATATAGGGCATGTTCCATATGGGCATTTTGGGGAAAAAATACTAAGCGAATTATGTGAGAAGAATGGAATTGGAAAATTTCAACACAATGTTCAAAGTATTCAATTTCTAGATGTTATTGAAAATTGTGATCTTACTCTTCAAGTGTTAGACGGAATCCTTTGCCATAATGGTGAATCACATAATAAGAATCTCATACCTACTGGAACTATAAGTTGGGAGTCCTTTCAATCAAAAATAGAGGCCATAAAAGGAAAAGAAAAAAAAGATCCTTTCCCTGCCACGATTGAAGGTTGTGTAGTAAGAATTGCTGACACCATTGCATATCTTGGACGTGATTTGCAGGATGCTATGGAGGTCGAACTTATTCCTAAAGAAATAAACATTATTCCAAAAACATGCATTGAATTGTTTGAAATAAAAAACTGGAGAGAAATCAATTGGTCAGTATTAGATGTATTAATTAAAGATGTAATAAACAACAGTTATGATAAAGATTCAATATCTTTTTCTGATGATGTTTCCATGAGTATTCAAGAATTCTATAAATTTAATATTGATAATATTTATGAGAGTCAAAAACTTAAAAAAGAGAGCGAGAAAATAAGATTCATGTATACCACTCTTTTTGAGCATTTCATGGCAGATTTGGAAAAGGAAAATAAAAAATCTTTAATCTATCCAGATATGAAAGATTTAGATTGGATATCATCCGAATATAAAAAGAATGCAACACCACCTGAGATAGTAAGGGATTATATAGCTGGTATGACAGATAGATATTTTGAATTTGTCTTCAATAAAATTACTATTCCAGACAGGGTTAAGAGGCGATATACATGAAAAAAACAGTTTACATAGCTGGGCCATTATTTTCAGAATCTGAATTGGAATTCAACCGAGGAATGAATGAGTTTTTGAAGAATCTTTGATTTAATACATTCTTGCCTCAAGAAGACGGCCATTTATTATCTGAATTGATGGAAAAAGGAATTGAAAAAGACGATGCAATAAAAATGATATTTCAGAAAGATGTAGAGAAAATCAAAGAGTGTGACATTATTGTTTTTGTAATGGATGGGAGAGTACCTGATGAAGGAGCATGTGTAGAAATTGGTATTGCATATGCCTATAACAAAGAATGTTTTGGATTGAAGACTGATTCTCGTTCTCTTATGGGCGATATGGATAATCCATTAATTATAGGCGCACTTAAAGGACGAATTGCGAAATCTTTTCCTGAATTAGAATCTCTCTTGAAATCTTTTATTAAAAATGGTTCTTTAATTCGCAATCGTCAAAATCAGTATATAGAGAGCGTATTATCATAAACTATGCTGAATATGTACATATACGGACACAGCACAGGCTTGCTGCCTGCAAGAGGACGCCAGCGGTTTGTGCAGCTAGTCAATGTGTGCATCTGGATTGTCAACGTATCATTATGATGTCAATCTCACCTGTCTCCTTTGAAGTATTCCCATGTATTTCCGTTTGAGTTTTCTTTCTAAATGGTCTATCAGCGATTTCTGTCTTGTGTTTAGGGAAGTGTTTCTGCAAGATTTCAAGTGTTGAGTTGAAAGTAAATTCACGTCTGTCTGTCCGAACGTAGATTGTACTATTCTTGTCCATTAAAGCGGCACAATTACCAAAAACAGTGTCAAGGAGATTGTAATAGTCCTCTTTGGAAACAAAACGTCCTTTGTGTTTCTCTTGAATCGATTTCTGTACCTCTGGTCCACCGAGCAACCACAGGCGTAACCACTGGTCAGCGTAGTAGTCGGTCACAGAGCAGTAGGGTGGAGAAGTGAACAGTAATGAAAAACGAACGTCTGTCCCCTGTGCTTTCTGAACAATTCTGTCTAATTCAGTAGTACTATCTCCGAAAAACACTTGACTATCGAATACTTTTGGTATTCCCTTTTTATATCGCCAATCCAATTTCTTTATTACAAAGTCAATAGGGTTGATTTCGGGTGGTTTTGTCAATTTGTTTTTTTTCCACCAATTAATCGAGTAATTCATGCCCATTGCTTTGGTCATCTTCATTTGATTGGAGAGTCCTTCACCTAATTTGCCATGCAGATAGACTAACAATATTGACATTAGTGTTGCATCAATGCTGTTCATTTTCCAGTTCAAATGCTTCCGTGCTGAAAATAGGAATTTTAAAACCTCATCACAGTAACACATTCGGTAGAATAAAGGCGTCCTTTCAATTGCTCGATTGTAGTAGTTTCTTTTGGAGTAAATTTCTAATAAGCGGTCGGTTACTTCTGCTTTATCAGCAGGTTGGAGTTTGACAGTTCCGTAAAGCCAACCGACAGGATTGATTTCAATTCCTAGGCTGTGGCGACCCAAAACACCACCTGCATAAATGCTGGAACATCTACCTGCAAACGGGTCGATGATATAATCACCTTCTTTTGAGTACTTTTCAACCACTTCAAAGGCAAAGTCAAGAGGGAACATAGCATAATAAGGCCCAAATCTTGCCCATCGAGATTCAGGGGTTTTAAATCCTTTTAATATGTCCTCAACGTTTATCATGTCTGTGGTGATTTGTTTCGAATTTCTCTTGCAATATCATCAAAGATTCGTTTGCCAAGATTCAATGGAATAGCTGCTTCTGCATGTGCGGAGACCAAAGGTGAAATAGAGTTGGGATAGCGGCTGGAAACCAATTCATCAAGCACATTCATTAAATCTGCCAATCTTGGGTATTGATCTGTTCCTGCTGTTTCCGAATTCTGCTGATGGTCGTTGAAAAAGGCAAGCACAGGGACAATTCTATATCCTGTCTTTGTCTTGTAAAATAGTTTCCTGCCAAAATAGGTGTCCTGACCATATGGTTTATCGCTTTCAGAAAATATGATATTTCGTTTGATGTAGCCATCTGAAAGCAGAAACGCTGACTGGTTCGGAAAGCGATCGGTTGTGCCATCCGCTTTGGTATCAACTTCCTCAAAATGATTGTAGAAAGTGCCTGATTTTTCAATGCCGAATATCAAAAGTTCTTTCCCCGTCTGTTTCTTTTGAAGTTTATTTATTCGAGCAAGTTCTGTAATGATAGATTTATTAATCCAAGACCAAGTACTGAAACAAGCTAACGGGCCATCAAGTACAAAGGCTACTCTGTCCAATAGGGTTAGCCAATCCTTTTTCTCAAATGACCTCAAGATGTGAATAAGCCAGAGCTTCTCAAACATCTGCATTATCTGGCCGTACATTTCGCCATTTGTGCCTGGATTCATTAGTTCGTGTAAGCGCATTGCATCTGTTGAGTACAGTGGTTCTCCACTATGGGGGCAGGTGTATTGACCAAAATCGTAGGTCATTTCTTTGTCAACTCCATCAATAGGGCTCCTTGGTTTTCTGTCTCCAAGTTCTCTATCCTTTTCAAGTTTGATTCGAAAAAGGTGCTCATAAGTTTCCAGTAAAGTTTCGCCTTCTTCAAATGCTCTTGTGTTTTGAAGTTCCTCATACAACGCCCTGCGCATTGATGCTTTGGCTGATTTTTCACCTTCGATTACGACATTAAAGCCGGGAATTACTGTGTCAATGGTAGATGCCTTCTCGGTTTCCCTGAACTTCTTTGGATCAATAAATTCTTGCTTGGCCAATTCCCGGACTGATTTTTCAATAATCAGAACAGCAGAAATGGTGATGTAACCAAACTCTGCACCAGGAAACCCATTTTCAGCTTTTGCTGGCTGGTAACTTCCATCAATGGCAACAACATAATCAGGAATAAAATCGCTCATCATATCCGACTTATTGATGAGGCTATCTTCAAATTCTTCTTGTCCGTTTTCCTGTTCGTCTCTTTTCCGTACTCGCAATCTATTCTGTAGTAATTTGACTTTGGGACTGTCCAGTATTCTGCGGAGCGGTTCATAACTTGCAAATTCGTTTTCAAATCCCATATTATAGACTCAAATTAGGCAATTACATTAAACTTATCCACCTGTACAGGAATGACAAATGGATTACTTAATGTCTTAACTCGTAAAAATCCTTTATCTTGTGCACGCCTTATTGACGGCTCGAAATCGGCAAAATCATAATACTTGCAGAGTTCTTTAGTTTCGTCCGTATTATTTAAATGAGAAATAAACCAGTTTGCAGTATTACGCAAGATATTTTTTTGAATACTACTGACCTCCTGGGTGGCATAAACCATCCCAATTCTGTATTTTGCTCCTTCTTTAGCTGTTCTGACCCAAATATCAGTTAAATCCAAGTTATTTCCGGCAGGGAGAATGTTGTGTGCTTCTTCAATGTATACCAAGATTTCAGGAATATCAGTTGTTCCCTGAATAAATTGTCTTTGATTTTCTCGAAAAATTTTGGTCATTATTCTGTTTGCAGAGGATTTGTTCAATTCAGGCTCACCACTGGATTGGTCAATGATAACAAGTTTACCTGCAACCAAGTGGTTGTAAATCTCCTCTGCATAATCTTCTTCAGTGTCCTCACAGTGTTGAGCTGCTGCCTTTCCAATTTTCCTTGTTCCGTTAGGGTACTGGAAGATTCCGATGATTTTCTTCAAATCTTCATCTGCCCACCTGTTACCTGAACCGTTGGGTCTATTTACATAGGCAGTTTCAAATGCCTGATAACCACTTTGACGGTCTCGGATGAATTTATCCAATGCTTCAAAGGCGTTTCCAAGCTGTCCCCAAGTTGGGTTTCGGCTTGAGAAAATCTGTGCTGCGGATTGGTATTCGGGGGCATTATTACTTTGACTATTCTGCATTGCGCTTATCAAATCCTGATTGAATAGTCCTGTTGTGCTTGCGCGCAAGCCGCTTGGAGAATTAAAGCCAGCCCTTGCCAATACTGCTCTGTATGCTAATACTCTTCGGTTATATCTTGTCAATGCACTGCGATCTCCCGGATCAGGTGCTTCAAATGCAACTTGCTGGAAGTTCTTCATATAAATGACATTATCATCAGCAAAAATACTATCAATGATTTCTTTACCAATCTGAAGATTTTCATCGGTATAGAAATTCAGGAGCATTAAAATCCGGTCAGGATCACTTGGGTGTTCGGTTATCCCGTAGGTAACAACTTCATCTGCTTTGTTGGCGCCTTCGTGTATTTCCCAAATGTTCTTTAATGCGTTTGGATTATCGTTACCATCTATGTCCTGTGCATTTTCATTTGCGTATTCTCCATTAGGATCGAATACAATTTGGCCTATTCTTAATTGATTGTTCCCTGATTCAGTAGGATAGCGCAATTCATAAACCGACTTTGCAATGATTTTGGTAGTATTCGATTTACCTGTTCTTGTCATGCCGAATAAGGCAGATTTTTGAGAGAGCAGGTCAGCTGGGTAGATATAAACAGGAACATCATCAATCTCTTGGAATTTCCTGTTGGTTGATGCATACCTGATAAACCCAAGTTTCACATTTTCGGTTGTTCCATATTTTTCGACATGCTCCTGTCTGTTACTCGGGTCCGTATAATTTACTATTAGTTCCAATGCTTTGCCATTTGGCTTGTAAACTTTTAGTCCTCTATTCGGATAAAAGTTGGAGAGGTCGCTGCCAAATTTTAAATGCAACCGACTGTTTCCGTTTTGTTCTTCGGTTGGTGTATCTAGATAAAATGTTCAAATGATTCTAAATTGAACTCCAGAATAACATAAATATACACGCGTTTTCGCGTCCATTATTCCGTCTCCATCCCAATGCCTGACAGTATCTACACTAACTCGCTGGGCGGTCTCAACTATTATTCTTTCTCCTTCTGAACTATTTGGTAATTGTGCTGCATCCATTACGAGAAGCAGTAT
>CABMCA010000122.1 GCA_902384525.1 uncultured archaeon
ATGGCACCTGAATTTAACGGGAATTTCTGAAAAAACACTAGAAATGATGGGGTTCAAGGATTTACTAAAGGAAACTACAGCTGTTGATTTTAAGTTGTAGGGGGGAAAATCTAAACTGTTCAGGTTACTATATATGTTTTAAAAATATTACAATAACTTAATATTAATTTGAAATGGTGGTAAAAATGGATATTATTGAAAAAATAAAAAATACAATAAAAGAAGAAGATACTAAGAATAATTTACGAAAATTTAATCAATATTATATTGAAGGAAAGTTGGGCAGTGGTCAACAAGGAATTGTATTAAAAATCAAAAATAACATTGACAAAAGATTTGCTCTAAAAATATATCGACCGACCGATAAAGATCCGGAAATATTGAAAGATGGAATTAATAGATTTATCGAAGAGATTAATATCTTGGCCACTTTGAATCACAAAAACATCGTGAAAATATACACCGGAGGAACTGCAAAATGGAGTGATAAAGAAGGAAAATGGGACGTAAAAGAAGGGTTTGAAAATTTTGATAAACATGGTAGTGCGGAAGTATTATATTATTACATCATGGATTATATTGGAAGCGGAGATATATCTTCAATATTTCCTGAACTAAAAGATAAATCTGACAGTTCAAATAATCAAGAGATTCCACCGTATAAAAGTTTAAAATTGTTTGAAGATCTTATATCTCAGATAGCCGATGCAATGTATTACTATCAATCTAAGGGTATTACACATAAAGATATAAAACCTAAGAACATTCTTTTTTGCAATGATGACTCAACATTTGTTATTGTCGATTTTGGTTTTGCCCGTCATATTGATTCAACTCAAGATAAAGAATCAATCCCCCGAAAAGAATATTTGGATACTGAATCGATTGTTGCGGAGGATTATAAGAAAAATGATATGGGACAATTTTCACGCATTTTAATGAAAATATTGCCTAAACTTAAAAATGAATACGATAGTAGTAGATATCAAGGAATCGAATCTGTTATTGAAAAAGGATATGGTCCCCTATCTCAAAGATTTGGTGACATGCTGGAATTCAATAATGCGATAAAGCATTATTTCTTAACTGCAACCGGATGGAAATTTGAACTTAAATTAAATGAATATTTAGCTCCGAATCGATTTGGTAGGTTCGATTCAAAATTAAGAATACCTGTTTCGGGTTCATTACTATTGTCAAAAGAAATACGATCGTTAATAGATACGCCTGAATTTCAACGATTAAGAGGGGTTCGGCAGTTAGGTCCTACCATGTTTGTTTTCCCCGGAGCAAATAATACACGCTTTGAGCATTCTCTGGGCACATACTCTTTAGCATTAAAATATTTGGAAAAATTACTTAGTTTTCCCACTTTTAAAGAATTATGTGACCCGTTGGATAAATCAATTAAGCTTATAGCTCTTTCTGCCTTGTTGCATGATATTGGTCATTATCCCTACTCACATTGGATTGAAGAAATTGACGATTTTCCAAGGGGTTTAAAATTACCAAAACATGAAGAAAGAGCAAGAAAAATATTATCAAATGGAAAAATTAATAATTTGCTGGAACAAGAATGGGATATTAATGTTGATGAACTTTCAGATATTATAGCTGGAAAACATATCTGTAATGGAGAAGTATTGATTAATTCGTTTTTATCATCCGTAATAGATGTGGATAAATTAGATTATCTAATGCGAGATAGTGTTCACTGTGGAATAAATTATGGAAAAGGAATCGATCTTGAAAGATTACTAGATTCTCTTTACGTTAATTCAAGTACAAAAAAAATATGTCTGACAACAAAAGGACGCTCCTCTTTATTGTCTATTTTATCATGTAGAAACATAATGTACCAAGAGGTTTATTGGCATAAGACTGTAAGGTCTAGCGAGGCAATGTTCAAACGATTTTTCTATGAATATGTCAAAGAAGAAAATGACGATATTAGCAAAATAGAAAAATATCTTCAGTATTCAGATGACCAATTTATTGCAACCTTGTATGAACGTTCAAAAAAGAAAAATAAACTAAATAAATTAATTTCTCCTTTTGCGTTTAGAGATGAGGGGCGACTATTATATAAACCAGCATATATATTTTATAATAACAATGCTTCAAAAGAACCGAATGATACAAAAAGATTCTTCAGAGATTTTATTAATAAAAACTATAAAGAAATTGTCGATATAAGCGATAAATTAGCAGCTCATTTGAAAGAAAGTGAAATCCCTGACATAGAGCCGTTTGATATTATTCTTGAAAAAACTCCGATTAGGAGAGATCATGAAATTTTTGAAATTGAAGATTTTCAATTATGGAACACACGAAAAGAAAGTTTTGAAGATTATCCAGATGAAATTAATCCTTTAAATCAATATCTTAGCAATAATCAACAAGCATATATTTTCTGTAACCCTAAATATTATAATAAACTAAGAAAATTAGTTCAAGAAAAGAAATTAGATAAGATATTAGGAGAAATATTATAAAACCAACTTCTCCAGTTAATTTCAATTAAGTTATTGAAGAAAATATTTATATCGATAAATTTACTGAACTAACTCTCACTCAAATGAGAATATTGAGAAGTAAAGTTCTGCATGAAAACATATCTCCCCATATAACCGGAGTTTATAAGAAATCATCAAAATCAAATAGCAGCGCTAAGTAAACTGTGGGTCTAACAAAATCTTTATTCAGTTGGGAATGAATGTTCCAAGCTGAAGTTTGCCAAAAATTTCCGCCGTC
>CABMCA010000123.1 GCA_902384525.1 uncultured archaeon
TTGGCTAACTTATTGCCAACATTATGTACAGCTACCCATTTCTCTGCCTGCCAACCCACAACCTGGTAAGTTGGAGCGCCATTTACAGTTACATTTTCTTTCTCATTCATCTTGAACTGGAGTGGCTTTGGATTTGTGGTGTATATCAATGCTCTTTCAGGAATTGTCCTGGTTCTATTAAGGTTGGTAAGATCAGCATTAGTTATATTCTGGTTTATAGTTAATTGCTCTGTTGAAATATTGTTCTTCAGATCATAGAAGAATCCTGCAAAGTTCTGATAATTCCATGTAAGACTGCTAGTAGATATATTTGCGTCTGCTACAGTCCCTCGGACATTAAGTTTTGTCACGTCTACTTGTGCACTTGCAGCAAATGTCATTGTTAATAACATTAATACTGCCAATGCAACTGTTAATATTTTTTTCGTCATTATTTCTTTACCTCCATATCTTATATGGTTTTATTATTTTGTTCTCCTTCGAGATATGCCGATCTAACGGCAAGGAGTGATAGTTATCAAAGGCCGAACTTTGATTCAGCCGCCATCGCTAAACCGCCGATGTCAGGACAGCCGGTTTAATGGCCGCCATAAAAGGCGATTTCATCACCCTCTATTTAATCCCATCATGGATTACATCCGATTATAGTCAGTACCCTTTTAAATCTTTTGTGGTCAAAACATGAATGCATGGGCGCAATTGACGATCAGGACTTCACTTATTGTCGATTTAATTGCTTTAAAAAAATCATATATTCCTGTTTTTGTAAAAATGATAGAAATCCTGTCCCCCACTGTTCCTTTTGCCATACTGGCGAAATTATTTCTTTCTAGGCATTCTTATTTTATAAATCAGGATTGAACTTATTACAATACTTGCGAAGACAACAACCAGTAGATAATTGTTTAAATTGGCACGATCTTCTGGTTCAATTGTTGTGGTTTCGGGATAATTATTCATTTCCCCGGTTGATTTTTTTCCGTTTATTGCAAAAAATGAGAAACCAATGGTACTGGATTCATACAGGATATTACTATCATGCGTTTCTATCATTCTTGTGGGCAAAGATTGCCATCCATCATCATATCGCATCAATTCAATCGAGTCCGGATTGATATTGTTTGCTTCCATCCATGCAATAGGCACCCTGAATATTACTTCGGCATGTTTTATATTATCTGGTGTCGCATACCCAAAATTCCCTGCCCAGATATTTACATTTTTATAGACCAATCCAGGAGCACTGGATTTTACAAGGGTTGAAGTACTTTTTAGTACTTCTACAGAAGTGGTTATTTCAACTGAATTTGTATTACCTGTAATATTTACAAAAATTATTGGATTTTTTTGTTCCTTGAACCTGTAGGAAGTTGTGACATTCCTGTAAATATAAAGGTCATATTTTTCTATGAATTCGATGTTTGTATGGTTTTCACCCGAACTAACCGGACTACCTACCCATGCACCAGAACCAGAAGCGGAACCACCTGGTTCTTTCTCTTGCTGGCCAGGTGTCGAAGCAGGAGTCGGATAAACTTGATTTCCATTAGGGTCAACGACCCGGACATTTTCAAGGTTGATCCGTGGATCATTTATAGAATTAAGAGCAGTAAAATTGATAATAATAAAGGTTCCGGAATTCTGTCCATTTTTTTGTCCTATGATCGAACCATAGATATTTACTGCCCTGCCAAGTGAATTATCTATTACACCGCCATTGAAAATTGTAGTTGTCCCGTACTGTTTGAAGAGATCTCCTTCCGTAATACTGTTTATCTTAAGTACGGATTTATCATATGAGATATCCATCTGTGCACCTGCGATCGCTATACCTTGCGGATCAACTTTTACCCCAATATCAAAGGTCTGGCCGGTAGAAATATTGGACGGAAGCTGGTCCAGATAAACAGTCGCAGCAATAGCATTTGGACTTTCGGTAATGGCAACTAAGAAAATTAAAAAAAATAAAATATATTTAAGGCCGATCGGTCTCATGTATTTTCTCCAAAGTGCTGGGCAGTAATTGTAATATCTGAGATATCAATAAGCCCATCCATGTTAACATCATATTCCGGATATGGTGCATTGACCTTTTCAGTGAAATGCTGCCCGATTATTGTCAGGTCTCCAATATCAACTACTCCGTTTTTATTAACATCGTATCTTGGATATACATTATTTATGTAAACGATTGTTGTTCTTGTAACAGATACTGTCCCATCGCTTACTGATATTTCTATATTGTGGTTGCCTGAACTGGAATAGTTAGTTCTCCAGGAATAACTTGCTATTGTACTCACCAGTTTACCATCCAATTTAATTGTGTAGCTAAGCGTGTCGTTATCAGGATCTTTTGCTATAATGCTGATTGGAATACTCTGTGTTTCATTAAATGTTGAGTCGTTGTACGGGAAAGAAGTAAATGTGGGTGGCCTGTTGATGTTATTTACAGTTATCGTCATATTTTCAAAATCTGTCATACTGCCATCAGATACTTCAAAACGAATATTCGAATAATTGCCCGATTGTGTGAAGCCTGGTGTCCACAAGAACGTCCTGTTTGCAGGGACAAACACAGCGCCAGAAGGAAGATTTGTTGCTGAATATGTAAGCGCATCTCCATTTGCATCAGCCGCTGATAAAGTGAAAGTAAGAGCCTGGCCTTCATCAACGGTTCTATTTCCAATTGTATTGAGCACTGGTGGACTGTTTATTAATACGCTTCCATTGGTCAGATTGAACGCCACCGGATATCCGGCCTGGTCGCTTATCATTATGTCTGAAATATTAACAATGGATTTCCCTGATGAACCAATTGCTGTGAAGTCAATAACAATGAACGTCCCCACAGTTGTAACATTATAAGGACCGAGGATGGATCCATAAATATTGTTTACTTTTCCTGATGTATTATCTATTACACCGCCGTTAAAGATCGTATTTGCTCCATTCTGTTTGAAGAGAGTTCCCTCTGTGACGCTATTCACTCTAAGGATCGATCTGTCATAAATAAGAGAAATCTGTGCGCCTGAGATAGGATTACCCATAGGGTCAATTGATATGTTAAGGCGCAAAGTCTGCCCTGGATTTACGATTCTGCTTGAAGGTGTTACAATCATATTCAAACGCTTATTCACAGTTATTGCGATATTCTCAAAATCCCTCAATGTTCCATCTGAAACTTCGAAATGTACATTCTGATAAATGCCGGATCGTGTGAAATCAGGTGTCCAGCTGAAAGTTTTTGTGGCAGGATTAAAAGTTGCACCAGTCGGCAGGTTTGAAGCTGAGTATGTAAGAGTACCTGAATCATTATCAGTTGCGGACAAAGTGAAAGTAAGTGCCTGGCCTTCAAAAATCTTCTTATCACCGATCTTCGAAAGTACTGGCGGGTTGTTAATGGTCATACTTCCATTATATACTACAAAAGGAACAGGCTGGGCATCAGAATTGCTGATCTTAACATTTGAAAGATTTATTCGGGATGTACCTGATGAACCAACGGCTGTAGCATTAATAATGATGAAAGTGCCAGGATTTGATACATTCGTCCTGCCAATTACTACACCAAACAAATTTATCACACTACCTGTTGAATTATTTATAATGCCATTTGAAAAGAAAGTGCTTGCTCCATTCTGTTTGAATAAGTTCCCTTCAACAATATTATTTATTCTGATCTTTGTTTGATCAAACTCGATATTTAACTGCGCACCTGCAATTGCTGCTCCCCACGGGTCTATTGTTACATTCAAATTAAAAGTTTCTCCCTGGTTCGCGGGGTAACTTGAAGGAAATATTTTTACATCGGCAGCCATTGCCTGCCCAGTTATCATTATCATTACGAATAGTGTCAGTCCAATTTTTATGCGTATCATGATTATTGTGTTTAATGAACATGGGTATGAAGGATATGGCCATTAAAACCTCATGAAATCATGAAAAAATCAACTATAATCCACATATAAAAAAATCAACTATAGTTCTCATAATGGCTTCAATAAGCCAAATTTAAAAATTAATGGTTTTGTTAAACCAATATTTAGAATTCATGCATTTTTCATTCCACGAAAAATCGGATATGACGGCGTACACTCTTTTCCTAACATTTTATTATCAAGTGATTATTTAATAATGTCAATATATAGATTGTATTGAGGTGTTATGAAATATGCAAACTAAAACCAAATCTATAATAGCTGCAATAGCTGCGGCAGCTTTTATGACAGCAGCGTATTATCTCCCGGCAGAAACATTCCTTGCTGCCTTTGCAGGAGGATTGTTCCTGATACCAGCATCTATCTTTGTGTACATGATGCAATCAGTAGCAAGCGCCTGAGAACAATATGACCAAACATAGAAATGAGGCAGGAGAAAGGGGGAAAAGATCCTGTGTGAAATTTCATGCAGGATCTCTTTAACATTTTAAGAGGATCATGAACTTTTCAAGACACATATCCATTGACGATGAACATCTGAAAAAAATGGAGCCATATATAGATAAACATAACGGGAATATGGGAGCTGCGTTAAGGGATATGATCTGTCAGGCTGGAAAATACAATCAGGCTTTCAATTCATCGGCAATAGATTCTTCTTTGTTTAACTGGATGTTACAGGAGATCGATGACATACTGGTTCCCGGGGACGTTCTTGATAAATTGATCAACCCGATGTTGATAAATTCCATGGGAAAACTTGAAGAACATATAAACCGGAGATTAACAGGACTTGAGTGGGGAGTAAACCTTTGTTTGAAATGCGATAACGATAATTTTCCAACCGAGATCCTTTTGACAATAAAAGGCACACCACGTAAAATCAAATTTATTGCGGGATTAGTATCACAGTTCCTCGTGAAAAATTCACTCACTTGCTCACCACTGGCAATAAGGTCAGTCGTCAATTTCAATGAGTGCATAAAAATTGAGTTATCAATGTCAGATAAAACAGAGGCAGAAGATAGTTTAATCACTTTTTTCGGAGGATTGAACGGAATTTTGGGAACTGTAAAGGGCCGTCCTGATTTCTGGGTCCCGATTATCAAAGTTCATCACCTCAGCAATTACAATATGGTCACAATCCACAGAAATTCTTTTGAAGACATACTTACTAATAATATACCAGGGGAGGAAGTGACGATAGAATTTCTTGCAAAAAGACCGATCCGGGAAATACCTCTTAAAGATCTGCTCTGGCTCTTAAAGGAGGTTTATGAGAACTCAAGGATTGTTGACAGGGTGGAAATCGAAAACGATAAACTGGTCATTTTCCATAATTACAGGACAAAAGAAGCAGTGGATAAATTAAAAAAGATCATTTTGACACTGCTGGAATCAAACGGCCATCTGTACGATGGGAAATCAACAGCAAATATGATCGTGCTGACACACAGGCCCTATATCGGTTTAAAGATCAATGAATTAATAGGCAATTTGAAAACGAGCAGCAATAAAGTTGACCAGGAATTATTGATGTTCATTACTTTCCTGAACGGCCTGAAGGACATTCCCGATATTCCTTTATCTCTTTCTGTCCTGGGAAGAAGACTTGGTAAATCCATAATGCAGGAATATGAATTGGAAAATGGCATCAAGGAATGGGACCTGGAAAAATTCAAAAACGCTTTTGAAATTATTGACTCAAAGCTTCACAGGGAAAGCGAATGGAAAGCGGATGGGAAAAACCTGCGTTATACTGTCAGGAAATGCGGCATTGCCCAGAATGATCCCAATAAATGCATTTGCCACACTATAAGGGAGACGTTTAAAGGAGCAATGAACTATGCTTTCAGTAATAAAGCAGTATTAGATATTCAAAAATTATTATCCCAGGGTGATAATTTTTGCGAGGTGGTAGTACGAATTCAATAAAACCAGATTTCAACATAGTAAAAAATCGGATGAGCAGGATAATAGTTCTGGCATTGATCAGCGTTTTCTTTTTGACCGGGGCATCTGCGCAGGATGAGAATGCGGATATTTCCTGTTATCATTGCCATCCGGCACAGGTGAATGAATTCCGGGCAAGCATACATTTCAATAAAAATACGTGTGCTGACTGTCATGGCGGAGACATAAATATCAGCGGGAGTGTTGTTTCCATAAATGTGATGCATACGAATTTTACAGGAATACCCTCACCTGTAAATGTCACGAACTTTTGTTCAAAATGTCATGAGAATGAAACCCGGGTATATGAAGACAGCATTCACTGGCAAAGACTCAAGGAAGGAAGAACATCAGCGTCATGTACCGATTGCCACGGCATCCATAATATCCTTTCATCGAAAAACCCCAATTCTTCGACATATTCGGCAAATATACCGGAAACATGCGCAAAATGCCATGAAAACCAGACCAAAATGCAAGCTTTATATTATGGCATCAGGACAGACAGGTTTGACACTTACAAAAAATCTTTCCATTATAAGTCTTATGTAGGCGGCGGAAGGTTACTTGCAAGCTGTTCGGATTGTCATGAAAACCATGATACAAGGCAGTCAAGTGATCCGAAATCAGCAATAAATCCCGCGAATCTGCCATCCACTTGCGGAAAAAGTGGGTGTCATCCGGGTGCAAATAATGTCTTTGTCACCGGAGGTAAGGTCCATGAAGAACAGTCTGTTTATCTGCTTTCCCTTGATGCAAAAAGACTTGTAACGTATTTCTATATACTTATGATCCTTTTTGAACTTACCTTTACAATAGGGCTTATTTTCCTTGGAATTACATCAAATTTTGAAATAAGAAGGAGGCATTGATCATGGTAGAATTAAAATTCAAGAGGTTTACCCTGAACCAGCGCATACAGCATATAATATTTTTTACCTCTTTTATTCTGCTTGCGTATACGGGTTTTCCTCTCAAGTTCCCTGAAGAATGGTGGTCAAGATGGATGATAGAATCAGTAGGGGGATTCGATAACAGGACGTTTATCCATCATTTTTCCGGCCTTGTAATGATAGGAGTGAGTATATATCATGTTGTTTACCATATTCTTGAGAAACCCCGCTATGATATACTGTTCAATCTAAAAGACCTCGAAGACTTCAAGCAGCAGATAATGTATTACCTGAGATATTCGGATGAGCATCCAAAATTCGGGAGATATACCTGGAAACAGAAATTTGAGTATTTCGGGGCAGGATTCGGGGCAGTGATAATGGGTTTTACTGGGTTATTAATGTATCAGCCGTTTGAAGCCATGAAATATTTCCCCCTGGGACTTGTCCAGATAGCGAACCTGTTCCATACATGGGAGGCTGTACTTGCATCCATTGCAGTATTCATAGGCCATATCTATGATGAGCATTTCGGGAAATTCCCAAATCTTTCATGGCTGACAGGGGATATTCCGGAAGAAGAAATGCGCCATGAGCATCCCCTGGAATATGAAGAAGCCATGAAAAGCCAAAAAATTGCAAATCCGGAAAATATGGAACACAAGAAACACAAAAATATATTGATCGTGGGATTTGCGAAACTTGCGTTCACGATTATCTTCCTTGCAATTTGCATCTGGATGGTGTGGATATCGTATAGCGTGCTTATGGAAGCGGTTAAGATGTATGTCATGCATGTGGTATAGCATGTTATAGATGTTCCAAAAACGATTTTTTCTTTTTTATTGTCATTTTATGTCATGAAAAACCTCCAATGGACACAAAACCCGGATACCTTCTCAAATACTCTTTTAGGATTGTCATTTTATAGGTTTAATAAAGGAGTGAAAAAAATGAATATTACACGCCATATCTCACTTGAAGATGAATATATTGAGAAATTAAAACCCTATGCTGATAAACATAACGGGAATTTTGGCGCAGCATTAAGGGATATGATTTGTCAGGCTGGAAAGTATGATACCAGGATCAATTCATCTGCAATAGATCATTCCTTATTTAACTGGATACTCAGGGAAATAGATGAAAAGCTCCTTCCTTCTGATATACTCAATGAATTCGTAGATCCGATAATGATGAATTCGATGGACAAACTGGAAAGTTATCTTAATCGAAGATTCGGAGAACTTAAGTGGGGAATTTGCATCACATTAAGATCTGATAATGATATTTCCCCCGGTGAAGTATTGATGGAGATAAAAGGCGACAATCAAAAAATAAAATTCATTACAAGCTTAATTACCCAGTATCTTGTCAAAAACTCACTTAAAATTATACCTCTTGAAATCATGTCGGTCGTTAATACTAATGAAGGTATAAAAGTTGAATTATCAGGTTCAAATAATAAAGATGCGCTGCAAAGCCTTGAGACTTTTTTTGGAAAGACAGACGAGCTTGTCAGGACTATAAAGACTCGCCCAGCGTTCTGGAAATCCCTGTTCAACAGGCATCTTGCAAGTAATTATAATATGGTCACTGTCCACAGGAATTATTTTGAGGACCTGCTTGAAGGTAAAATACCGGCATGGGAGGTTACAATAGAAAATCTTGCAAAAAAACCCATCCGGGAAATCCCCCTTACGGAAATGCTTAATCTTATGAAAGATGTCTTTGAAACATCAAGGATAGTTAACAGTGTGGAGATCGATAAAGATACACTTGTTTTATTCCATAGTTACAGGGACAGGGCAGCTATTGAAAAACTAAGAAAAAGCGCTCATGCGCTCCTGGAAGCAAATGGCCATATGTTTGATGCCAGGGCAACGGCCAACATCGTAATACTGACCCACAGGTCTGATGTTGGCATAAAAATAAATGAGATCGTTAAGACTTTGAAAAACAGCAATACCAGGCTTGACCAGGAGCTTCTGGTATTTCTTGGATTCTTAAAAGGATTAAAGGACATTCCTGATATTCCCATATCCCTGACATCCCTGGGTAGAAGGACAGGTAAATCCTTAATGCAGGGGTATGAACAGGAGAATAATATCAAGACATGGACACTGGATAACTTCCAGCAGGCATTACAGAGTATAGATGCAAGACTCCACAGGGAAAGTGAATGGAAATCAGAAGGAAAGGATCTGCTCTATACTATCAGGAAATGTAATATTGCAGGAAATGGGAATGAATTTGATACTTACGTTTGTCATACTGTAAGGGAGACATTTAAGGGGGCATTGAGTTACGCTTTTGGGAACAAAGCCCAGATGTGCGCGAAACATTTACTGACACATGGAGATAATTTCTGCGAGGTGATCATAAGGATGTCTTGACCTTATTTTCAAAATAATCCTGTCATTTGCCATACCCTGTATTTTCCAGGCCATTCAATGGCATATCATGTCTCTTTTATGTCAAACTATGTATATTCATGGCTTTCCATGCTATCTTCCTGTCAAATATTCTTTTAACATTGGCATTGGATAATCATAGTTGGGTGAAGCATATGAATAATTGGAAAAGGTATGTTGCAGCCGGGATCGTAGTGGGAACTGTCTATTTCCTGCCATCTGAAAGTTTTATAGCTTTCCTTACAGGATGGGTCATTCTTTTACCGATCGCAGCGGCTGTTTTCCTGGCAGCTGGGCTGCGGGGATATATGAAAGACAGTAAGAACAGGATCACGGTCTCAGTAAGAGCAAATGATGCCATGAAAGCGCTTGCACGAAGGGAAGCAGAACTGAAACGGGAAAAAGAACTTCTCTATGAGCAATTCGGGAAAGTGTAAATGAAGATCGCCAGAGAAGGAAGTGGGGTAATTATGATCGTTACAAGACATATCTCTCTTGACAATGATTGCATACAGAAGATGGAACCTTATGTTGAAAAACATAAAGGGAATTTCAGCGCCGCAATAAGAGAGATAATAGACCGGGCTGGAAAAAACAGTGAACTTGAGAATATTTCCACAATTGACAATACGTTGTTCAAATGGATGCTCAATGAAATCGACGGTTTGCTTGTCCCGGACAATGTACTGGATGATCTGATAGGTCCCATGCTGATAAATTCGATGGGAAAACTTGAAGACTATCTCAAGCACAAATTCAGCGAACTGGAGTGGGATGTTGACCTTTCCCTGAAATGCGATAGTGATGCATCTGCATCAGAAGTATTGATAGAGGTCAAAGGCTCGCCCCAGAAAATAAGATTCGTTGCGAGGATGCTTGCCCAGTATCTTGTGAAAAACTCACCTGAGCATGCTCCGCTTGAGATAACTTCGGTTTTTAATCTCGATGGAGGTATAAGAGTTGAACTATCAAAATCAAACAAGAAGGAAGGATATGATAGCCTAATTACCTCTTTTGGAGGTTTGAATGAAGTTATCCAGGCCATCAAAAGCCGCCAGGATTTTTGGAAATCAATAATCAACGGACATCTCCTGAGCAATTACAATATGGTAACTGTTCACAGGAATTACTTTGAGGACCTGCTTTCAGGTAAAGTTCCGATGGGCGAGATAACAATAGAAACGCTTGCCAAGAAACCTATCCAGGAAATTCCTCTTCGTGAAATGCTGTCCCTGATCAAGGAAGTATATGAAACTTCAAGAGTTGTGGACAGGGTAGAGATTGACCGGGAGAACCTCATATTGTTCCATAATTACAGGAACAAAGAGGTAATAGACAAACTGAAAACAAGCATAGTCTCACTTCTGGAAGCGAACGGCCACCTCTATGATGCCAAGTCAACTGCCAATATGGTCGTGTTGACACACAGGCCGGATGTGGGGATCAGGATAAACGAGATAGTAAGCAACCTCAAGATCAGTAACAGCAGGGTGGACCAGGACCTGATAATGTTCATGGCTTTCTTAAAAGGGCTAAAGAACATTCCTGATATACCTGTGTCTCTGACAGCCCTGGGGAGAAGGATAGGGATATCCCTGATGCAGGAGTACGAAAAAGAGAACAATATAAAAAGCTGGGAATTCCAGAATTTCCAGAAAGCTCTTGAAATAATTGATTCTAAGCTTCACAGGGAAAGCGAATGGAAACCGGATGGGAAAAATCTACTATATACAATCAAGAAATGCAATATTGTAGCTGAAGGCAATTCAGTTGATAAATATATCTGCCATACGATAAGGGAAACTTTTAAGGGGGCAGTGAACCACGCTTTTGGGAACAGGGCCGAGCTTGATATTAAGAAATTATTGTCACACGGGGACAATTGTTGTGAGGTGTTAATACGAGCGCCATAAAATCAGGAATTTTGGATAAAATTGGGATCGCAGAAGAAACAATACAAAAAATTGAACTAAATAAAAATAGGTGTTAAAATGAATACATTACTTGAATTCATGACGTTTGTCAAAGGGGTTGAATACCTGATTGTAATAGCGTTTTGCTTCGGGTTTATCGCCCTGTGGATACTGGTAAACTCCAGGGATAAGATGAAAAGGTCAACAATAGTATCTTTCGTTATTCCCCTTGCACTGGTCTTTGGGGGTGGGGCAATCGTACTTACATCTTCAGATACTTCTGATAGTGCAGCCCCGAATATTTCAAACGCAACCATACAACCGGATATCGGGCAGGTAAGACTTGCTTCGAATAATGGATGGCCAACAGTAAATAAATCCGAGTATCTTTCAATCAAATACGGGCCTGCGACTGAGTTTCATAAGATCATGAGTGAAAAGGTCAGTTGTGTTACATGCCATCATAACAGCGGGGATGAGATCCATGCCTGTAAGGATTGTCATAACAGTCCGGCCAATCCGCATAATTCGACCAAACCGGGTCTGAAGGCCGCTTATCACGAGCGGTGCAGGTCCTGCCATCCTGGAGATTTCAATGGACCTGACAGCTGCCTCAAATGTCACACAGGAGAATTAAAAACATCAGCTATAGTCTCAGCTCCAGCCCGACCGCACCAGCTTACATGGGATACATGCAACAGGTGCCATCCGAAAGGGATACCAAATGGGGGCGTGGAGTCAAAGATCGTTTATCACGATAGCTGTCTTAAATGCCATTCAACAGGAGTTGCAGGAGCGGCGTTAGTGCCCGAAGATCATGCAGGAAGAGCTGGCAATACATGCCAGGGTTGTCACAAACCAATTGGAGGATAAATTATGATAAACAGGAGAAACTTACTCAAAATAGGTGGAGCGGTTGTCGCAGCAAGCATTCTTGGCAGCGAAAGCGTTCTTGGCGCACAGGATTTTGAAGGAAATCCAGACCGCCTGGGTATGCTGACTGATACAACAAGGTGCATCGGATGCCGCCGCTGTGAAGCTGCATGTAACAAGGCTAATAATCTTCCAGCTCCGAAAACATCGTTTGAAGATACTTCTGTTTTCGAAGAAAAGAGGAAACCTTACGTCGCAGATGTGCAGTCATATACGGTTGTCAACAGGTTCGAGGGTGAAGACGGAAAACCGGTATATCGCAAGGTCCAGTGTATGCATTGCGATGAGCCGGCATGTGTTACTGCCTGCCCCGTAGCTGCATTGACAAAATCAAAAGAAGGACCGGTAGTATGGAATGAAAAGCTGTGTATCGGATGCCGTTATTGCATCACAGCATGTCCATTCTATGTCCCGGCCTTTGAATATTCAAGCGCCTTTGAACCGAAGATCCAGAAATGTTTCATGTGCAGCCAGAGGATAAAAGATGGTCTCATTCCCGCCTGCGCTGAAGCATGCCCTGTTGAAGCCATACAGTTCGGAAAAAGAAATGACCTGATAAAAATGGCAAAGCAGAGGATATGGGGTGAGCCGGATAAGTATATCGACCATGTGTATGGTGAAACCGAAGCCGGGGGAACCGGGTGGTTATATGTTTCAAAACTGCCGTTTGAGAAAATGGGGTTCCCTGGAAATATCGGAGTAACATCATTTCCGAAACTGACAAAGGATTTCCTGGGTATGGTAAATCTAACGCTCGTCACATGGCCTGCGCTGCTTGGAGGTTTCTATATGGCGACACATAAAAAACCGAATGAAGGACACGAGAATAAGAATGAGACTGAAAATGAGAAAAAAACTGAGGAGGATATAAAACATGAATGAATTTGGAAACGAAACTGTGGAAAGACATGTATATCCCAAAAATGAACTGACAGGTGCGGAAATAATTTCTAACTGGTTCAGGGAGAAGATATTTTTGGGACTATCGTTCAAAGAATACATGAAGACGCTCATCACTCCTCTTAACATTGGTGCGGGTCTCATTGTCTTTGCGGGCCTGTTCCTGATAGCAATGCGGTTCATATTCGGACTTGATCAGGTAACTGAAGCTTCGAATGAGCAGCCATGGGGACTATTCCTGACATGGGGATTATTCAGTGGAGTTCCATTCTCAGCATCAGGATTTGTCATAGGGACGGGAGTTTATATTTTCGGGGTTAAGAGATACCAGCCTATTGTCAAGAATGCGATCCTGCTGGGTTTCCTGGGATATCTGTTTGCAGTAATATTCCTGATGATAGACCTTGGCCGCCCATGGAGAATATATTATCCTATGGCCATATCATTCGGGACAGCATCAGTAATGTTCCTTGTGGCCTGGCATGTAGCCCTGTACCTCTCGGTGCAATTCTTTGAATTCTGTCCGTCAGTCCTGGCATGGCTAAACCAGGGCTATCTGCAAAAGATAGCTGTGAGCATGACACTGGGCCTGACAATATTCGGAGTAATGCTCTCTACGCTGCACCAGTCGGCGCTGTCTGCAATGTTCCTTCTTGCGCCTGGTAAGGTGCATCCGCTCTGGTATACATCATACCTGCCGTGGCTTGCCCTTATCTCGGCCATAGGAGCTGCGATGGCCCTGATGATAGTTGTTAGTAAACTAACTACGATATACTTCAGAAACAGGGCATCGGCAGAATATCTTGGAAGTATCGATGATGTTACGATCGGTCTTGGGAAAGCCTCTTCGCTTGTCATGTTTACATACCTGGGAATGAGATTGATAAGCATTACACATGAAGGAGCATGGAAATACCTCGATACGCCAACGGGTCACTGGTTCATGGTTGAGATAATGATCCTTGCATTAGTTCCATTCCTGTATTATTACGGGGTAATGAAGAAGAACGTTAAACTTATCCAGGTAACAGGTGTGGTGACGATGATCGGAATTATCCTTAACAGGTTCAACCTGACATTGCTGACATTCAATTATCAGCTTCCCCGCGGGGAACCCTTCTACTGGAAGGAAGTGCTGGTAGTTATATCAGTTGTCATAATACAGGTACTGGTTTACCGATGGATCGTTAACAGGATGCCTGTTCTTCGGGACCATCCCGATTACCCGAATGACGGGCACTGAATTCGTGATGAAGGTATGGATAGGAGCCGGATAGGGCTGTTTGCGGGTAGCCTTATCCGGAATTAGTTTTTAATTTATCTTTTGTACATATTTTTAAAATGATAAGCTTTCAGATAGTATAATTTCTGTTAGTATAATTGAGCTTATACAAACTTTTAAAGACAGAGAAAAAGAACTCAAACTTTCTACTCTGAGCAATAATCCAGATAAAATTATCCAGCCGCTACAGATGAATAAAGAATTCACTCAAATCATAATTTCTTATATATAATTATTCGTAGTTTATCTATTATCATCAGAATATCTTTCTTTTTTCGTTCAAGATAATCATCTGTTACGAAAAAACCATTATATGCGATCTTGTTCCTTACGACCCTGAGGTCATCGATGAGGGATATCTCATGCCCTTTGAAATCCCCATAATTTTTCTCCATGTAATCTATCAACTTCTTATGTGCGCCTTCCCCATGTGTTTTATATCCATCAAGAAGCAAAATCACACTAATCAATTCACGGACAACTTCATAATATTCCTTAACAATATGAGAGGAAAATTTCTTTGAATCTATGGTGTCGATCATTTCCAATGTGGTTTCCACCATTTTCAAGATGGATTTTGCTTTTTCCCTGTCGGGAGCTGTTTTTATTATGCCGTCTTCCATCAGAACACCTTTAAATATCCTTTCATGATCACTCCATTTATGATATTATTTTTCAATTCATTACTGAGTTCACTAAAATCTTCACTAAAGAACAGGCTGATATTTCTCTTTATGTTATTCTCAAAATCAGCAAGTTCGAGTTTTTTTTCTTTACAGAGCAGGAACAAATCAATATCACTTTCGATCGTATCTTCTCCTTTTGATGCTGAGCCGAACAAAATTATTACATCTGGCATGCATTGGTTTTCAAGATATTCTATCAAGCCCGATTCTTTAATAGTTATTATTGTATCTATTTTTTTGAGCAATTTGAACTCTGTGCTATCCATATTGGCCCAATAAACCGGGTATTCAAATATCCTGTGTTTTTTACTTACAACCAATCCTTCTTCAATCAGTTCGTTTAAATAAAGCTTGACAGATGTCGTAGCAAGAGATGTTATCCTGCCAATTTCCCTCAGTTGAAATCCTGCATCTTTCGGCATTGGATTTTCAAAAAAGACTTTAAGTACTTTCCATTTGTTATAATTTTGTAACATGTGTGACAATATTGTAACACTTGTAATATAAATGTTTCAGTAAAGTTTTATTTGGTTTGTTTAGTTTGCTGAACCGGGGGAGCTTTTCGGGCAGGCATGACCAGTACCTTATCTATCCGGTTTTTATCCATATCCACCACCTCAAATCGTAATCCGCTCCATTCAAAATGGTTGCCTACAGCAGGGATGCGCCCCATATGCATCAGCACAAAGCCGCCTAATGTCTGATAGATACCCTCTCCTGGCAGCTCTTTGATGCCGAATATCTCTTTGAAATCATCCACGAGCAACATTCCATCCAGTAGCCATGAGCCATCCTCGCGCTGCACAGCCAGTGGCTGCTCCAGTTCCTCTACAGATGGTATATCCCCGACGATTTCTTCCAGTATGTCTTTCAGTGTTACCAATCCCTGAACACTGCCGTATTCATCGACCACGAGCGAGATATGTATGCCGGATTGCTTGAATAATTCCAGAACTTTCAAGGCATGCGTACTTTCGGGCACAAA
>CABMCA010000124.1 GCA_902384525.1 uncultured archaeon
CAAAAATATAATTGTATTCCGCTGGAGGGGGTATCGGAGTGGATGTCGGGGAGGGTATGGCCGTCGGCGCCGGGATTGTTGTATTTGCAGATACTCCCGTACCATAAGCAATTGACCCATTGAAAATATAAGTGTTTATCGTAATATTGCCCGGATAATCAACTGTTACGATATTACCAAACGTGGATGAATTTAAATTATCTTTTCTTAAAAGCGCATCCCAGAGCTGGGGATAATTAGTATAAAATTTTACAGTTACATTGGTATTATTATATGTGCTGATTTTTGATTGGAGATTATAATTCAGGGAATTTATTCCTGAAAAAGACACTGATTCCTGGGGGTAAGAGAGTATTAAGATATTAATTATATTATTGTCGAAAATAGCCTGGTTTGTATCTGTATAAAGGTAATTGTCAATTGTGAAATCTTTGATTACCAGCCCGTGTTCATATACAAGCGATGGCGAATTGGAATAAAAATTATAATTCGGTACAAATTTTATGCTTGTTGTTGAATTATTAAAAAATGCCGGAGTCTGGTTAAAAGGCGTATAGCTTACATTTATCCATGTATCATTTGTTGAAGTCAGGGTACCTGATGTGTCAGCAGGATTGATAAATATCAACCTGCCAGGATAGTGAGCGCCCATATGGATTATACTTGATTTCGGGAACTGGAACAGTGCGACATCATTTATGTCTGATCTTATTTTCAGGAAATCATCATATACAACATTGAAATGATCCATTTCCACCTCTTTATTCCATCCGGGTACTGACTGCGTCTGAATTATTGCGATCATAGAGACCACAATCGCCAGAAGCATAATTGCGGCAATTATCTCACTTAATGCTGATTCGCAGTTTAAAAAAAAGTTAATATTTTTTCGAGCCAGAATCATTCAACTCCCTGCAGGAAATATGTAAATACAACATATGCAATGACCAGCATTACTATAGAATGTTTCAATCCTGCCCGCAGATTTCCTTCACCCATCTGCCCTGCCACAAGTCCTGAAAAAAAGCCCTGGAGGAGTGAGGCATGATAAAAAAGTGTTTTTATATTAGAAAGACTGGAGGTTTTGAACATAGAGACCGTCCCTACGGTGGGCATTTCTGACAGGAAATACACAAGAAGAACAACAATTATAAACAGGAATACGAAAAATGAAAGATATACTATTAAGACGTATATTAACAGGTTAGCGAATCGTTCTTGTTTCAACCGCTGTCCGATATCTGCATCTTTTGCTGCAATAGACAGGACGTTTCGAATATCGCTTGTAGATTCGCTAGCTTTTATGATCAATGTGATAATTCTTGAAATAGCGCTTGATTCAATATGCTTTTCAAATTTCTGTAACGCACTTGTAGTTATAGTACCCCATTCGATAGCACGGTGTATTTTTTTTATCTCATACGTAAGTACTCCCATATTTGAATCAGCCGTGTGCGCGATAGCTTGCGTGAGAGTCAATCCGGCCTCGTTCATGCCCGCAAGCCGTTTCAGGAAATCAGGCATTCGTTCCTCAAATTTTCTTATCTTGCGTGTTCGAAGCTCAAAAAAAACAGTAAAAGGGATAATGACAAAAAGAAAAGCCATTAAAAAATGGTTTTCCAGTGCCATTGATGAAGTATAATCCCCGGCATTGAAAAATAGATATATTATAGAAACGGGTACTGTTATGAAGAATGTTCTGCCTGGTTTTTCCATGAAAATTTTCAGGGGATTAAACAGTATGAACTTTATTTTAGATCGCTTTTCATACCGTTCCAATCTCTTAATATCCCCGCATTCATGGGGCTGCTGTGTCTTTAATTGTGGAGCATCTTTAAAGACCTCCAGACTTTTGACCCTGGTATAAAAGACAGGCATCTCTTCCCGAATGCCGGAAATAGTGTCTATAAGAACAATAAAAAGCAGGGTTCCGACAGGAATTATGACGTATATTATTAGTGACAATAGCAATTCTACCCCGCCTCTCAGTAATCCCAGGACGACGATTATAACAATAAGAAATAATGGCCCTGCGACCAGTGCACTGACATAGACCTCCCCAAAAAGCCCCAGAGTCTCAAGGAAAGACTTTTGGTCCCGGGTAGCAGTCTCCTGATAATATTCAGACCTGCTTTTAAAGAAGCGGCTCAAGTCCCCGCCGCTGTTTATTACAGATATGAGATTATTGATAAAATCTTTGAACTTCCTTGAAGGCGTCCTCCTGCTTGCATTATGAAGTGCGGTAACTATGTCCATCCCGAAATATTCCATATCCTGGACGATCATTGCTATTTCTTCCGCTGTGCCGCTATATATATGGATGTATGAACCCAGAGACTTGAACATATCAATTATATTCATCCCGCCCCGGCTCAATGCGTAAAGGTAGGTTAGAGCATGAGGCATGGACTGGTCTATTCGATACGACCGGTTTTTCGCTTTAAAAAACGGGTAAGAGATCAATATAAGGTATATAGCATAGCTGCCACTCATTGCAAAAATTGCAGTTATGAGGAATATTACGAAGCTGTTTTGTGTCAGATTCCGGGCTAAAATATATCCGAAAACAAGAGATATCCAGCCTGCGATGAGTGAGTAAAATAAAGAACTGCACACATATTCATGCACATTTCGCGCTATATGCGCTTTTCTTATATTTTCTCTTAGCTCATCATAGTTTTCCTGATATACCCATTTTCCGAAAAGAATGCTACCGATCTCTGAATTGATCATAATTTTGTATACTCTTTTATCAGGTCATTTCCAGGTTCGCCATGACCTCTTTCGGATCTATATAGTATGCCTGGATGATATTTGTGAAACGCTTGTAGTCACGGATATTGTTTTTTACCATATATTGCAGTACAGCTTTTCTATTGTCGATCTCAGCAAGTAACTGATCCATACTCCACCCCTTCTCATGCATGATATTATTCATTACATAAGATTCGCCACCCTTCTCAAAACAGTCATCCTGCGGATTCCATTTGAACATATCGTTGATCCTGATATTACCAGTACGCGGATCAAGACCTGTGATCTCTACTAATTGCTGGCATCTCCTGCTCTTTTTCCCTTTTATTGTAATTTGTATCTGGACTGTAATTATATCAAGCGCCTTTAACATGACGTGCGGAACGTTTATTGGTTCATTTTCCAGCCTGTTTATTACGTCCTGGATATCTCCTGCATGTATAGTGGAATATGTAGTGTGCCCCGTACTCATGGCCTGGAACAGGGTTCGCGCTTCGCTGCCTCTCACTTCACCCACAATTATATATTCCGGTCTCTGGCGCAATGCCGATATTAGCAGATCGAACATATTGATCTCACTCTCACCTTTTGCGAAAGGTTCTCTTGTGACACCTGCTATCCAGTTATCATGGTATAAAGTGAGTTCCCGCGTGTCTTCTATAGTCACAACCTTGGATGCGGGCGGAATAAACAATGAGATGGAATTCAATGTCGATGTCTTGCCAGACGCTGTTCCGCCCGCTATCAGGAGACTTTTATTGTTTTCAACAGCAAGCCACAAATATGCCATCTGTTCTACAGATACAGTGTTAAAATTTATAAGATCAATCGGAGTGAGAGGAACTTCTTTGAACCTTCTTATGGTGAAAGAACTTCCACGTGTGGTTACATCATGTCCGAGCGTGGCCTGGATGCGCGATCCATCAGGCAGCGTAGCGTTTACAAGCGGTGAACCAAACGAGATATGTTTGCGTCCTTTCTGGCATAATTTAATAACAAACGAATTAAGATCAATTTCATCAAATTGAATATTCGTCTTAATGTTCCCATATTTTCTGTGATACAAAAAAATCGGTATATCAACACCGTCACAGGATATATCCTCTATCATGGGATCGGTCAATAAAGCATTTATCTTCTCGTATCCCAGGAAATTCCTGTTCAAATAGTATAAAATCTTATATACTGTTTGTTCTTCCAGCGAATTGGAATATTGGTACAGTAGCTCTATAGCATGTTCTTCTAATTTTTCTTTTTTTTGTTTGTCTTCATAAAGAGCTTCTTCTTCGGTCAGTATATCTTGCAGGTTAACATTTATTTTCTCAAGCAGCATTCTTTCAAAAGATGACAGCGCAGGCTCTCCGACGTAATATAGTGTTTCTTTGGTCTGGATTTTAGTCAGGATGTATACATATACATACGGTTCATTTATCCAGTACTGTTCAAGTTTACAGAAGCCCTCTGGAATTTCAAATAACACAAGGTCGCCGTGTTTTGAATGAGAATATGGAGCTATCTCCTGCCTGCTCTTCTTCTTAAAACATATAAAGTTTCTTATATGATTCATCATGTTACCCTAATCATTTGTTATTATCATAATCACTATCATGTAAATATGTTTATATATGTTTAGTTACTTATATCCTTTTTGGAATATGGAACAACACAGGATAGCTACTGGTATCAGGTCATTAGACCCCATAATTAAAGGAGGATTTCCCGCAGGTTCATTCATAGTCCTGCTGGGTGAGATCGGGGCTGGCAACATTGAATTTGCCTACAGTTCCATGATATTAAGCCAGTTGGAACAAAAAAAGAGCAAAGCAGCGCCAACTACCGCAGAAGCCGGATTAAAGTATGAATACTCAAAAAAGATATGTTATGTTTCAATAACGAGATCAAAAGAAGATATCCTGAATGAAATAGCATTTGGATTCTCCAGAGAGTATAGTGCAGCTGTGAGAGATGTGATAAATTTCCAGGATTTTTCAAAGCAATTTTTTTTAAAATCCTCTGTTCCTTCCAGATGGATATCAGACAAAATATCGTTTGAGAAACTCTGTGAACCTGTAGCAGACGCAAATCTCCTAGTGGATCTTGTAGCTTTTCTTGAGAAAAACGCATCGGGTAGTCTGGTTATTCTCGATTCTTTGACGCAGCTTGCCCAGTATTGTGAAGAATACATGAAATGGAATGAACTTTTATTTTTCCTGCGGGCGCTGCAAAAGGCCGCTAAACTGTGGAATGGGGTTGTGTATGCAGTATTGAGCAAGAATGTTTTCGAGAGGCGTAAAGAAGAATCGATCATCGATTGTGCCGACGGGGTGCTGGTTTTTGATTGGGTGGAAACCGGGGTTGCACAGAGACAGCAGATCATGTATATTAAAAAGTTCGGGGGACTTCTCCCAACCCTGGAACAAGATAATATTGCGAACTTCGAGATAAAAATAATGCCAGCTACGGGTTTTCAGGTGACCAATGTCAAGCAGATAGTATCTTTTGGAAGGTAAATTGAGTAATATGGATCGTGAGGCGCCATCATAATATGGAACGAGTTAAAACCGGTATTGCAGATCTTGATGAAATGTTAAATGGAGGAATCCCGCAGGGTTGCATTACTACCATTATAGGGGGATTCGGTACTGGAAAATCCACACTTGCCCTGAAATTTGTTCATTCTGGCCTTGTTAAAGGCGAAAAAGGTCTTTATATAAGTATAGAACAAAAAGAAGAAGATCTTATTAAAAGCTCAGCTTTATTCGGATGGGATTTCAAACCATATATAAATAATGGAACCTTTAAAATCATACGGTTGAGTCCAACTTTCCTGAAAACCACAATTGCTAAAATCGAAAGCGAATTGCCAGAACTCATAAAAACATTTGCTCCGAAGAGACTCGTTGTTGACCCTATCACTTTGTATGAAATGATTTTTGATAATGAAGGTGAAAGAAGAGAACAATTATTCAAACTTATTGAAATGATAAAAGACAGTGGAACTACATCCTTAATTGTATCCGAATCAAGCAAGGAGTCGCCTTACATGTCACGATTCGGGTTGATAGAATATATAGCAGACGGGGTAATAACACTCAGGTATCTTCGGGGAACTGAGATGAAATCAGTTGCCCGGGTGATAGAAATATCAAAAATGCGGATGACTGAACATTCGGATGCCATCAAACCTTATGAGATCACAAAAGATGGAATTGTTGTTCATATCGGGGCACAGATTTTCGGTGAATTCTAATACAAAACACAATAAACCATAATATTTTTTCTATCGTAACTACTTTATATTGAACTTTACTCCGATCTTGAACAATCTCTTCGTAGGCAAATTCCTTAGCTCACATCCGGTCTTCTCTTTAAGTTCTTCAAGAATTTCATTTAACCTTTCTTCGCTCTGGGCTGAAACTGTGAACCAGACGTTAAAATTAGCAGGCCGCAGATAATTATGCGATACTTCTTCATATTCATTGATAATAGCTGCGACTTCATCCACTTTCTCAGGCTGGACTTTCATCGCAACAAGCGTACCCATACCACCACTCTTCTTTGTGCTTATTATGGGACCTATGCGCCTTATAGCACCTTCTTTCTGGAGCCGCTGGATTCGTCTTATTACATCCTCCTCCTCCAGCCCCAGGTTTTTCCCCAACTCCTCAAAAGGTTTGTGCACAAGGGGAAAGTCTATCTGAATTGCATTCAATATCTTTTTATCCACATCATCCAGCGAAATTTTAGATAGAGCCAAAAAATCACTTCCCTCCTGGTTCATATACACAATACGGCTCTTCTTCCAGATAATCTCCCGTACCTGCATATGCCCTGGCGCGGCAGCCACCGCATACATTTTTATACTCACATAGACCGCATTTGCCTTTCAGCAGTCCGGGGTCGCGAAGGTCGCAAAAAACCTTTGATTTTTCCCATATCATCTTAAAAGGTTTTTGCTTGATATTCCCGGCAAGAGCTGGTAAATATCCGCATGGATAAACATCGCCTTTACTGGAAACAAAACAGAAGGCTGACCCTCCAAGACATCCTTTGGTCATAGCTTCAAGACCATGGGTTTCAGGTGTGACCCGTATCCCTTCTGCCTTTGCACGCTGTCGCATTATCCTGAAATAATGAGGGGCGCATGTGGCTTTTAACTGCATTCTTTTATCCTTGCTTTTGTCATAGAACCAGTTAAGCACCCGTTCATATTCCTCAGGCGGGATCTCTTCGGATTCTATTTCTTCGCCCCTTCCTGTCGGGACAAGAAGGAAAATATGAAGGGCAGATGCTTTGAGTTCAATAGCAAGATCATAGATTTGCGGGATCTCTTTAAGATTTCTCTGTGTGATCGTGGTATTTATCTGGAAACCCAGACCTTCTTTTTTCAGGATATCAATTGCACGAAGAGATGCTTCAAATGCACCTGGCTCTCCCCTGAAAACATCATGCATTTCCCTGGTTGCCCCGTCAATGCTAATGCTTACCCGCTGGATTCCCGCATCTTTTAATTTCCTGGCAATTTCAGGTGTGAGAAGCGTACCATTTGTCGCAAGTACCGCACGCATTCCCTTTCCTTTTATATATTGCGCTACCTCATATATATCGGTTCGAAGCAGCGGCTCTCCTCCAGTGAGGATTATTATCGGCTTGTACTCGACCAGTTCATCTACGAAATGCTTTGCCTCGGCTGTAGTTAATTCTCCGGGCTGCGGCTCTTTAATTGCTGATGCCCTGCAGTGGATGCAGGCAAGGTTGCAGGCATTGGTCAGCTCCCATGCGATGAGTCTTGGGGGTTTAACTTTTTGTTCTATCAATAAAATCACGTATTATCGCATTATCTTTTATTACCTTAATCTTTATGTAATAAGCGAAGAAATATTACTGGTATGGAATTGAGTTATTTAAATACAGCTTTTGGTATAGTGTGGATCGTGTTCGTAGTTTATATTTTAAACCTGATCTGGCAGCGAAGGACTCTTGCAAGCGAACTTAAAATGCTTGAAAGTTTAAAATAATATTATAATATTATCATAATGGTTTAAAATAACATGAGCATTGAAAGTATACTTGATTACAAAACCATAGCAGTCGTGGGGATATCCGATGACCCAACGCGTCCGAGTAATTTTGTCGCACGTTTTCTCAAGGAACATGGTTATAAAATAATTCCGGTTAATCCGAAACTTAAGGAATGGGAAGGAGAAAAATGTTATCCTGACCTCCTTTCGATTCCGGTAAAAGTGGATATTGTTGATATTTTCAGGCGCTCTGAAGCTATTCTCCCGATCGTTGATGAAGCAATTGCAATAAAAGCAAAAGTGGTATGGATGCAGGAAGGTATCATTAACGAAGAGGCTGCTGCAAAAGCGCAAAAAGCGGGGATTGAAGTTGTAATGGATAAATGCATGAAAAAGGAATATGTGAAATTTAGAGGCAACTAAAACATATGTACAACATGCCTCTTTTCAACGTAAGAACGACAATGGCTATGATTGCTGTTGCGATTTTGACCATTGTTTTGACCTCAACAATAAGTGTTGCAGCGGCTCCAGCGATAGAATTTACATATGTTCCCCCAATAGGCAGTTTTGATAATCTGCAAGGGAAGGTAACTAATGTAAATCCGTCCGAATATAAAGTTGCGGTATATATTTATGTCAGCGGATGGTGGACAAAGCCGTACTTTATTTCACCCTTACAAACAATAAACAGTGATGGAAATTGGACCTGCGATATAACCACTGGCAGATCGGATGAGTTTGCCACGAAAGTTAAAGCGTACCTTCTGCGGAATGGGGATATTCCGCCGTCAATGAGTGGTGGTCAGATATTTCCGGCAGAATTGGAAGCAAAAGCAGTTGCGAGTACAGAAGTATCAAGGAGACCCGACAGGATAATTGATTTTTCCGGAAGAAAATGGATAGTCAAATATAGTGCAATACCTGAAGGACCGGGATTGAATTATTTCTCGGATAGTGACCAGAGCGTCTTTGTTGATAATCAAGGTCAACTGCATCTTAAAATCATCAAAGCAGGCGATAAGTGGTACAGCTCAGAAGTAATCCTGAATGAATCTTTAGGATACGGCGAGTATATTTTCTATCTGGCAAACAGGGCAGATCAGATAGATAAAAACGCGGTGTTGGGAATGTTTACCTGGGACACGCTTGCCCCTTCGAATAACTATCGTGAGATGGATATCGAATTGTCAAAATGGGGAAAAGATGTAAATGACAACTCTCAATTTGTAGTTCGGCCCTGGACTCATCCCGGGAATATCTTCAGGTTTAATGCAAATTTTACCGGAAACTATTCAGTGCACTCTTTCAATTGGAGTAGTGTGAATATCAGCTTCAAGAGTCTTAGGGGATGGAACATTTCGTCTTTAAACATCTCCGACAAGATCAATTCCTGGACTTATACTGGCAGCGATATTCCGCCGCCTGGCAAAGAAAACGCACGCATTAACCTGTGGCTATTTGATCCAAACAATGTTCTGGGTAAACCGCCTTCCGATGGCAAGGAAGTAGAAGTAATAATCAAAAAATTTGAGTTTATTTCTCTAAAAGGAGACATTAATGGCAATGGAAAAGTTACTCTTGTAGATGCAATATACCTGGCAAAGCATGTTGGGGGATTTATTGGATATGAGACAATTTATGCGAATGGCGATATAAATTGCGATGGAAAAGTTACGCTTGTAGATGCAATATACCTGGCAAAACATGTTGGTGGATTTATTGGATATGAAAAAATTTGCTGACATATTTATGAAAGCTGCTATTGAAGAAGCAAAAACCGGGCTACTTGAAGGTGGTATTCCAATAGGTTCGGTTCTTGTGAAAAACAATAAGATCGTGGGACGGGGGCATAACAGGCGCGTCCAGGAAAATGATCCTGTCATGCATGCGGAAATAGATTGCCTGCGAAAAGCCGGAAGAATTGGAAATTACGACGGAACGATACTATATTCCACATTGATGCCATGTTATCTTTGCGCCGGTGCAATTGTCCAGTTCGGAATAAAGAAAATATTCGCTGGTGAATCAAGAACATTTGAAGGTGCAATGGAATTCATGCAGTCGCATGGGGTTGAGGTAATAGATCTTGACCTTGAAGAGTGCAGGCAAATGATGACTGAATTCATTAAAAAGAACCCGCGTATATGGTCTGAGGATATTGGAAAACTCTAAAACTTCCTAAAGAAGTTTCAAATTACCAGTTATCTTATCCAGTTCACCGGCTTCAGCAGGCCCAATTCCAAGCACCGTAGTCGTTCCCGGAGGCACTTCGGTCAACCCTGCATCAGTAATGAGTACGGCCGGAAGACCATGCCTCCTTGCAAGCTCCCTTAATTCAAAAAGTTCCTTCAGGCCCGGAACTCGTAAGACCACTTTCTTCTGGCCTCCTTCTTTCCATGCATCACGGACTTTTTCACTTGTAAATTCGTATGTGGAAATTGAAGCATGGGCGACCTGGACTGCAAGTTTGCCTTTTGACAATTTCAGGTCATCGCGCACGATTATGCATTGTTTATAATCAGTCATAAAAAACACCACATGGTCATTGAAAAACCATGAGTCACCGGATCATCATGCCTTTATCATCAAATTCCAATACATCTTTCCGGTCTGCCCATTCTCTTCCCAGCCTCAGGGATTCTTCCATGTCGAAATCTTCAACTCTTATATTTTCAGTATTTTTTATGATAGCTTCAAATGGGACTGACATGATTATTTCGGATTTTTTGATTATGATTCTTCTTCCATCAATTGCTATGCTTTCCCCGATATCAATATAGTCCTGTTTTACAAATTTACCTATATAATTATGAACGTTTAACTGTGCGTCTTCTAAATTCGCAGGATTTTTCCTGAAAAACCCGGTGATCTTGGCAATAATAGACATTTACACCTTTTATTGTTTATTCCTGAATAAATACTATTGGAACAATAATTGATATAAATCCTGTGTTAGGCACAAATTATATGTAACATTGAAATTTATGACTCATTAAAATGAAAAAACTATATTGGTGAGAATTTGGCCACACATTTTCGATCAGTATATGAAAAATCTGACAAAAGTAAGCTTGAAGGATTGTTTTTGGAACAAGAAGAGAAATCCAGTACATCTGAGAAATACCTCCGGACGATAATCGAATCAACTCTGGATGGAATAACTGTTGTGGATGAATATGGCAAATTTGAGTTCGGGAACGATTCTTTTTTTAGAATAATCGGCTGGTCGAAGGAAGAAATTATCGGCCAGTATTTCATGAAAGTAATCCCTGAAGACACGAGAGAATTTGTAATGGGACATTGGCAGGGTCTTCAAACTGACCATGGGGGATTTCATGAGATCAAAATCAAAACGAGATATGGTATAATAAAATATCTGAATGTATCAAGCTCCCTCGTAGAAATCAATGGGAAGAACAAAGTTGTTGTCATCATTCATGACATCTCAGAAAATAAAATACAGGAGATAAAACTGAATGAATCCGAGGCAAAATACAGGAAACTTTTTGAGAATGCTAATGATGGAATATACGCGCATGATAGCGAAGGCAATTTCACATCTATAAATAAAGCAGGTCTTGAAATACTGGGGGAAACCGAAGAAGAAAAAGTTGTTGGTTCAAACTTCTCAAAGTGGCTTACCCCCGAAAGTCTTAAAATCGCTCTTGAGGCATTGAAAAAATCTATCTCTCACGAAATTACAAATTCATCATTAAAATTAGAGATTATAAGGTCTGATAATGAACACAGATGGATTGAGGTCAACGGATGGGTTATTAAAGATGGTAACAGGGTAACAGGAATAAATGGTATAGCCAGGGATATAACTGAAAAATTGAGATTGGAAGAAAAGCTGAAAGCATCTGAGTCTCTATATAAGGATCTGTTTGAAAATGCTGATGATCCCATGTATACACATGATTTGAAAGGAAATATCCTGACTATTAATAAAGTTGCATTGAAATTACTCGCCGTGACTGAAGAAGAAATAATAGGGTCAAATATATCAAAGTGGGTAACACCTGAAAGTTATAAAATATTTGTAGACCGTGTCAGGAAGATTTTTTTAAACCAGCCTTTAGAGGAGCTTGTTGTCATGGAAGTGATAAACAAGAAAGGAGAACATAAATGGGGCGAAGCAAGAACAAGGCTTCTTAAAGATGGAAATAAGATAATAGGAATACATGGCATTATGAGAGATATTACTGAGAAAATGAGGCTTGAGAAGCAGCTCAAAGAATCCGAGGAAAAATATCGTGACCTCTTTGAAAATGCCCAGGATGCCATGTACGTTCTCGATGATAAAGGCAATTTTTTGAAAATAAACAATGTTGGACTTCAAACACTCGGCTGTGTTAAAGAAGAAGTGATTGGTACAAATATTTCTAAATGGATTACACCAGAGAGCCTAAAAATCACCAATGAGAGCCGGAAAAAATGTCTTTCCGGAGAAAAGGTGGATCAGACAGATATCATCGAGATCATGTGTAAAAATGGCGAGCATAGATGGGTTGAGATAAAAATCAGGGAAATCAAAGAAGGTAAGAAAACAATTGAAATTCATGGCATAGCCAGGGATATTACTGAAAATAGATTATTAAAACAAGAACTTAAGAAATCCAATAAACAACAGAAGCTTCTTTGCTATCTTATTCAGGGTACGCGTGGAGGAAAGACCAGAGCATTAATCTTGAAACATCTTAATGACAGATCTTATAATGCGCATCAATTATCAACTGTTATGAATATGGATTATAAAACTATCAGACACCATCTTGGTGTTTTAATTAAGAATGAAATAATAGGAAAAGGTAATGATGGATACTCTGATTTATATTTCATTTCAAAAAATATGGAAGCAGATTTAAACAAGTTTAATGAGCTTTGAAAAAAAGTAGAATGTCTTTGTATGGAAAAAAATACCACCGCCCCCCAACCCGCCCATCTTTTTTTTCTACAAGATTACATTTTTTTATGTATTTAAATCACTTTTCCCAAACTTTACCCTAGCAGTGACTAATTTAATAAAAATATGAAATTATTTCCAATATGGTTTCCTCAATTCAACATATGCATTGTGAGCCACAGTTGCTCCATTCGCCACGGCCACTACAACGAGCGCAAGATCAGAAGCGATATCTCCGACAGCATAAATCCCATCGATATTGGTCTTCTGGGTCTTATCAGTTTTAAGATATCCCCTGTCATCCATTTCAAGACCGAGCTTCTTGAAAATCTCAGTGTTTGGAATCAGACCCACAGCCAGCACGACCGAATCCACAACCTGCTGGATTAATTCATCTTCCTTCAGGTCTTTCATTATAACTTTTTCGACTTTATCAGTGCCCGAAATCTCAATGACTTCGGTGTTATACAGCACCTTGACTTTATCGATCGCTTTAAGACGCTCGATTTTATTCGGTACGGCCCTTAATTCATCGCTCCTGCAGGCAATGGTAATAAGATCCGCTGTATCGGCCAGGCTCAGGGCTGCGTCCGCTGCTGAATTCCCGCCGCCTACTATTATGACGCGCTTCCCCTGGAAATTCTGGGGATTCCTGACATAATAATATACGCCCTTTTCATTCTTACTGAATTTCTCTTCACCCTTTATACCACCTGTCGCAGGAGAACTGCCAGTTGCAAGAACCAGGATCTTACCTCTGTATTCCCCGCTTTCTGCAATGACCTTCTTGTCTGGTGTAATCTCATTCACACGTTCTTTTTTCATTTCCACTTTCAGTTTCTTTGCTTCATTCATCCAGCTATTGACAAGGTCAGTACATGTTGATTTTTCACATAGTCCGGGGAAGTTCTCGATCATCTTGTCCGGGCATAACCATGACAGGATACCACCCCAGCTGGAAGCTTCAAATATCGCTGTCTTAAGTCCCCGGTATGCACACAGAATCCCTGTTGTCAGCCCGCCCGGGCCGCCGCCCACGATGATCACGTCAAAATCAGATTTTTCAGTTTCAAGCTTTGCCTTCTCCTCTTTTTTAGACATGTAATCCTTGATGGCTGCATGAAGCGCATCTGCTGCAAGATTAGAGCAGTGCATCTTGATAAGGGGCAAACCTCCAAGTTCCTCGGCAACCTCACCGCGTGTGATCTTAAGGGCTTCCTCAAGAGTTTTCCCGATAGCCATTTCCGTGATCATACTGCTTGTTGCGATAGCAGACCCGCAGCCGAAAGTCTTGAATTTCACATCCTTCAGGATATTATTCTCGACTTTGATCTGCATCTCCATCAGATCTCCGCAGACCGGATTCCCGACTCTTCCTATACCATCTGCATCCTTTATCTGCCCCACATTTCTCGGATTCCTGAAATGATCCATTACCTTTTCCGAATATTCAAATTGTTCTTCCATAATTATTTCCCCATATAAAGCGGTGACAATTCCCTCAATCTTGCAACGATCTTCGGGACTGATCCAATGACATGATCCACATCTTCTTCGGTGTTGCCGCGTCCAAGCGTTAGCAATAATGAGCCGTGCGCTTCCTCATGCCTTAATCCCAATGCGATAAGAACATGCGATGGCTCAAGAGTTTTTGAAGAACAGGCCGATCCTGTGCTTGCTGTTATCCCCAGGTCATTAAGCTGTAGTATGATGCTTTCACCTTCTATGAAGCTGAACCTGAAACTTGCATTATTGGGAAGCCTTTTTGTCCTGTGGCCTGTAAGATAAGTATATTCCAGTTTAAGGATATTATCGATAAGCTTATCCCGCAGTTTCATATTTCTTGCGCTTTGTTCCAACATTTCTTTTTGTGCGATCCCGGCGGCTTTACCCATCCCGACAATACCCGGAATATTCTCGGAACCACTTCTCATCCCGAATTCCTGACCCCCACCGAGCATGAAAGGAATAATTCTTACAGCCT
Organism: uncultured archaeon; assembly: GCA_902384525.1. GTDB lineage: Archaea > Halobacteriota > Methanosarcinia > Methanosarcinales > Methanoperedenaceae > Methanoperedens. The sequence continues at coordinate 14,669 of CABMCA010000124.1, forward strand.
GTTTGATATATAGCGCACCTGTGCCTTTTGGACCGCCCAGGTCATTTGAAGAAATAGTCAAAAAGTCGATATGTTCCTTTTCAACATCCACCGGAATTTTTCCAATAGCAGAAGTCCCGTCAACATGGAACATTACCTTCGCATCAGTTGCTATCTGGCCAATTTCCCCTATCGGCTGGACTGTTCCAATTTCACCATTGGCATACATTATTGAAATCAGGATCGTTTTATCTGTTATGGCATTCTTTACCTGTTCGGGATTCAGGAGCCCATCCTTATCCACAGGAAGATATGTGACATCAAATCCATTCCTTTGCAGGTCTTTTAAGGTATTCATCACTGACATATGCTCTATCGAAGTCGTGATTATATGATTTCCTTTATCCTTATAGCGTAAAGCTGCGCCGCGCAGTGCAAGATTGTTGGATTCTGTTGCACAAGACGTGAATATAATGCTCTTTGGATTCGGTGCTCCGATCAATTTCGCCACGCTGATACGTGCGTTTTCCAATTCCCTCTTGGCTTTTCGTCCCTGCGAGTGAAGGGATGACGGATTCCCGATCTCTTTTTCAAAAAACGGCATCATGGCTTCCAGCACGCGTTCATCTACGGGTGAAGCCGATCCGTAATCCATGTAAACTTGTTTCATATTGTCACTTTGAAATCCTACTAAAACCACATAGTGCCATCAGCTTCAAGCACAAGGTCGTTAAGCGTAGCAGCTCCCACGACTTCGGCCGAAGGTATAAAATCACCTGTTTCAAGATTGATGAGCTGGCAGCTCTGCTCACACACCATGAGTTTTACACCAGCTTTTATGGTCTGGTCCATTACTTCTTGAAGTGTGGGAAAAGCTCCCATCTTTATTTTTTCAGCGTTTCCCTTTTTTACTACCGTAACACCCATCCCGAGGAAATAGATTATTGGATCAATCCCCATTGCCTTTGCTGTCTGTGCAAGGATGAAAGGTGAATAAAGGCGCTCAGGTCTATCGATTCCGCTTGTCTGGACGTATAGAATGTTTGTCATTGTATCTCCCAATTGATTTCCCATTATGATATTATGTTTGATAATAGATACACTTTTGCATTTTAAGAATTAAGAAATCTTTTTTTTGCTGTCAATCACAGATACATGATCCTGCAATTCACGCTTTTTAGATTCAATTTCGATTTTAAGTAAATCAAGCTGCTTTCTTGAAGCATCAAGTTCCTTTTCAGATGCTATAAGCTTATCCCGTAAAGTGGATAACACATCGTTCAAATCTTTTTCATCCTTAATTATTTTCATCTTCGGGATTTCATCTTTTTTACGTTCGATATCCTTAATGATCGCGTAATATTCTGTTTTCTTATCTCCAAGAGAAGATGATGCAAGTTGTATCTGTGGCAGGATTTTATCAGTTTTCGGAAGATTCAATACCCCGCTTTCAACGATTTTCTGTAATTCAATAAAGAACCCCGGGGGAACATCCACCGGACAGGATAAGCATAAATTCAATGCATCCCGGTCTTCAGGTTTAAGGACAAGTCTGCCACTATCACTTAACTGTTTCAGCCTGTTGATAACTTTATTCAGTGGTGATATGATGCTGTTAATTTCAGATATTTTAATTTCAGCATCATTTTCAAGCAAAATCAGTTCATCTTTTGACCTGGTATATCGTATCCATGATTCACTTGCATACAGAAGATTCTGTGCTTCTTGTTTTTCTTCGATCTCTTTTTTCAATGAAACGATCTTTTGTTCGTTTTCTTTTATTGATCTTTCCATTTGCCCGATATCAAGAGTGATCTTCCTGATAACCAGCACAAGTTCCTGCGCTTTGGCGAGGGCATCAAGCACTTGCTTTCTTGAATTTATGGGTTCGATGAGATCATTAAGAAGTCTTCCAAGGGAATTAACGTCAGTTATAACATTTTTTGATTCCTCAAAATACACAAGTTTTGTATATTGATAGCTTTTCATCATATTCTCAAGGCATAATCCAAGGGTCTGGATTGCGCTTTCATGAAATGCCTCTATTGATTTGACGCCTTTTTCCCCGGGAATTTTAATGTTCTCAAGAAGCATTCTTACTTGCTTTGCCATGTTATCCCTGTTACTCGAGGCGACCTTGACCATCTTTAGATGGAATCTTCCTTCAGGCTTTGCATTTTCAAGCTCGTCCGTGCTGTTCTTTATTTTCCGGAGTGTTTTTTCGATCCGGGGATAAAAAGAAGATGTCTCTTTTTCTATTTTTTCAGAAATTTGCCGGGATATCAACTCAAGCCATTCCGGAAGCTTATCCTCGGCTATTGATTCTCCGGCATTATCTTTTTTTCCAAAGAGCCTTTCTATCAGTTTCAACTTGAGTCCTTCATATTCCCGCTGAAATAACTATCATATGCACTCATATCAAAATGCCCGTGACCGCTCAGGTTGAACAGGATCGTCTTCTTTTCACCATTCTTCTTACATTCGAGCGCCTTATCTATAGCACATTTAATTGCATGCGATGATTCAGGCGCAGGAACTATACCTTCATTTCTTGCGAACGTAACTGCAGCTTCAAATACTTCTTTCTGGTGATATGCAACAGCATCTATAAGTTTATCGGCATATAACTGGCTCACGATCGGGGAAAGTCCATGGTATCGCAGTCCTCCTGCGTGGATAGATGGAGGTATATATTCATGTCCCATCGTGTACATTTTTAAAAGCGGTGTAAGTCCGGCTGTATCTCCAAAGTCATACCTGAATTCTCCTTTTGTCAGGCTTGGACATGCGGTAGGTTCAACCCCTATCACTTTTACGTTATGTTTACCTGAGATCTTATCACTGAGGAACGGGAAACTGATGCCTGCAAAATTACTTCCGCCGCCAACGCTTCCGATTATATAATCCGGATATTCTTCAACCTGGGCAAGCTGTTCTCTGGCTTCCAGGCCTATTACTGTCTGGTGAAGCATTACATGGTTCAAAACACTTCCAAGTGAATAATGTGTATCTTCATGGCTTGCAGCATCCTCAATAGCTTCACTTATTGCGATCCCAAGACTGCCTGGTGATCCGGGATCTTTAGACAGTATCTTTTTTCCTGAATTTGTATGGTTGCTCGGGGAGGCGATAACATCAGCACCCCAGAGGTGCATTAGAGATCTGCGGTATGGTTTTTGCGTAAAGCTTACTTTTACCATATACACAGTGCATTTAAGGCCAAAATATGTAGTTGCAAGCGCGAGTGCACATCCCCACTGTCCTGCTCCGGTTTCGGTTGCCAGCCTTTCTGTACCTTCTTTCATATTATAATATGCCTGGGCTATTGCAGTATTGGGTTTATGGCTGCCTGCCGGGCTTACGCCTTCATACTTATAAAAGATCTTTGCCGGGGTTTTCAGGGCTGCTTCAAGACGATGAGCCCGATAAAGGGGAGAAGGGCGCCATAATGCATAGATATCCCTGACTTCATCCGGAATGGAAATAAATCTATCCTGGCTGACTTCCTGTTTGATCAGTTCCATAGGGAAGAGTGGCGATAGGTCTTTCGGACCTATTGGTTCTTCCGTCCCCGGGTTCAGGGGCGGGGAAACAGGAGTGGGCATATCCGGAAGGATGTTATACCATTTCCTGGGAATATCATTTTCATCTAAAAGTATTTTTGTTTTTTGCATGGAAATAACTCCAGAACTACTATTTACGAGGGAGTATATTAAGATTATATAAATAAAAATCTCAATTACTAAATATATAACAAAATATAAATGTTATTTCTTGATCAATCTCTCTTTAATGAAATAAATACTGATCGCGAGCACTGACACCGCAAAAAAAGCATCAAATATGGGCTTATATTTGTATTCAATGAAGTTCCCTATGAGCATATTTATGGCGTTATACAGATTGAAAACAGCTATCAAAGCGAATAACATTGCTATTAAAAATATTCCCAGATAAAAATAATCCTCGATTTTTTCCCTATTGACCATTTCATGACCTCCTTCTTAATATAAATACAAGTAAAAGAGCTGATATTGCTGCAAATATTTCAAATCCCGGTTCTTTAGGCGCTGGGGTTGATCCCTGTTGATATCCTCCGGAATCCTGTCTCATTGCTGCTGGTACTGTCGTCCCGGCTTCCCGGACGAACTTTGAGACCTCAATATTCATTTTCTTTTCAACACTTTCTTTGGGAACTGTCTTTGTTGGGGCAAGAAGCACAGGTTTTTCCCATGTGTTTATCATGGTATCTCCCCGCCACAGCTCCACAACTACCATGTAATTATATTCATCAGGAACAACAAGCTGCACGCTTCTGACTACCGTAGTCTCATTCACGATCGCGCCTGTTTCGGCATTTGTTTTATCTGCTATAAGGTTGGATGTTGCCTCTCTTGCTTTGACAGTCATTTTAAGGTTCTCGGAAACATTCGGACCTTTATTTTCAAGGTAAATATCGGATTTTATTGAAACCTTTCCGGCCGATACGCCGCCAACCGTGAAATCGATATTATTCAGCGTGACCCCGCTGCGCTTTGACTCGGGAATCAGTGCGTTCAATTCCCGGATACTGACTGTGCCGCTATCGCGAATGGTTCCATTATCAAAAAGAAGAATATTCAACTCATACCCGCCATTTCTCTCCACATTAAGGTTCGTTGAAACAGATAGCGTTTTTTCTATACCGGAATCTGTTTCGGGTATTGGCGCAAAAACCTGGGTCTCAAGAAGCCTTGTGTCACTGTTTATAGCCCTTATTAACATTGATGCGTTCCGGGTCTTGCCTCCATTATGATTTATGTATGCAGTGACATTTACTTCTATCCGTGCACTTGTCACTTCGACTGGCTTGATATCAACCTCGCGGATGGAAACAGATGAAGGAGGAATCCAGGGATTCTCTTTTCGAAGAACATCTTTATTTATCTGGACAATGGCAATTGATAAGATCAACACGGATGCCAATATTATTGTGAGAATGTAACCTGGTTTCATAATCCCTTTAATTAAACAATTACTTATCATATATACTTTGCCACTGAACATATTCAGTATTCGGCAAATACTTCCGGAAATATGGATTTAGTCTTTCTAAAAAGCTAATTCTATTAAAACAGGAGTTTTTATTATTTCGATATTATTCCCTTCAATATAGAGCTTCTCTATTTCCTTGCCGGTAAAACCAGCTTTTAATAATTTCGCTCTCTCTTGTGAAGTTTCTAACATTCCAATCACCTATCTAACAAATATTATATCTATCTATTATATAGTAATTAAATTGTATTTTTCAGCATATATAGATGACTTGAAATTTTATGCTCAAAATAATTGTTATCATTATGTTGATATTATCTAAAAATTGACTGTCTAAAATTGAAGAAGTGTTCTCTGGAAAGGATCTTCAACCACACCCGTTAATACCTGGTAATGTTTCTTTATCCGCTTCATCAGGTGCGCCCTGAAATCAGGGTTGGGAAAAAGATATGCAGGATTCTTAATTACCATCATGGTATTAAGATCAAATAGTCCTATATCTTTTATGTCAAATATTGCTTTTGAAAAGTGTTTTGCAGCCAGATAAAAATATTCACAGGTATCACGATATGTTTCAAGGTATGAAAGGGCAAGTTTTGGATTAACTACACCATTCCATTCTTTGATCTCGATTCCTACAATATAAAATCTTTCTGATTGTTTGTAGACTGCAATTATATCCGCAAGGTTGCAGACGCTTTTTCGACAAACAAAGGGCTTGATGTGTATCTCAGGTGTGTGAAAAACAGGAATGCCCCGGTCTGTAATGGAATTGACGATCTCATGGGAGTTGATTGTCATACCGAAATAAGAGAACATCATTATATTACAGCATGGGTTCATTAAATAAAAGTATTGTGTGAAGGGAGTGAAAGTACTTCAACTAGCTCAAGATGGGTCGAACAAGGGCAATTTTTATATCAAATAAAATTGATTTAACACAACTTTATTTAAGTTGATCATATATGCTTTATCCACCAGGAACACCTACGCAGCCGGAAATAATTGCAATTGCTTTATCAAAGCTCAATATCAAATCCACTGATGTATTTGCGGATATAGGTTGTGGCAGCGGTTCTGTCTCAATAGCTGCTTCCGGATTAGCAAAACATGTATTTGCAATTGACAACAGGGATGATGCTGTTAATGCAGCATCAGAAAATATTAAAGAATACGGTATAAAAAATATTACATTATTAAAAGGAGACGCCATTATGCTGCTTCCCGATATTGATATGGACTGTGCGTTCATCGGGGGAAGCAAAAATATCAAACAGGTTCTGGAAATATTGATCGAAAAGAAAAAAAAGCCGAAAATGCGGTTCGTTGTAAGTGCCGTTAAGGTCGAAACAGTTGCTATTGCCATGGAGATTATGAAAAAAAATAATGTTTTTAAGGAATTGTTACAGATACAAATATCAAGGGGAAATGAGCTTGCAGGAGGTACTATGTTCAAACCTGAAAATCCGATTTTTCTGGTAGTTGGTGGAGCATAATGTTGATCGGTATCGGTCTTGGTCCTGGAAATCCGGATCTGCTTACTCTTGCTGCCATAAAAGCCCTGAAAGAAAGCAGGAAAGTATACGTTCCCGGAAAACTCGCAGAAAAGCTTGTTTCGCCCTACGCTAAAGCCCGGATACTTGATTTTCCCATGATACAGGATAAGTTAGAGCTGTCAAAATTATGGGAAAAAAATGCAGGGATCGTAGCAGTTGAGGCAAAAAATAACATGGTCTCATTTGCAGTCCTGGGAGATCCGAATGTGTTTTCAACATTCTCACACCTTAAAAGGACGATAGAGGAAAAATATCCTGATATCGAAATTACAACGATTCCCGGCGTAAGCTCAATAACAGCCCAGGCAGCCCGCACAAATACCAGTCTGGACAGCTCCTTTGTGGTAAGTGACGGTTCACCTGTCAATACAAAAATAATCCTGAAATCAAAGCATCCTGAAGATGTTAAGAAAACATTGATAGAAGAGGGTTTTAACGAATTTATTTTTGCCCGGCGCCTGTTCATGGAAAATGAATTTGTTACAGGTGAGATACCGCAGGCAGGGGATTATTTCAGCCTTATGGTAGCAAAAAGGGGGAAAATCTGGAAAAATGATGAAAATAATATCCATAACAAAAGCGGCAAAAAAGATAAAACAGACAAAAAACTCATATATTTTGTGGGAGCAGGCCCCGGAAATCCCAAATATATCACTGTCAGGGGGCGCGAACTTCTGGAATCAGCAGACTTCGTCATGTATGCGGGTTCGCTTGTCAATCCTGTTGTTTTAGATTATGTGCATGGTGAGAAGCTTGATAGCTTCGGAATGAAACTGGAAGATATCGCTGATGTCCTTTCAAAGAAAGTGGATGAGGGAAAAAACGTTGTCAGGCTGCATAGCGGTGACCCTTCATTATATGGCGCGATCGTTGAACAGATAGACAGCCTGAAAAAACGCGGGATAGATGTGGAGATCGTTCCAGGGGTGACTTCACTGTTTGCCGCCGCAGCTGCGCTAAAAACCCAGCTTACGATAAATGGCATTACAGAGACGCTTATTATCACAAGACCCGCAGGAATGACACTTGAGAAAGACTCGATCAGGGAACTATCACGCCATAATGCCACGATGGCAATCTATCTTGGGACTGATAAACTCAGGAAGATCATGCAAGAAGTGGAATATCCTGAAGAAACACCCGCTGCCGTTGTTTATCATGCCTCCTGGGATGATGAATTAGTGATACTTGGTACAGTTGGCGATATTGCAGACAGGGTCGAAGCAGAGAGGATCAATAGATCTGCAATGATTATTATTGGGAATGTCCTGGCACCGCACAATTTCAAGAGGTCTCATCTATATGGGTGAGCTTGCAATAATCGCTTTTTCACGGAATATTGATATTGCGAAAAAATTAAAGGATGTTACTGGCGGGGATATAATAGAATACTCAAAAGATGCCTTCAGGCTTGCTTTTGAGGAATACAGGCTAATAATAGCCATTATGGCGACAGGCATAGCTGTAAGAAATATCGCTCCTCTTATTTGCGATAAATGGAAAGACCCGGCAGTTGTGGTAATTGATTCGGGACTGAACTTTGCAATTCCTATCCTTGGGGGTCACCATGGCGGAAATGAACTGGCAAAAAAACTTGCAGTTATGGGTATGATCCCTGTGATAACGACAGCTACGCAAGTCATGGGAAAAGAATCCGTTGAGGGAATCGCGGATAGTCTTGGTTGCAGGATAATAAACAGGGATTCAACGAAAAAAGTCAATCTGGCATTGCTGGAAAGTGAGCTTGAAGTTCTGGATATCAAAGGTCCAAAGGTCGTAATCGTTGGAGATGATGTCAGTGTCCTTAAAAGAAAGGGGCTTGTTGTGGGAATAGGGGCAAACCGGGGAGTTAGTAAGTCGGAAGTTATTGAAGCAATAAATACAGCACTTCTGGAATCGGATGCAAGTATCAAGGATGTGAATTATTTTGCATCCGCAATGATAAAGGAAAATGAAAAAGGAATTATTGATGCAGCGGCATCATTCGCAAAAGAGCTGAGATTCGTTTCACATGATGTCATTAATTCCATACATGCGCCAACTCCATCCAGAGCAAAAAACCTGGGACTGAACGGGGTGTGCGAACCGGCTGCGCTTGCGCTTTCAGAGGAAAAGAAACTGTTACTGAAAAAGAGGATTTATGGAAATGTCACAATCGCGATCGCACGGTAAATTATACATCGTAGGCATAGGGCCTGGTGGAATCGGGCATCTTACGAAAAAGGCGGAAAGCGCCCTGCTTGAATCCGAATACATAATCGGGAATGGCACTTATCTTGACCAGATAGCTTCGATCATAAAAGACCAGAAGATCATACGAAGCGGAATGGGCGGCGAGGTTGAGCGAGCAATGAAGGCGGTAGAACTCGGAAAAAGCCATATTGTTTCAATTATCAGTGGCGGGGATGCAAATGTGTATGGGATGGCCGGGCTTGTATTGGAGGTAGCCCGGAAGACTGAAGAGATTGAAATTGAAGTTATACCTGGTGTAACTGCAATAACTGCCGCGGCTTCACTTCTTGGGGCGCCTCTGGTTAATGATTTTGCAGTAATAAGTTTAAGTGACCTCCTGACTCCCATTGAGATGATCAAGCGCCGCCTGAACAGCGCGGCAGAAGCTGACTTTGTGATAGCCATATACAATCCGAAAAGCAGGAACCGCAAGGAGAATTTTGCAAAGGCTATTGAGATCATCCGGAAATACAGGAATGAAAATACACCTGTGGGGATCGTAAAAAGCGCTACACGCCCTGGTGAGACCGTTCTTGCAACAACGCTTGGCAGGATAATGGAGTACAATGATATGATCGATATGAGTACGATCGTTCTTATTGGCAATAGTGAGTCAAGATTATGGAAAAACAGGATAATAACACCCCGTGGTTACCAGAGGAAATATGAATATTGAATTTGGCGCGCGAACAAAGGAAGCTAAAGAGATCAACGAAAAAAGCTGGGGAATTGTGCAAAGTTTCGTAAAAGGAGATACACCGCAGGACAGGATACGACAGCGCTGTGTGATAGCAACCGGTGACCTGGCATTTGCAGAACTCATGAGGTTTAATAATGATCCGGTAAATGCAGGAATAGATGCAATCAGGAATGGTGCAACAATATTTACAGATATCAGGATGGCTCAGGTGGGAATTACAAAGCAGGGGCATAAATGCGACGTCAGGTGTGTACTTGATGAAAGAGCCGGTATTGCCAGGAATACAGAAGTAACAAGAACAAGCGCTGGCTTCATGGCGCTTGAGAAAGAACTCAATGGCGCAATAATCGTTATTGGGAACGCACCTTCAGCAGCGCTCACTGTTTGCAGACTGATCGATGAGGGTCTTCACCCTGCACTTCTTGTGGCGACCCCTGTAGGTTTTGTGAATGCTGCCGAATCGAAGGAACTTGTAAGAACTCTTGTTGTGCCATCCATCACATGCGTCGGGACAAGAGGCGGGACACCGGTGGCTGTGGCTGTTGTCAATGAACTTGTGGAGCTAGCATTTCGATAAAATCGATTGGATTATTTTCAAAAAATTACATGCTTATCATGCGAATGGTTAGAAACAGGAAAAGGTTCAAATACACCTTAGACGTATAGTATAAGTTGACGAGCGGGTAACATTTTTTTACTAACCCCCACTCCCCAACCTGCTCGTCATTTTTATTATATCTTTTAGCAAACTTCAATATTATATCCAGACAATAGCTATCCATGAAGCTTGATGGATCTTATGGTGAAGGGGGTGGCCAGATATTACGAACCGCTGTTGCGCTTTCTGCTGTTACGGGAAAGCATGTCGAAATAGAAAATATACGAAAGGGAAGGCCAAAACCCGGGCTTTCTGCACAGCATGTTAAGGCAGTGGAAGAGCTGGCCAGGATATGCGGTGCACAGGTTTCAGGGTGTCGCCTCCAATCGACAAGGATCAGTTTCACACCCGGAAAGATAAATAGTGGAAATTATGACGTTGATATCGGTACAGCAGGCAGCATATCACTTTTTCTCCAGTGCCTTATGCCTGCACTTATGCATGCGGATGGTGCAATCAGGATAAAGATTACGGGTGGAACTGATGTCCGGTGGTCTCCTTCTATCGATTATATGAGATTTATAACACTTGTAGCCCTGGGAAAGATGGAATATAAATGCGAAATTAGTTTGATAAAAAGAGGATATCATCCCAGGGGAGGGGGTTGCGTTGAAGCAATTATCACTCCATCGAACCTCAAGATTATGAATTTTGATTCGAACAAGTGCACTATTATAGAAGGGATTTCCCATTCATCCGGTCTTCCATCCCATGTTGCACAAAGGCAGGCGGATTCAGCACAAAAACATTTGAATGATCAGGGCTACAATTCAAAGATATCAACCGAAGTGAACGATCATCCTTCTACAGGAAGCGGCATTACCCTGTGGTGCGGCGCCGTTGGGGGGATTGCCCTCGGAAAACCGGGTTTGAAAGCAGAAAAAGTTGGCGCAATTGCAGCCGAAGTATTGCTCAATGAATTAAGACCAGGCGCGGGCGTTGATGAATATCTCGCAGACCAGTTGATTCCCTATATGGGGCTGGCTGGAGGAGGTTCTTTTACCACGCGGATAATTTCCATGCACACAAAGACCAATATCTGGGTGACAGAGCAGTTCCTGCCTGTGAAATTCAAAATCGGGAAAATAGAAAATGGATTATTCAAAGTCTGGATTTAATCCTGCATCACACTCAGGTACTGCGGCGGGATCTCATCAGCAAGCACAATATTCTCGGTAGCAGAAAGCATGGTCACTCCTTCTTCCTGTGCCAATTGTGCATTTACCACAAGTAAAACCGGGTCTTCCGTATGGATCTTTGCTACTTCTTTTGCTTTTTGCGCTGAAGTACTCAGATGAACATACCTCTGCCTCATGGGCCTTATTCCTTTTTCAAGCAGTATATCCACTTCTTCCCTGCTTGCTCCGTAATACAGTTCCGGAAGGAGATTTTCATCATAATCAAGGTCAACATCCACGGAATGACCATATCGCGCCCTGATCTTTGTTCCTTTTATTTCATACCTGCCTTTCTCATCAGATTCGATTATCGAAAAAAGCTTTTCCTTGTTTGCCCATTTATACCGCGTTACCATGGCATCCACAAGTACATCAACACCTACCCAGCCGTGCTGGTTCATTGCAAGCCCCAGGTCATCCGGGAAATGCCGCAGAGCACCTGAGATGAAACGGCCAAGCCGTTCGGTCTGCTCATCGTTAAGCATGAGTGTCCCTGCTTCACCGCATGTGCAAGTTTCGCCTCTAAAGAACCCGTGATTCTGGCATTTCCTGATCATTTCTAGTGTGTATAGGAATCACTTTGTTATATATTTTGCCAAACAATGCCTTAGCTGTTCTTCAGGGCTTTTCTTATATCCATATTGGCATTTTCAAGTTTAGGAACTTCTTTTGTGAGTTCGCTCATCTCCTGTTCCCTTTTCTTTGCAGCAGGAGACTTGCTTTTCTCATTGCAATCCTCACATCTGTATCCGATCACTGCCAGTCTTTGTGAATAGACCGGATACCTTTTCCTGCCATAAAGCTCCGTTTTGCAGCTAATGCATCTGTCCTGTTCGTTATTTTTCATCCTCTATCTTTTGACCTCTACGATTTTCATTGAATAACCTTTCCTGCATGATTCGAGAATATCACTTTCAACGTCAATGATTACAAATTTTTCACCGGTCTGCAGTCCGGATGGCCGGCAAATGAGATAATTTTCGCAATCCTGGTTATTGCATGGAGGCTGCTCAAAAACTATCTTTGAACCCTTTATCGCTTTTCTTGATTCAATAGCCATCCTGATAGGAGCTTCTATAACTTCCACTGCGGACACACCGGAATCATGCACAAAACATTCAAGCTTTGATGAATTCCGGATGTTTACGATTTTATATTTGCTTCCAGGATTAAGGCTCAGGCAAGTTTTACTGAGTTTACACGGTTGGCATTCTTTTGCTGCGCTTTTAAAAACAAATTCATTACCTACTTTTGCAAGCCTTGTTCCTATCAATGTTATTATTGTATCCGATTCTTCCATAAAATTTCACCTGATTATATTATTATTTTATTATTGTGAGATTACTTTTGTAATTTTTGCAGCTTTTTCTGCTGCTTCCCGGGTTAATCCTGTGCCAAGTATAGTGTATCTCTCAGGACGGATATTATGGGCATGAAGGAGTGCTTTTATAATATACTCTTCCTCTATCCCCAGTTCGGAAGCATTTGTGGGTGCTCCAATTGTGTTAAGGGATGTCCTGATCTCCTGCCAGTTCCCGCCGTGAAGGTACATCATCATAATAGTTCCCACACCGCACTGTTCACCGTGAAGTGCGGGTTTTGGAGCAAGTTCATCAAGCGCGTGGCTGAACTTGTGTTCAGAACCGCTTGCAGGACGCGAAGAGCCAGCTATACTCATAGCTACACCGCTTGCCACAAGCGCTTTCATTACAGTCCATGCTGATTCTTCAAGGCCGGGTTTTATCAGTTCTGCCGATTCAATAAGTATTTTTGCTGTCAGCTTTGATATGATGGATGCATATTCGCTGAATGGTTCGTCGCGAAGCCTGTGGGCGAGTTCCCAATCACGTACTGCCGTATAATTGGAAATGATGTCGGCACATCCTGATGCAAGTAAACGGTAAGGAGCCTGGGCAATAATAGATGTATCCGCAATGACCGCAAGAGGGGTTTGTGCGGATTCGGAAACTGTTTTGTTATCCCGGATAATAGACGCTCTTGATGAGACAATACCATCATGGGATGCCGCAGTCGGAACACTGATGAAAGGGATATCAAGATGCATGGAAGCAAGCTTGGCAATGTCTATGGATTTTCCCCCGCCAACACCCAATAAAAAAGAAGCTTTGACCTCGCGGGCAAGATTTTCCACTTTTTGTACCTCAACAAGTGTGGGTTTTTCGACTGTTGTTGCATTAACATTAAAACCTGAATCTTCAAGCGAGACTGCAACTGTTTTTCCTGCAGCATTGCGCGTTGTAGCTCCGGAAACTATCAGCGTGCTCCCATTAAGTTTAAGGTCTTTACAAACCTTACCTGTGTCATTGATCACACCATGACCTACGACCACATTCCTGGGCAGCTGCATCCATTTATTCTTGTAGTTTTCTTTAGTTTCTTTCATAAGGATTCAATATGAGTATAATAGATAGCGTCTGGCATTATATAGATAAGTATTACTTAAGCGGCATAATCAACGACACTTCTTATAATCCTGTGGATACGCTGACTTATGCAATCGTGTTTGGTATAAGCCTTTTTGGAGTCTTAAAGTTATTGGAAAAACTCAACGTGAAGATCGATAGTCGATTCATGATCTCAGTAACGCCCTATATTATTGCAGGTTGCGCTCTTCGCGTGCTGGAAGATTCAAAAGTATTCACTCCCCCATTGAAGTATCTCTTTATAACGCCTATAATCTATTTTTTCATGTTCGCGGTGACTGTAAGCATTCTTGCGATCTCAATTTACCTTGAGCGAAAAGGAAAGATCAGGGATTACCATACGTTTTTTGGATATACGGGTGTAGTATGGGTATTTTTAAATATCAGCGCGCTGCTGGCGGTTGGCAGTATTGTGAATCCGTATCCTGCTGCTGTTATAATGGTTTTAGGCATAGTATCGACAGGAATTGTATATTTCATATCCCGCCAACTCAATTTCACGCTTCTTACGGATAAAGTCAATATATCTATTCTTTTTACCCATCTTCTTGATGCATCATCCACATTTATTGGCATGGACTGGCTCAATTATTATGAAAAGCATGTTGCTCCAACATTTTTTATTGACATTGCAAGCAATTTTACTGATCATCCTGCCCTGGTTATGTTCCCGCTTAAATTGCTGGTATTTATACCAGTTTTATATATGCTTGATAACAAATTAGAAGATGAAAAAGAAAAAAAGCTTATTGGTATTATAAAACTTGCAATATTGGTGCTCGGGCTTTCACCAGCTGTCAGGAACACGCTCAGGATCCTTATGGGAGTATAAAATGGATAGAGAATTAAAATACATCAGGTCTTCATGGAAATTTGTATTAATAGTCACCGGCATCTTCATATTTTCGCTAATTGCAGGATTGCTGGTATCTTTGAAGGATCTCGGATTGTCGGAAAATTACCTTGAAATATTAAAGAATTCTTTTGGCTGGATAAAAACTCTTTCTCCAATCGAAATAATGCTTTTTATTTTCCTGAACAATGCGGTTAAAAGCCTATTTTCGATAGTTCTTGGCGCAGGTTTAGGAATAATCCCTATAATTTTCATAGGAGGAAACGGGATTATAATAGGTTTGATCGTAAATGAAGTGTCAAAGGAACAGGGGGTCATTTTTGTACTTGCTGCACTTTTGCCGCATGGTATTATAGAAGTTCCCATGGTATTGATCAGCGCTGGCCTCGGTCTTCGCCTTGGATATTCTATGTATATTTCCATGAAAGGAGAAAAGAGAGATATGAGATATGAGTTAACTGAGAGTTTACATGTATTTATGAAAATAATTATGCCTCTTTTGTTCGTTGCTGCAATCATCGAAACTTTTGTGACGCCGTTAGTTGTTTTGTGGGTTTCCGGCTAATCCTCATCAATAGTAGTTTCCATTATTTTATATATCTCTAATAACTACCATGAATAATAATTAATGATGTCGAAACTTATAAATACTTTTGATTTATATTATAAATAAAATTATGGTATTATATTCCTTTGATGGAAAGAATTTACATTTGATGGAGGAATTTGAAAAATGAGTAATAGTAAAACGGCATTAGGTATTGATGAAAATATAGAAGGTCTATTGTGTTATGTTCTGGGATTCATAACCGGAATATTATTTCTGGTTTTGGAAAAGGATAATAAATTTGTGAGATTCCATGCAATGCAATCAATAGCGACTTTTCTAATTATTTTTGTGATTTCAATGGTTATTGGATTTATTCCGGTCATCGGATGGTTGCTCTCTCCTTTAATTGGATTGGTGGCATTAATTCTCTGGTTATTATTGATGTTCAAGGCATACAAAGGAGAGAAATATAAACTGCCAATAGCAGGCGATTTTGCAGAACAGCAGGTCAGTAAATAATCCAACTTATCCGGCTTAATTTTTTTTAAGGTGGGTGGTTCACGGTATTATTCTTTTCCCAGGTACTTTGTAAGCCCATCTGCTGAAACTATTTATATAAAATATTTCTTCATACCTGCTCTTTTCGATGAATTGTATATTTCCTTCCTCAACCTCACCATTTTCAAGTTTGAATCGCACATTGTCCCCGATAGTGTATTTCATATATTTCTCCTGCCAGGTTTAATCAAACCAGGCAAATTTCTTATTCCCAATCAGTAATAATTAACATGATCATATAAACTTTTTGGTTTTTATCGGAATTAGTGCTATCATGTTATTACAATAATTAAAACTCAACTTTGAAATGTGCCCATTTGAGTACAAAATCAACATTATACTCCCTTATTCCTGTGCAACTCTCTTAGTACTACTTTATTCACACCACCTTATTTATGGGTGCTACTTAATTTAGTAGTATGGAGCAAAACGATAATACATTTATCCAAATGGCTGGAATGACAAATCAGGCAGGTTGGAGAGTGGGGATTTCATTTTTAATTAGCTTATGGTTTTTTTGGACATACTTTAAAAATTTACGCTGTTGAAATCTTAAATTGTACTGCTCACTTAACCGATAGCTTAAAGTACTTTATAGTAGAAAAGAGTACTCCCCTATCATCCGTAGGAGACAATAGTCGAATAACTACGGGAGGAATTATATTGGAACATGAAAAAGTATTAGAAGCTGTCAAGCAGGCCCTGGAAAAGTCTCCAGAGCGAAAATTTACAGAAAGCGTTGATCTAGCTATCAACCTTAAAAATCTTGATATGAACCAGCCCACAAACAGGCTTGATGAAGAAATAATCCTGCCAAACGGCCTGGGAAGACCAATAAAGATCGCGGTATTTGCAAAAGGTGATACTGCCCAGAGGGCGAAAGCTGCTGGTGCAGATTATGTTTTTGATCCCGAAGAGATAAGTATTCTCGGAGAAGACAAAACACGAACAAAAAACCTGGCAGAAGAAGTGAATTTCTTCATAGCAGAAGCAGCATACATGCCTGTGATCGGTAAAACCCTTGGCCAGGTGCTTGGTCCCAGGGGGAAAATGCCTATACCATTGACTCCGGATAAGGATGTCGTTCAGGTAATAAACAAGTCCAAGAACTCAATAAAAGTAAGGTCCAAGGATAAGATGACTTTTCATATCTCAGTGGGTAAAAAAGATATGGACCCTGTGAAATTATCCCAGAACATCGAGGCGATAATCAACCGTATTGAGCACAGGTACGAACGTGGCATGTATAACGTCAAATCGATCTATGTCAAATCCACAATGGGACCGGCAATAAAGGTGGTATAAAATGTCAACTGAACTAGCACACCACAGTATTCATATCCCAAAATGGAAAAAAGATGAAATTGAGGATATAAAAAGACTTATAACGACTCATTCTTCAGTCGGTATTGTAGGAGTTACAGGAATTCCATCTAACCAGCTTCAACTGATGAGAAAGAGCCTGCGCGGTATTGCAGATCTCAAGATGTGCAGGAATTCTCTTATTGACCGTGCGCTTGCTGAATCATCCGATGAAGTTAAGCAGATAAACAAATATGTTGAAGACCAGACAGCGTTATTATTTACTAACGAGAATCCTTTCAAACTCTTTAAGATCCTGGAAAAAGGAAAAACCTCTGCACCAATGAAGGCAGGAGGCGTCGCTCCAAAGGACATAGTAGTCGAAAAAGGACCAACTTCTTTCCCACCCGGCCCGATAGTCGGAGAATTGACTGGAGCAGGAATCCCGGCAGGCATAGAAGGAGGAAAAGTCGTAATCCGCCAGACAAAGACCGTGGCTAAAAAAGGCGATGTTGTTGATGCAAAACTTGCATCTATCCTTTCACGCCTTGAAATACACCCCATGGAATTGGGACTTGACCTTCGTGCTGTTTATGAAAATGGCATGATCTATGAATCAAAGATCTTGTCGGTTGATGAGACCACTTATACAAATAATCTGACGTTGGCAGTCCAACATGCATTCAATTTGTCAGTCAACTCAGCTTATCCGGCTAAAGCAACTATCAGCACACTGCTCACAAAGGCAGCATCGCAATCAAGGAATCTTGCAATAAATGCTGAAATCATGATGCCGGAAATCATCGGTGTACTGCTTGGAAAAGCAAATGCGCAGATGATGTCTATTGCCAGATTGGCAATGGCAAAAGACGCTAACTCCGTCAGCAGCAAAATAAAGGAGAAGGTTGCAGCAGCACCCAAGTAAAGAAAAAAGAAACAAGAAAAGATTTATAACGGGCTTTGGCCCGTTATTTGGTTAAATTCAATAAAAGGTGATTAAAATGGAATACGTATATGCAGCGCTATTATTACACAGCGCAGGAAAGAAAGTAACTGAAGAAGGAATAACCGCTGTTATCAAAGCAGCAGGTGTTGATGTTGATGCAGTAAGGGCAAAAGCACTCGTTTCAGCCCTTGATGGGGTCAATATCGAAGAGGCCATTGCAAAGGCAGCATTTGCAGCTCCGGCAGCAGCAGCTCCAGCAGCAGCATCAGCGGCAGCCCCGGCAGCAGCTGAAGCTCCAAAGGCAGATGAAAAATCCAAAGAGAAAGCTGAAGAAAGCGGAATGGAAGGCCTCGGCGCCTTGTTCGGTTAAGAAGAATTCAAATTCTTCTTAAATTTTTTTCTTTTTTTTCCTGTATAATTTATAAAAAAAAGAAAAAGTAAATGCCCTTACATTTACTCTAAATGGAATCCAATAAGGAAATTTCCATATTCATATCATTAAACGTAGTATCTATTGCAGATAGATTGCTTTCTGTCCCAAAAAGGTCATCAGGTGCCGGTGAAACTGCCGGAGTTACAACTGCTCCGGATGTAACTGCTGCTTCACCAGGTGAAACCGATGTCTGGGCAGGGGTCTGTCCAGATGTTCCAGCCTGATTCTTATCAACACAACCTGAAGCTGAGGCCGCTACAACCAGCAATATTAAGATATAAATCCATTTCATATTTTTATTCTCCTTTACTTGGCAGTAAATGTAGTAGTGGCTTCACCGTTTATTTCCAGTTCGTCTTTCTCGCTAACTCTTACATTTCCACGGGCAAGTTTCCTGAATTCTTTACCGAATTCTATCAACTGTTTGCCAGCTTCTTTCAATTTCTTGATCGTATCTCTTTGTAGTTCATTTGCCTTTTTAAGGAAATCCCTGGCATCTTTTTCATTCGTAACAGTGCCATCTGCAGCAAATCCGGAATGAGTTGCAAATAAAGCCACTGTTTGGGCTTGAATGTCTTTTGCTTCTTTTACCTTGTTCTTGAATTCTGCTGCATCGGACTCAAGTTTTGTTGTATCTGTACCATTAGATTTCAATTTTGCAATAGCATCATCCACTTTTGCTGAAACGTTATCTGCCCGGTTTATGAAATTTTCAACCCTGTGGTTTAGAATTATTCCCATGAAATAACGTGTTTCAAGATTTATCTTAGCTACAATTCCTGCCAGTTCTTTATGGATAGCTCTAATTTCCTCGATAGTAGTTGCCTGGCTGACATTTCCTTTCAACTGTTCAAGCTGTGCAGTATGTGCATCAATGATCTTTGTCGCATCTGAGGCCAATATTCCTTTATTTTCAGGATTATCGAGCCTGTTCTTCATGACCTGAAGTTGCGCTTCGGTATGGTTTATTGCCTTGAGGATATATTCCCTGGCCTTTTCCATTAACTCATTTGACCCGTTAACTGATTTATTGTCCGGGTCCTTAAATCTCTTGTTAGCATCCTCAAAGAGCTTTTTCGCATCTTCGAATTGCTTTCTTGTATTCTCGAATCTTTCCTTTTGTATCTGATATTGTTCTTTGCTTTTTTCATACTGTTCTCTGGCCGTTTCCTGTGCTGCAACAATTCCTGAGAATAAGCTCAGGATGAACAGCGCCAGGATCAGAGGTGTTAATATCCTGAATATATTTGTAGGTTTCATGTTTTTCCTCCTTCTATATTTCATTTCAATCGCATTCGCGATTGCATACCCAATACTATAATGGCAGATTACATAAATATACTTTTATGTGATTAAAAAATTAAGTTTTTTTATGATTGATAATTCTTTACAAAACATTATAAACGCTTTTTTGGCTTTATAATAAACTATATATACTATATTTTGAAATTAGAATATGTGTTCATGAAAAGAAGAATTATTTTAGTGATAATTCTAATAACCATCCTGATTTCTAGCGCCCAGGCCGCAAAGGTATACGGTAGTATATATGAATGGTCAGAACTTGATAAGCCCCTTAAGAATGCGATAGTGGAAATAGAAGAAAATTCCACCAGGATGCAATACAAAGTTTCCGGAAATGGAACATATTTTTTTGATATTTCACCTGGAAGTTATGATATCAAAGCTAAATATTATTACAATAATATCCTGGAATTATCCGCTGAAGAGAAACTCCGGATAAACAATCCTGATGACTCAAAGAACCTTGATCTTATTCTGTTTCCACCTATTGATTCGGATTATGAGTATCTTGGGAATATCAACCTGACAGGGGAATTAGATACAAAACAGGCGGATGACACAAATTATATCATGATTTTTCTCGTTGCTTTAATTATTATTTCAGTTATTATTATCTTTATATGGATGAAAAAAAGGAAGCCAGCCGTTCCGATAATCGATGAACCTGTCCCTTTGCCTCCCGAAAAGCTAGAGGGAAAAGAAGACAGACAGATGGAACTTCCCGATGACCTCAAGGAACTATATGATATAATATTGAAAAAAGGCGGAAGAATAACCCAAAAGGACTTGAGAAAAGAAGTGATATATGGTGAAGCAAAGGTCAGCCTCATGATCGCCGACCTTGAAGACAGGGGTCTGATCAAAAAGATCAAGAAAGGACGTTCGAACATAATAATTGCTGAAAACATTAAATAAAAATAGACACAAAGTTTTGTGTTTAAAAACGCAACATTCATGGACTCTTAAAACTTACAGATGAATATGATAGAACGGAAGGAAATAACCGAAGTACTATGCGAATACGATATCAGTGAAACTACGATAGGCGTACTGGCATCACATTCGGCACTGGACGTATGCGATGGGGCAGTTGAAGAGGGTTTCAGGACATATGCAGTATGCGAGAAAGGACGGGAAAAAACCTACACACAATATTTTAAGGCCCAGAGAATAAATGGCAATCTCATTCGGGGAATAGTTGACAGCGCTGATGTTTATTCTAAATTCAATGAGATAATGAAGCCACAGAACCAGAAAAAGATGAGGGAGAAAAATACGATTTTTATTCCCAACCGCTCTTTTACATCGTATTGCGGGATAGATGAAATTGAAAATAGTTTCAAGGTTCCAATGTTCGGAAGCCGAAACCTTCTCAGGAGCGAAGAGCGGGGAGAGGAGCGGGATTATTACTGGCTTCTTGAAAAAGCAGGACTTCCGTACCCTGAGAAAATAGCAAGTCCTGAAGATATCGACAGCCTTGTTATGGTGAAATTACCTCATGCTGTTAAGAAACTGGAACGAGGTTTCTTCACCGCAGCATCTTTTGATGAATACAAGAAAAAATCAGAGGCATTCCTGAAACAGGGGATAATCACAAAAGAAGCGCTAAAAAGCGCCCGGATCGAGAGATATGTCATCGGGCCTGTATTTAACCTTGATATGTTCTATTCACCACTTGAAGAAAAGATGAGCAAGATAGAGCTTCTCGGTATTGATTGGCGCTTTGAGACAAGTCTTGACGGGCACGTTCGGCTTCCTGCTCCCCAGCAGATCGCGTTGAACGAACGCCAGCTTACTCCCGAATATACGGTATGCGGTCATAATTCTGCGACCTTACGTGAATCTTTACTGGAGGATGCATTTGAACTTGCAGAGAAATATGCCAAAACAACCCAGAAATATTATGAACCCGGGATCATTGGACCGTTCTGTCTTCAGACATGCGTTGACAAAGACCTGAATTTCTATGTTTATGATGTGGCGCCGCGTGTTGGCGGAGGGACAAATGTTCATGTTTCGGTAGGGCATCCGTATGGTAACACCCTCTGGCGCAAACCTATGAGCACGGGAAGGCGAATGGCAATGGAAATAAGAAGGGCGATCGAACAGGAAAGAATAGAAGAAATTGTGACATGATTTTAAAAGAAAAGATATGACCAGCATTAAATCCATAATACTTGCAGGGGGTTCGGGCACACGCCTGTGGCCTTTGAGCAGGGAGCAATATCCCAAGCAATTCTTAAAACTTGAAAATACATCACTTTTCCAGAAAACTGTGTTGCGGTGCCTTAAGTTATCTGATCCTTCCGAGATATTTGTTGTTACAAATGAAAACCAGAAATTTTTTGTTTCAGGACAAATGGAAGAACTCAGGATTGAAGTTCCAAAGAAAAACATATTGATCGAACCACAGGGAAAGAATACACTTCCGGCAATATGTTTAGGTATGAATGAAATAAAAAAGCAGTATGGCAAGTGTGCTGTGGGCGTTTTTCCTTCTGACCATCTGCTTGACATAGAAGCTATCGATAAAATAAAAAGTGCAGAAAAATTGTGTTCTAAATATCTTGTGACTTTCGGAATCACACCTTCTTCTCCTCATACGGACTATGGTTACATAAAACCGGGGAAAAATTTTGAAACCGGTTCCAAAGTTCTTGAATTCAGGGAAAAACCCGGATTAGAGGCTGCAAAAAAATACATACAGGAAAAATGTCTATGGAACAGCGGCATGTTCATGTTCGAGACCGGAGTCTTTTTCAAGGAACTTAAAATACATGCCCCAGACATTATATCAGCCTTCACAAATGGAAAGAATATCAAACAAATATACAGTGAACTTCCATCCATTTCTATTGACTACGGCATAATGGAAAAATCAGATAAAGTGGCTGTTGTAAGGCTTGAATATAAATGGAGCGACCTTGGTGACTTTGATTCGATATTCCAGGAAACGGGTAAGAATGAATTAGGAAATGCGGTTTATAATTGTGATGATATGTCTTTGAATTCCAGGGGAAATCTCATATATTCTAAGAAAGATAAGATCGTATCACTTATAGATGTAAGTGATATGGTTGTGGTGGATACAGCTGATGCCCTTCTTGTTTCTCCCAGGAAATCATGCCAGAAAGTCAAGAATATCGTGATATCACTTAAGAAACAGAATAATGATAAAGCATTATTCCACCTGACGGTGTACAGACCATGGGGCTCATACACGATATTGGAAGAGTCAGAAAGACATAAGATCAAGAATATTACAGTAACACCTGGTAAAAAACTCAGTCTTCAGCTTCACAATCACAGGAGCGAACACTGGGTAGTTGTCACAGGAATGGCATGGATCCGGGTTGATGATAAGGAATTTTATTTACGTAAAGGAGAAAGCACTTTCATCAAAGCCGGAATCAAACACAGATTATCAAATCCCGGAACAATACCGCTTGAAATTATCGAAGTGCAGCTTGGTGATTATGTGGGTGAAGACGATATTGAAAGATTTGAGGATGATTTCGGAAGGGTAGAACAGAGAGAATAAAGAACATTAAAAATTGTGCCAAAAAAGAAATATGGTTTTCTTCACCATGACACCACTTTATCATATTCAAATAGCATCTGTGCTATCCTCTTAAAATCCACACATTCATGCTTCGTGATCCCTCTTGCTTGGGCATCCGCTGCACAGGCATATACTTGAAGTTGAAGACCGGGATTCGCATAAACAGCATCATGCAAGAGAAGAACTGCTACCTCATGCTCCTTACTCTGGGATCTAACTATCTCAAGCGGGGTAGCATCGTTGGGGTTCCTGATAATATGTAGTATCTTCATAACTAGAATGGAATAACAATATCTGATTCGTTAATTGTTCGGATTATCTCTTCACGTTCAACACATTTTATATTTTCAAGGATCTCCTGAATACATCTTTTTTCCATTGAAGGTTTATCTGCCAGCATGTTGCATTTAAGCATGTTGAGCGCCCCGAATTCTCTTACAGGAGGAGGAATATTGATCAACTCGGGTTTTGCGCGGGTTGCTGTATAGACTCCGTCATCTATGAATATAACTGTGACCTTATCCTCCCGAAGCGTCAATCCCACGCTCATGCGCAGCGCCTCGGCATTCCTGCGTGTATTAAATGGAAGGTTTCTTACAATTACAGCGATTTTCTTCATAAATCATCCAAACGATATGAACCTGTCAACATCACTTGCAATACATGCATGGTCGTACTGGCTTCCGAATAATATGCCATCCACTTTAGCGAGTTTTCTTTGTTCTGCATTAAATGCGCAAATTGCTATTTCAATGCCTTTGCCGATCAATTCTGCAAATTCTTTTTTATTCACGTTATAAACGCCATCATACATAAGGAAAATAGAGACATCATGACCTTGTTCCCTGGCAGCTTTGCTTATTTCAATAACAGTATTGGTATTTTCATTCTCAGGGCTTGTGGTCAGGAGTATCCCCAGTTTCATACTTTTTTTATCCTTACTTTCCAGCAGTGATCGCCTGTTTGCTCAATACCCATTATTTTATGACCTTCATTTTTCAAACTTCGCGGGACATTCTCAACAGCCGGTGCATGGTCAAAAAATACGATCAGCTCCTCGCCACTTTCTACTTCTTCAAGTTTCAGTTTCGTTTTTACAAAGGTGTAAGGGCAAACCTCACCTTTAAGATCAAGTTCAATTGTCATATTATTTCACCATATTCTGCATGAATCCCCATATATCTCTTCCTGTATTGAGGTTATCTTTGGTACTTCACCGCAAATCGGACAGTTCTTGTTCCATCTCATCTTGATCTCATCGAAAGTCATATTCAGAGCATCATAATAAACGAGACGCCCAACAAGCAGTTCGCCAATCCCGAGGAGATATTTCACGACTTCAGTTGCCTGCATTACACCGATTATTCCAGGCAGGACGCCAAGTACGCCTGCTTCCTGGCAGCTTGGCACCATTCCGGGGGGAGGAGCATGTTCGAAGAGGCATCTGTAACATGGTCCCTTGTGGGGGATAATGGTTGTGACCTGTCCCTCGAACCTGTAAATGCTTCCGTGTGATAGCGGTTTATTTGTGATAACGCATGCATCGTTAACGAGATATCTTGTCGCAAAATTATCAGAGCCGTCAACTATCATGTCATATTCTTTAAAAATATCGATAACATTATTAGCATTCAGCCGTTCGATATAGGTTTTTACTTTAATATCCGGATTGAGATTGTTGATGAATTGTTTTGCAGATTCAGCTTTGGGCTTTCCCACATTGCCGCCATGTATGACCTGTCTCTGGAGGTTGCTCAAATCCACGGTGTCATCATCGATAATACCAAGAGTCCCGATGCCTGCTGCTGCAAGATATTCAATTATTGGCGCGCCAAGACCCCCTGCGCCTATGCATAATACCTTTGACGAAAGCAGTTTTTTTTGTCCTTTCCCACCTACTTCAGGTAATATGATATGACGCGAGTATCTTCTTATTTGTTCTTCATTGAATCCGCCTAACATTGTTTATCACCACATTATTACTGTGAGTTCTATTTGAACCTATGAAGTATTACTGGCATAAATAATTTTTGGTAATTTCCTTATCTAAACATTTTATATTTTCATCTGATGTTCTATCACCTTATTTAACAAATAGATAGGTTTATCCATTAACCAGATAAATTTTGCATTTATGCAAAACCTGAAAATATTTTTAATTACCACAATAGGATTGATGATCATTGTTTCAGGCTGCATGAATAATCAAGATGTTGAAAAGAAGCAGAATTTAACACAAAATATCACCAGTTCTCCCGAATCAACTATAACGGCAGATGTAGGAACAGGTCATGTCATATTAAGTCACAGAGGTGGTGATGGAATACCTATGAGTAATTTTACCATAGTTGTCGAACAGGGGGATATATATTTTATTTATGAGAAATTAGGCAAGCCTGATGAAAAATTTGCAAAAGGTGATATTCTTGACCTCACGCCCAATAACGTATATTTAAATGATAAAATAATTAATGCCAAAATTTCAACCAACAATTCCGGTGTTATCGGAAATGAAACAATTATTACACTTCTTTCGAATGGAACCAGATTTGCAAATATTGTTTCAAGGGATGAATTTTTTGAACCTTAAACCTTCTTCATCATCATAGCCCTTACCAGCCTTATTTCACCATACGAGAAATTATCCCCCAATCTTTCTTTTACTGGCTTTAAGGCCTCTCCTCCTGTTTCGGTTAAAGCGCTCAAGATCAATTCGGCCTTTTCTTTCTTTATTAATGTCTCGATTTTGATATTTTCACCGGACAGTATCAATTTTTCGATATGGAGATATATAGTATTAAGGGATAAATTCCTTTTTAATGTGATCTCATCAAGATCCATACCCTGATCCAGCATTTCAAGGGTTATGGATTCACTTGATTGCTTTTTAACCTGAACCGGATAGCCGCATGAATCCTGTTTTTCGCAAAATCTGCGAATCTCACTTATAAAAATGCCGCCGTAACTTTCAAGTTTCTTATCTCCTACTCCGGTGATCTTCCTGAAATCCTCAGGAGTGCATGGCTGGCGCGATGCCATCATTTTCAGGCTTGCATCGTTAAAGATCATATAAGGAGGCTGGTTCCGGGCATCTGCCAGGGTTTTCCGTAATATCCGGAGCTTCTCGAACAAAGCATCATCGGGTGTGTCCTGTTCGATCTTAATTGGCTTTTCGATAGCCTGGGGTTTTACAAGGTATATTTTCTCATTTTTCACACCACTTTTTGACTGTGATAAAATATCCCGGCTTTTCTGGCTCAGTTTAAGGACAGGATACTCTCCCTCAACTTTTAAATATCCGCGCTGGATAAGTTCTCTTAAAAATCCATGCCACATTTTCTTTGGCAGGTTTTTTCCTGAACCATATGATCTTAATGATGTATGCCCGTTTTGCAGGAGTCGGGATGTCTTTCCCCCGATAAGCACATCTATAACATAATTTATACCGAATCTCTCATCCATTTCATCGATGCAGGAAAGGATAGTCATTATTTCAGTTGTTGCTTCAATTTCCTCCTTCGGCAAAAGACAGTTATCACAGCTCTTGCAGTTATTTTCTTTGAAATCCTCTCCAAAATAACCCAGCAATAGTTTTCTTCTGCATAGATTTGTTTCAGAGAAATTTATTATATCATTCAGCTTATTTTGTGCAATTTGTTTTTCCTTCTCATTAGATATCTGTTTTAGAAAATATTCGATTTTTTGCCGGTCGCCATAACTATAAAAAAGCACGCATTCACTTTTCAACCCATCCCTCCCTGCACGCCCTGTCTCCTGGTAGTATGCTTCAAGATTTTTGGGAAGGTCATGATGTATCACAAAACGGATATTGGGTTTATCAATGCCCATCCCGAAGGCGACTGTGGCCACAAGTACATCAACGTCGTCTTTTATGAACTTTTCCTGGTTTTGACTCCTTTGATTCGCAGATAAGCCCGCATGGTATGGAAGCGCCCGAAATCCCGCACTTTTCAGGCCTTCCGTAATAGTTTCCACG
Source organism: uncultured archaeon (assembly GCA_902384525.1). Lineage (GTDB taxonomy): Archaea > Halobacteriota > Methanosarcinia > Methanosarcinales > Methanoperedenaceae > Methanoperedens. Next base: position 41,956 of record CABMCA010000124.1, read on the forward strand.
TTTTTCCTGCTGTAACAGTATATTATGCCTGATTCACCTGGCTTTGTTCGCAGGATCTCCACGATCTGCCTGAATGCATCCTGCTTGGGTTTGACATAATAGATCAAATTCTCCCTGTTAAAACTGGCAAGATATCTTTTGCAATTGGAAAGGACAAGCTGGGTGGTGATATCATCCCTGACTTTCGGGGTAGCGGTTGCAGTTAGCGCTATTATCGGAACATCCGGAAAATATTGCCTTATTTGCTTTAACTGCCTGTATTCAGGTCTGAAATCATGCCCCCATTCTGATATACAGTGGGCTTCATCAATAGCGAATAGGCTTATATCAAGCCCCTTCAGGAAGGAAAGAAATGATGGTACTGTAAATCTTTCCGGAGCAATGTACAATAATCTGATATTGTTCTGTAAAAGCGCGGATTTTATTTTTAGAATATCCTGATAACTCTGTGAACTATTTATGAATTCCGCAGGGATGCCATTCATTCTCATGCTGTCCACCTGGTTCTTCATCAGTGAAATAAGAGGTGAGATAACTATCGTCAGTCCTTTAAAAAGCAGTGAAGGATACTGGTAGCACAGCGACTTTCCCCCGCCTGTGGGCATCAGCACAAGTACATCATTTCCTTTCAGGACATCAAGGATTATATCCTTTTGAAGCTGGCGGAATTCGGTGTATCCGAAATACCTCCTGAGTATGTCATAATCGATAACAGAGTTCGTTCTATTAGAACCTGTATCGATTTTTTTCTGATCTTCAAAGGTTTTCAATTTCGGGCACAGGTCAAAAAGCCCTTCGTCTTTTAACCCGCACTTATTTAATGCTTCGCATCTACCGCAAGCCTGCATATGAGATATACACAGTCCCAATAACAATAACGGTTTCCATAGACAACAAATTCATTGACGGGATTACATGAATATTTCTTATTTTCTTTGAAGTTATGATCATAGTTGTAATCATAATGTTCATATACTATCTTATGTATTGAACTTCTTAAGAGGAAAAAATGACCGAAAATGTTGAGAAAGGGTTCTTTATCGAACTGCTGGAAATTATTAAATTAGCTACGATATTTGCCATACGAAAAATGAGTTTTCAGTCTGTACTTTTTTTTATGGCTTTCCTGGCTCTGGGATTGGGCGATGGTGTTACGTCCGCCTACATGATGGAAAAACTGGGTGCAAATGCAGAGATAAATCCCATTATGAGACTTATTTTTCTGGAACATGGCATTGGGGGGATGGTGATGGCCAAGATATGGCTTACTCTGATGTTACTGTTTGCAGTTTATGTAGTCCAGTTGAAATCCAATGGCCGTGCATTCTGGACAGTGAATGGATTCCTGATAGCACTTACAGCAGGAGGGATTCTCGCGATGAACGCGAACCTGAGCGCAATTAATGGATTAGTACCAGCATCTCCCGGAGAAATAATTGTCATATATATGGCACTTGTATTATCACTAACAGAAGCCGGGAGTTATATAGATAATCATTTATAACCGATTGCAACAACTTTAAAATGTTCCATTCTTTTAACCCATCTTTCGCTTGTACCTATCTGTGTATGGCATTTTGAACATTTTTCCGTATGGCAGTTGTTGCAGTAAACCCCTCTTGGCCTGTGAACAGTGATCAAATTGCCTTTGCTTGGCAATAACGGATCGGGATAATCATGGCAATTGTTGCATGATATGCTGCCATTAGAATAGACCGGTTTACCCGGTGTTGTTCCATGGCATTTTTCGCATGTAACGTAGTTGTTAATTGGGTGTATCTCATGCGATATTTGATGACAGGTTAGGCAGTAGGCTCCTCCGTTGACGTGAGGGCTGACACTTTCTGCCTGGGGTATGGACGGTTTGCCTGACATGTGGCATCCTTCACAGACATCTTTGGATACGATAATCGTATAGTTATTTACAGGCTCAGATTGCTGGTTCAGGACTTGTCCTTCCGGAATTGCTTCAGGTTCGGTCTGGTTTTTCCCGGATTCCGGACGTAATGCAATTAATAAAAGCATGACAGCTGCCGCAAATATGGCTACATATATGATTTTTTTATCTAATTTCATTATTTGGTTTAATTTTATATGTTATTTTACTATATATCTTTTTTTGCAATTATAAGATTAAAAAAATCGCATGTACAGAATACCAAACAAAAAGATATTTCATCTCTAAAGATATGCTGGATATGATGAGCCCACCCCTTGTATCGATTATAATCCCATGCATGAACGAGGAAAAGACCATAGGAGTGTGCATAAAGAAAGCACTATCAGCATTGGAGAAAGAAAATTGGGACGGGGAAATAATTATCTCGGATAATTCCACTGATAACTCCAGGAATATCGCAAGGTCGCTTGGAGCAAAAATCGTAATACCGAACAATAAAGGATATGGAAATGCTTTCCTTGAGGGATTCTGGCATGCAAAAGGAACATACTTCTTGCTTGCGGATGCAGATGATACCTATGATCTTTCTGAAATAGCAAAGTTCCTGAAACCTTTAATGACAAATGATGCGGATTTTGTAATGGGCACAAGGTTTAAAGGCCAGATCAAAAAAGGTTCTATGCCATGGCTTCACAGATATATTGGAAATCCATTATTAACAAGTATTCTGAATGAACTTTTTAAGACAAATCTCAGCGATTCCCATTGCGGCATGAGGTCAATTACAAAGGAAGCGTATGATAAGCTGGATCTTACAAGTGAAGGGATGGAATTTGCAAGTGAAATGATAATCGAAGCTGCCAGGAAAAAGTTACGAATAACCGAGGTACCTATTACATATTATCCGAGGCTGACGCCCTCCAAACTCCACTCATGGGGAGACGGATGGCGCCATTTAAGGTTCATGATGCTTTACAATCCTACGCCATTTTTTTCGATCCCGGGTTTGTTGATATTAATACTGGGAATATTTATGACCCTGACACTATTAATTCGCGGGAACGTTGAAACAACAAGCCTGCATTCATTTATACTTGGTTCGATGCTGCTGCTCATTGGCGTTCAGACGATAGCCACCGGCAGCTACATGAAAGTTTACGGGATGGTTCATAACAGGATCGACAAAACCGGGTTGACCGCTAAAATACTGGATTATCATTCCCTGGAATCCGGATTGGTCTTTGGAATTGCATTATTATTTGGGGGCCTTATTCTGGGTTCAGGTGTGATCTTGCAATGGATAGGATCGGGATATGGTTCACTTTCCGAAGTGGGAACAGCAGTAACATCAATGACAATGGCGGCGCTTGGGATCCAGGTCATATTTTCGGCACTAATTATAAGTATATTTATTCTTGAAGATAAGGAAAAATAGTAGAATTTATGGAAAATATAAAAATATCAGTTGTCATCCTTACAAAAAACAATGGTACAACGATCAGAAAAGTCCTGCAACAAATTCAAGCGCAACAAATCCGTAATGACTTTGAGATTATTGTAGTTGATTCGGGTTCAAGCGATGATACGATACAGAAGATATCCGGATTTGATGTAAGATTTTATACAATACCACCGGGTGAATTCGGACATGGCAGGACCCGGAACCTTGCATCCGGATATGCGACAGGAGACTATATTATATATCTTTCTGCGGATGCAATCCCTGCAAATGAGAAGTGGCTTGAAAATCTCACAGATAGACTTGCCATTGAAAATGTTGCAGCGACCTTTGGGAGACAGATCCCTTATGAAAATACACCACTTATGGAACGATTTTTCATTCTAAGGAATTATCCGCCGACTTTAAATGAACCGTACTCAACAAAAGATTTCAACATGAATGCCTTTTTCTCAAATGTAAATTCTGCAATCAAGCGTTCGGTATGGACAAATATAAAATTTAACGAGGAACTCATCATAAGTGAAGATCATGACTGGGCAAAAAGAGCAAATGAACTTGGATACAAAATAGAGTATGTCCCGGATGCGGCGGTATTCCATTCCCATAATTATGGCTTAAAACAGGTATTTAAGAGATATTTTGATTCAGGAGTATCATTTTCCCAGATGTGTATGAAACCAGCAGTTCTCAGTAATGGAATCAAATATTTTATGGATGAAATAATATACGTGGGACGGGAAAGTTTCATCAAAATACCGTATGCAATATGCTACGACGTCTTTAAATTCATGGGATTTTTTTTTGGATTGCGCCATAAATGGATCCCCGGGTCAATTAAGATACATTTGAGCATGCATGCATATTACTGGAAAAAATAAAGTAAATTACCATATTTACTGGAGAAAGTAAATTATCATATTCGCTCATGACTTTTTATTATCCATCGATCAAGCCTGGAAAAATCTGCACCATTTGATCGTAATTTCATTCGCTGATTCAACATGTGGGGAAGTTTTTCATATGCTGACAACTTTGCGCGTAATACTGCAAATAAAATTGACAGGAAACTGTAATTTAAAACAGGTTCTTCCTTTTCCGGAGTCTTTCCAAAGAATGTTTCCAAAAATAATATTAAATATCTAAAATAATGAATATTCGTGAATGGAAGTTGAATAAAAAGCATCTTGACTGGAAAATATTTCCACATATTCCAGAGCTTGTTTCTTTCTATAAAGAATATTTTAAATGGTGAAGAGCTTTTGGCTGTTGCAGAATGCATATGAAATACAATAGCTTCAGGCACGAAAATACATTTCCAACCAAAAAGATGAATCCTGAAAGATATATCCACATCCTCAAAATATGCAAAATACTCTTTATCAAAGAGACCGATTTTATCAAGCATTTCCCTGCGATATAAGGCCGCTCCGGCGCAGGGGCCAAAGATTTCTTCCATTATATCATACTGCCCTGTATCTTTTTCTTCTCTTCCCCTGTCATATGCATTCCCGTTCTGGTAAATAATGATGCCTGCTGAATCAATTATGTTCCTGTCATAGTACCGCATCATCTTGGATCCACAACACCCGATACCAGGATCGGATTCTATGACCTTCATAAGATTATTTATCCAGTTTTCATCTGCCTGTGTATCATTGTTAATGGTGGCTATGAACTCTCCCCTTGAAATCCTGATACCACTGTTCACGCCTTCCGCAAAGCCAAGATTAGTATTATGTCCTAAAATAATGACACCTGGAAATTTAGTTCTTACAAAATCAATTGACCCATCAGAAGAACCATTATCTACAAATATGATCTCAATATTTTTATAGTTTTGTATTAAGAGGGATGAAAGACATGTTTCCAGATACTGTTTTCCATTCCAGTTAAGAACGATTATGGAAACAGTTGGTCTGAGGGTCATCACAGCATATAATGGAAAAACTAATATAATAGTATAAGCCTTTTGTTTGTTCTATGAAAAACATTGACGGCGTAGTCATAAAAAACCTGAAAGTTGTTCCTGATGAGCGGGGCTGGCTTATGGAAATCCTCAGGTGTGACGACAAGATATTTACTAAATTCGGGCAGGTTTATATTACTACGGCTTATCCGGGGGTCGTAAAAGGCTGGCATTATCACAAGAAGCAGACTGATAATTTCACATGTGTACATGGCATGATGAAAGTTGTTCTATATGATGGGAGAGAGGAGTCACCAACTTATAAGAATTTGATAGAATTGTTCGCTGGTGAAAAAAATCCGATACTGATCAGCGTTCCTCCGGGTGTATATCATGGATTCAAAGGTATAGGCACGCAAACAGCATATTTCCTCAGCATCCCTACACTTCCTTATAATTATGAAGAACCTGATGAATACAGATTGCCTCCCGATTCTAAGGATATCCCATACGATTGGGGACTTGCGCCTGGATTAAAACACGGTTGAGAGTGAGTAAATTGAAATTACTTGTAACGGGCGGTCTTGGTTTTATCGGAAGCAACTTTATCAGGCATATGCTTGTAAAATATCCCGGATATGAGATAATAAATCTGGATAAGCAAACGTATGCAGGGAATCCGGATAATCTTAAAGATATTGAAAAAAACCCGAACTATACGTTCATCTGCGGTGATATCTGCGATCCTCAAGTAGTGAACAGGGCCATGGAAAAAGTTGACCATGTAGTACATTTCGCTGCTGAGAGCCATGTTGACCGGTCTATCGATGATGCATCTGTTTTTGTTAAAACCAATGTTCTTGGCACATTTACGCTTCTTGATGCTGCATTAAGACACAATATACAAAAATTTATTCATATCTCGACTGACGAGGTTTATGGAAGCATAACCAGCGGATCGTTCGTGGAAACTGATATTCTTACTCCTTCAAGTCCTTATTCTTCAAGTAAGGCAGGTTCCGATCTTTTAGCCCAATCTTACTTTATCACTCATAAGCTACCTGTGATCATTACCAGATGCACTAATAATTTCGGACCATACCAGTATCCTGAAAAGCTTATACCTCTATTTATAACGAATTTGATTGAGAACCGGAAAGTTCCGGTCTATGGAACCGGGAAAAACGTGCGCGACTGGATATATGTTCTTGATCACTGCAAGGCAGTTGATTTTATACTTCATAAAGGCAGTACCGGGGAGATATACAATATCGGTGGAGGAGCTGAAAAAACAAATATTGAGATCACAAAAAGGATTCTTGAGATGCTGAAGGTAGATGGGTCCATGATCGAATATGTAAAAGACCGGCCCGGACATGACCTTCGATATTCGCTTGATTGTTCAAAACTCACGTTGCTCGGATGGAAACCTGAGCATGGCTTTGATGAAGCCCTGAAGCATACTGTAAAATGGTATATCGAAAATCGCTGGTGGTGGGAAAAATTAAAACGCTGATATTCGGCGCAGGCGGGATGCTGGGTACGGAACTGTGTCGGGTATTTCCTGATGCTGTGAAACTCAAACATATTGATATTGATATCCGGGATAAAGAAGCGGTCATCGAATCCATTTCGAGGGCTGGACCGGATGTTGTTATCAATGCTGCTGCATATACTGCTGTGGATGCCTGCGAAGACAATCAGGAATTGGCTTTTGAGGTGAACGGCAAAGCTCCCGGATATATAGCGCAGGGCTGCTCCATCACCGGTGCAAAACTCATTCATTACAGCACGGATTACATATTTGATGGCTCCAAAAAGCAATATTTGGAAACAGATGCATCCGGTCCGATCAATGTCTATGGTCATTCCAAGCTAATGGGTGAAAAAAATATAATTGAAAAAACGGATGATTTCAGGATCATAAGGACGTCATGGCTTTTCGGGTTACATGGTAAGAATTTTGTTGATACTATGATAAAATTGTCCGGACAGGTGGATACTGTAAATGTAGTAAATGACCAGTTCGGTAAACCGACGTATGCGGCTGACCTTGCCCGGAAAACTGAAGAGATCATCGGACATCCGCCCGGAATATACCATATAACAAACGAAGGCGTGTGTTCATGGTATGAATTCGCATCTGCGATAATAACAAATGTTAAGCCCTGCAGCAGCAATGAATTCCCGCGTAAGGCCAGGCGTCCGAAATACTCGGTCCTTGCGAACACAAAAACAACTCCGATGCGGCACTGGAAAGATGCGCTTGCTGATTATTTAAATAAACGAAAAACTTTAGAGGTAACATGAAAGGAATAATACTAGCAGGAGGAACAGGTTCCCGCCTGTATCCTCTGACAAAAGTCACAAATAAGCACTTGCTTCCTGTTTATGACAAACCCATGATATATTATCCCTTGCAGACATTAATGGATGCGGGTATCAAGGATATTATGATTGTCTCAGGGCGCGGCCATGCAGGGCATTTTCTTGAACTTCTGGGTTCAGGCGCCGATATTGGCGTGCACTTTACTTTTGAGATACAGGAGCAGGCAGGGGGTATTGCGCAAGCCCTGGGGCTTGCTGAGGATTTCGCGGATAAAGAAGATGTGGCCGTTATCCTGGGTGATAATATATTCCAGGATAATGTCTCTAAAGCAGCAGGGTCTTTCAAGTCCGGGGCAAGGATATTCCTTAAACAAGTCCCGGATGCCAAGCGGTTTGGTGTGGCCGAGATCAAAGGAAATAAAATCATTTCTATCGAAGAAAAGCCGGCATTGCCAAAATCGAATCTTGCTGTTACGGGATTATATATTTACGATCAAAGTGTATTTGAGATAATTCGCACCCTGAAGCCTTCAGGTAGGGGAGAACTTGAGATAACGGATGTGAACAATGAGTTTATCCGCATTGGTAAGATGGATTTTTCCTTGTTGCATGGATACTGGAGCGATGCAGGAACGTTCGAATCACTGTTCAGGGCAAGTGAGCTTGTGCGAAATATGAAATCGTTCGAATGAATGAAGATTATTGAACCGAAAGCAATAGAACATACTGAATCATGTATATATTTGATTATAAAGAATTAATAAAAAACCTCGTGATAAGCGACCTCAAGACAAAATATTCAAATTCAGCCCTTGGTTTTGTCTGGTCTATGCTGAATCCTCTTTTGATGATGCTCGTTCTTTATCTGGTTTTCAATAATGTCTTCCACAATAACCAGGAGCATTTTGCGCTGTATATTCTCATTGGCCTGACAGGCTGGAGATTTTTTTCCCTTGGTACCTCAATGGCCATGTCCTCTATCGTGGGAAGATCAAGTCTTGTTACAAAGATCTACATACCCAGGGAGATACTCACCATCAGCGTTGTGCTGTCTGCATTGGTCAGCTCTCTCCTTGAATTCCTTGTGCTAATACCCCTTTTAATCATATTCGGCGTCGGTCTTTCGGCCACAATCCTCCTGTTCCCTGCTCTCCATGTCCTGTATTTCCTGATAGTGTATGGAATCTCACTCTCTCTTGCTTCTCTTTACGTCTATTACAGGGACATTAACCAGATATGGGAAGTCCTTCTTCAGATAGGGTTTTTCCTGTCCCCCATCGTTTACCCGATTTCACTGATACCTGAGAAATACAAGCTTTATTACATGCTCAATCCCATCACAAGGTTGATCGAAATGTACAGGGATACACTCTTATATGGAAGACTGCCAGGATTCACTGATTTCGGCCTGGTGCTGGTGTTTGGGATCATTATGCTCGTCTTCGGTTCATGGTTGTTTCGAAGGCTGTCTCCCAGGTTTGCAGAGGAGGTGTAGCTGTTCTGGCCGCTCTAAAAAGAAACAGGACGTCATCAATTGCTATAACGGGCGCTGGGGTTGCGACCCCATACCCCAACGGAAGCGCCGCCTCTGGCGGGATTTAGCATAAAATCATCTCTTGCATGGGATGCAATCCATCCCTTATTTCCTTCTTGTCTTTTATTTTTGCCAAACCCATCAAGCGTCAGCAGGACTTGACTGGAAGCCCATATATAGTTGCAATACGATAATATTATCATGATTCAACAGTTCATAAATTTCTCAAGCGGGATATAGGCGCGCCTGGCGACTGCGGCGGCAGGTGTTCTGCTGCCAATGATTACTAGGGGATAAGTTAGTGGTGAGGGGGATGGATTACTGATATTATGGCACATTGTAAATCCTGTCAGAAATCGATTTTTTTATTTCATCGCTATCAATAGAAGCTGGCAACTTATAAATACTATTAAATCACTATAAATTTTTATGACTGAAACTACAACATTAACACTAAAATTCAAAGGAATCGAGGCACATCTTCTTAAACAGATGGTTGATCTGGGCTTATTCAACAACAAATCAGAGGCAATCAGATCAGCATTAATAAAATATGCTATAGACCTTAACCTGCTTGATAAAAAAACAATATGGCAGGAGATACAGGCAAATAAAAAGAGAAAAGTCAGCCCCGAACAACTCATTGTAGATATTCAGAGTATACGTGATGAAGCATAGAATTTTTCTGGATACAAACGTTTTCATATTCGCATTTGAATATTCCGACTCAAATTCGAATACTATCATAGAACTGCTAAACGATGAAAAAATAGAAGTAGTAATTTCAGAACGCGTAATAAAGGAAGTATATCGTTATTTTAAAAAGTATCATGATAAAAAACTTGCAGACAGCTTCAGGAATTTTCTCTATAAAGCCTGCATGATAATACTTGCCAGAGACGTTAAAGACACTATGAAAAAATACCGTGGACAAATAAAAGAAAAAGACCTTGAACAATTAGCTGTTGTGAAGAAATATGGAATTAAATATATCATAAGCCTAGACAGGGATTTCATAGGGCAGGAAGAATACAGAACACCCAGGCAATTTGTAGAGTTAATTTATGGTAAAAGTAAAGAGAGTGAATTCTGAATTTATTCTTTTTACTTTATGATGAACCAGTGCTTTAGACGCATTCTGTATTCTCTGTGCACTGAGGTTTTTTTTTAAACGGAATATATTAAAAATAACTATAACTAAATTTCCTGGCGCCTGAGGCGGCGGGTGTTGGGCTGATAAGGAGTATTTGGGGATAAGGTGAGGTGAGGGGGATGGTTTTTTGAGACCTCCCTTCCAAAAAAACTGTGAATACAGGTTGGTTTATTTATTCGTTGGACGAATTTTTCTTATATTTTTTTTCTTTGGTGGATAACGTACTGAGCTCAAATTAGCTTCGATAGGGCCTTCCCATCTCTGGAATTTATCCGGATCCTCATCAATAAGCTTAAGGAGATCGTCCTCATCTTTTCCTTCATATCTCTTAGCTTTCATAATATTCATTTCGCCTTGTAATCATATATCTCTTTGTATTCAGAAGCTATCCTTGCACTAAAGACTTTAAGTTTGTTTCCCCCTAACGATGCTGCTATAACCATTATGAGTCTGCCAAATGCACTGCCAATTATCTGATAGCGTAATTCTTTGTTGAAATAAATTTTTCTTTTATAGATCTTGCCTTTAAAAATTTGCTCTATTTCATAATCTTTGATCCCATGTTTAAAGGCATGCTCGTCAAATTCCAGATCTATTTTTTTCCAATTGACCATAAATCAATACCTTGATATGATGAACTATTAAAAATGGTTTTTTGTCAGCTTTTCTTTTGAGTTTTCAGGTAAATCATGCTTAAATTTATATTTATTTCAATATGAATTTCCTGGCGCTTCGCGGAATCCAGAGCAACAATCGGATAGATGGAAACTATAAAATTAAAGGGATTCATGAAAATAAAAGATAAGCTTTATGAATTATGTTATCGAATAATGATAGGTCATTCTGAAAAAAACCAAACCACAGATGAACGCAGATAAACGCAGATTTAATGCATCGGTATTTATTAACGTCTTCTGTTTATTATAACCAAAACTCATCAATGTTCGACCTCCAAACCCCCAAACAACCATCTGAAGACGCAATCATAGTCCAGAACGTCTCCAAGCATTTTCGCATCCCCCACGAGAAGAGAACAAAGCTGTTCGAACACATCACCGGCGCACTCAAAGGTACAACCTCAACCTACGAAGAATTCTGGGCAGTAAAAGATGTAAGCTTCACCGTAAAAAAAGGTGAAACCTTAGGTATCATCGGCGAGAACGGCAGCGGAAAAAGCACCCTTCTGAAGATTATCGCAGGCGTACTCACCCCCGACTCAGGTTCTGTCAAAGTGAACGGCAAAATTGCTCCTTTTCTGGAACTGGGCGTTGGCTTCAACCCTGAACTCACAGCAGAGGACAATGTCCGACTCTACGGCGCGATCATGGGGATGTCGAAAAAGGAGATGGAGGATAAGTTCGAAGAGATATTCGAGTTCGCAGATCTTGAGAAGTTCAGGAACATGAAGCTTAAAAATTTTTCGAGCGGGATGTACGCCCGTCTTGCTTTCGCGACTGCGGCGGCGACAGATCCTGATATTTTGCTGATCGATGAGGTATTATCGGTTGGAGATCTGGGTTTTCAGAGAAAGTGCTTTGAAAGGATCGATGAATTCAAAAGAAGTGGTAAAACTATTGTTTTTGTGTCGCATGATACTGGTTCAATAAAGAAACTCTGTAAGATTTCGGTGTTTCTTGAGCATGGAGAGGTTCGATTTATGGGAACCACAGAAAAAGTTCTGTATTCTTATAACTCATATATGATTGATAAAGAAATTAGAGAATTTAACAAATCTACAAAAAAAGATGAACCAAAGGATCGATGGGGTACAAGAGAGATCGAAATACTTGACGTGAAAACTTTAGATGAAAAGAATATTGAAAATCATTCATTCAAGACAGGGGATAAAATCCGATATCAGATAAGTTATAAAGTCAATAAGGATTTTTCCGATCCTACATTTGGATTTGGGTTATATGCAAATAACGGTACATACATATACGGAACTACAACAAAACTGGATGATTTTTCATTAAAATTACCACAAAACAATGGAATGATTTATTTAGATATTGATAATTTTTTACTTTCCGGAACTTTTCTCATTTCTGTAGGAGTCTGGTCAGGTGATGATTGGTTGAAACCATACGATGTTCATGATAAAATGTACTCGTTCAAAATAATTTTTGATAAAAAATATGACGGCATTGTTAAAATGCCCAGCAAGTGGAGTAGCAATTAACAGGTGATCGATATTTTAAGACTTGGCCTATTAAATCCGCCTGGAGAGCTAGGGGATATGGAATCCAACCTTCCGCCATTGGGCTTAGGGTATATAGCTTCATATTTAAGGCAATATTATGGTAATTTAGACATCAATATATCAAATAATCTGGAAGATATTATTAGATTTAAACCGGACATTGTGGGGATTACCGGATACACTCAAAATTTTGAAATAGTCAAAAAAATGAGCGCTCATATAAAACAGGAACTGAGCATACCGATAATTATTGGAGGGCATCATATTACAGCAGTTCCCCAGAATCTTCCTGAATCATGTGATATAGGGGTCATAGGAGAAGGGGAAGAAACAATGCACCAATTATTAATTAAATATGAGAAAACTGGTTTATCGAAAGAAAGTTTGTATTCTGTCAAAGGAATTGTATTTAAAGATAGTTCTTTGGTAATAACAGAAAAAAGAGAGCTTATTGAGCCTCTTGATAGAATACCTTATCCTGCACGGAATCTATTTGAATTAAAAACCCAATCGACCCATATCATAACATCGAGAGGATGCCCATATAGGTGTAGTTACTGCTCTTCATGTATATTTTGGGAAAAAGTTCGTATGTTTACACCGGAATATGTTGTTAACGAAATTGAACAACTTATCGATAAATATGGCATAAAAAATATTTATATTTATGATGATATTTTTATCTTAAATAAAGAACGTGTTAAAAGGATATCAGAATTAATCGAACAAAAAGGCATAAATAGTAAAGTATCTTTTTCTGTTCAAGCCAGAGTAAATCTAATTTCAGAAGAAATTTGTCAATGTCTTAAAAAAATGAACGTAACTGGAATCGGTTTTGGCTTCGAATCCGGCTCGGAAAATATGCTAAAAAGTTTAAAGGGCAGCAGCGTTTCAATATCACAAACTACAAAGACGATTGAATTATGCAAAAAATATGAATTCAGTGTTTTTGGGCCATTCATTATCGGCTCACCTTATGAGACGAAAAAAGATATAATAAAGAGTATAGAATTTTTTAAGAAACAGCCAATTGATAATTCAGATATATATATAGCCACACCGTTACCGGGTACTCAAATGTGGGATTATGCGATAAAAAGAAATCTAGTGAATTATGAAATGGATTGGAGTATTTTAGACCCTTACATAACAGATACAGATCAAATTTTAAATAGAAATGTCATTCTATCAGATAAAATATCTAAACAAGAATTGCTAGAGTTGTATTTGCAATTTAAATCTGAAATTTTAAAAAAAAATAAACAAATTAAATCTATTGAGCAAAAAAGCTTATTTAATAAAATTAAAGCTCTATTTTATAGGGGGTGAATTCTCATAGAGAAAAGTATGATTTTTAAAGAGAAACAGAAAACTCTTGATACATCAAACCTATCTGTTACAAATTTTCAAAAATTTCTTGTATCTATTCCCAAAAATTTATATAACATTAGAGAACTTTATTAAAACATTTCAATCTCAAAAATCATATTGTTCACAATTTATAATAAAAGATGATATTTATATGATGAAAGACGCAAATAACTACGAATTTGAGGTAAATCTGAATGATAAAAATCATGCTTCAACCAAGGCAATTGAACTCATCGGCTTCAATAAAAAAGTATTAGAATTTGGCTGTGCTACCGGATTTATATCAAAAATATTAAAAGATAGAGGCTGTGCTGTTACTGGCATTGAAATTGATAAAAATGCTGCAAAAAAAGCTGAAGAACATTGCGGACGGGTAATTGTTGGCAATTTAGAAAACCTAGACTTTAATAAATCATTAGGTGATGAAAAATTTGATGTTATCTATTTCGGAGATGTTTTAGAACATCTAAAGGATCCAAAAAGAATCCTTTTAGGAATTAGAAATTTTTTAGGAAAGGAAGGATATTTAGTAATATCGATACCAAATATTGCTCACTGGAGCACGCGTTTAGAATTGTTCAATGGGAACTTTGATTATCAAAAAATTGGTATTCTGGATGATTCACATTTGAGGTTCTTCACAAAGAAAAGCATAACGAATTTATTAGAATCCTGTGGTTATTTCATTGAAGCAATTGACAATGTGGAACAATTTGATAGAACCATAATTAATAATATTTTAAAAATGAAGGGTTTTAATGAAATTGAATCTTACAAAATCTTTTTAATGTTAAGTCAATCAGGCGCCGAAGCATATCAATATGTGATAAAAGCGCCTGCATGTTCAGAATTTAAATATATTGAAAAGCTATCCAATGAAAAAATATCACTTGAGCAAGAAATAAAAGAAAAGAATATTAACATAGCTGAGAAGGATAAACATATCGGCGAACTTCAAAATGTTGTCCTTGAAAAGGACAAACAAATACAGAATCTCGAACATAACCTTGAAACTACTATAGCAGATAATAATAAAAGAATTAATGATATCTACAGCAGCACTTCCTGGAAGATAACATCGCCTTTGAGGTATTTTCATAGTAAATTAACTAAACGATGAATTTTAGAAAGACAATAATTTATGATCAAATTCAACTTAGAAGTTAAACTCCCTGAAGTATTGAGTCTAAGAAATACCAATAGGTACCTTGTTGAAGGCTGGATATTTCATTCATCGAGAATAAAGAATTTATCTATTTTCATAGATAAGAAGCGGTATAATGCAGATACTATCGAAATGTTTCGTCCTGATATTGGAAATCAGTATGCTGAGAGCATTTTCTCTTTTTTCTCCGGATTTTCCATCCCTGTAATATTAAATCCTGTCCAGAAATATCAGGAACATGAGATTATTCTTAACGCAGAATTCAGGGATGGACAAAAATTTACATATCAAATTGGAACTCTTAAATTAGAACCATGGAAAAGTAAAAACAGGGAATTCATTCTTCCACAGAATGTCACCGAAAACGAGCTTTTAGTTATTTGCATGGCTACCTATAATCCCAAGGAATTGCGTTTCCGAAGGCAGATCGAAAGCATAATACATCAGGATTATACCAACTGGATATGCATTGTTTGTGACGATGGCTCAGAAGAATCACGTAAGAAATATATGCGTAAGATCTTAGCCCAAGACCCTCGATTTTTCTTCATCGAAAATCCTGAGAACGTTGGATTTTATCATAATTTCGAGCGCTGCCTTGAGCTGGTGCCTTCCAGGGCTAAATATGTGGCTCTCGCGGACCAGGATGATTACTGGTACCCGAATAAGTTATCCGAATGCCTCAGCAAGCTTGTTGGGAAAACTCAACTGGTTTATTGCGACATGAGGATAGTTCATGAGAATGGAACTGTTATTTCGGAAACATACTGGAAAAATCGGAAGAATTATTACAAGAGGGAAGATTTAGACCTTCTCGTAATTGCAAATACAGTCACTGGGGCTGCTTCTGTTTTTCGCGCCAGTTTGTTAAAAAAAGTATTACCATTTCCCCCACGTTATGGAGGTGTTTTTCATGATCAATGGATTGGAATTATTGCCTCTGCATCCGGGGGAATAGATTATGTTAACACCGCTTTATACGACTATATACAGAGCGGTGAAAATGTAATAGGACATTGTGATTTTGGCCAAGCCACAATAAAGGATTTTTTAAGGATAGATAGCCTTTTGGGGTCTTATCGACAAAAAAATTTGCCTTTTCTAATGAGGATAAAATCGTTAATGTATAATATACTTCTTTTATCAAAAGAATTATATGAATACAATCACATGCACGTTAAACATATTTCGACTTTAATCGAGTCTGCTTCAGTTCGAAATATTAATAACATTTTTATTTTGCATATTCGCAGACCATTGAGCGTCTTTGGCCTTTTAAAAATGCGCACCAAAATTGTAATTAGAGAAGAAACGACAAATAATATAGAACTATCTTTATTATTTTCAAGATTCCTCAACTTCATATATCCATTTTGCATTCCCATTTTAAGTAGAGTTATGATACGCAGGGCAATAAAACAGAAGGAAGAAGGTATTAATCAAACAAATAATATAAAATATCTATTCGGGTTAGCAGACCATATTGATCTTGCTGATTTCAAAAGAAAATTTTCTGGTCGGCAATTTAGTATTGTACAAAAAAAACAAGATATAAATTTTTTATTATCTCGAATTGATCCCGCTAATTTTTTCGGTGGTTATATAGCAATGTTCAATTTTGCAAAAAAATTTTCTGATATAGGTTATTCTGTCAGAATTATTTTGACAGATCAGAAAGAAATAATAGAGTCTGAATTACAAAAAGTTCAAAACCATGATCCTTATTTAAAAAATTTCCTCACCAAAGCTGAATATTTACCGTGTTTTTCATCCGAACAAATTGTTCCAATTTCGAAAGATGATATTTTTGTTGCTACATCGTGGTGGACCGCACATATTGCACATGAAGCTGTTTTGAAAACAAACCATTCAAAATTTATTTATTTAGCTCAGGACTACGAGCCAATTTTCTACGAACATGGAGCATATCGCGTATTAGCGGATCAAAGTTATAGGTTTAATTACTTCCCGTTTTTTTCAACAGATATTTTACAGAGATATTTTATTGAATCTGGCATTGTAGACAAAAAAAAGGCGGGAGTTTATTTTAAGAATCCGGTTTTAGATTTTGACCTCACTCATAATGATCTTCAAAAAAGAAAAGGCAAAAAAAAGTTGCTCTTTTATGCCCGTCCTCAGCCCAATAATGCCAGAAACTTATATCCGATGGGCTGTTTAGCGATCGATAGAGCAAGAGAAATTGGTTATTTTAAGGATGATGAATGGGAAATCATTGCCATAGGTGGCGATATTGGAGAACAAACCCTTCCCAGCGGAATTAAGATCAAGCATATTGGAAAATTTGACATGAAGAAATATAAATCTCTTCTTCCTCAGCATGATCTTGGTCTTGCACTCATGGATTCACCCCATCCAAGTTTGTTGCCAATCGAGATGGCTTCTGCAGGATTACTTGTTGTAACCAATACTTATGGCATAAAGAACCAAGAATACTTTTCAACTATTTCAAAAAACATTAAAGCTGTACCACCCGACCCTGAATCTTTAGCTAACGCGCTTATTGAGCTATCCGAAAAAGTAAATAATCTCAATGGACGAATAGAAGGTAGTAAAGTCAACTGGCCCCATGATTGGAATGAAGCTTTGCCGCTTGCTGCTATTGATGAGGCAATTAAATCAGTTGTCAAGTCAAAAGATTTATTTAGAGAGGTGGATTTTAATGAAAAAAAAAATATTTGCTAAGATAAAAAGAATAAGGGACATTATTTCCAATTTCTTTTTTAGAGACCATCTTATCACCACAACAAAGAAAGAAATTTTAAGTTCTGAAGAGAAAAACCTCATTTCAAACACAATCTGGGACAATTCTAAGGAACAATATCAGAAAGGTAATTTTAAAATCTACTGGGAGCTCTTACCTGCTATTGAAAAATACCAGATGAAATACATAACTGGAGATGAGAATTTAAATTATTTCGTGTATGCAATAAATTACACGAAAGAAAAGGTCGGAGACAAAAACTTGAGAGGGCTATTTATTGGTTGTATAGAAGGTAATCCTAGTCCTGATATGAGTTTGATGGAAACTGGTTTGTATAGTAAAATCGATGTGATGGATATTGCTGAGGGATTATTGAAAAAGCAACGAATGGTTGCCTCCGAAAGGGGATTGAAAGAGATTGAATATATAAATCAGGACTTTAATAAATTTATACTGGAGAGAAATCAATACGATGTCATATGGGCTATAGGAACTGTCCATCATATTGAAAAGTTAGAACATCTATTTGACCAAGTTCAAAATGCCCTCAAAGATAATGGCATATTCATTATAAGAGAATACATTGGTGCCAATCGTTTTCAATATTCCGAAACGCAACTTAAAATAATCAATGAAATTCTGTCGATCCTCCCCGAAAAATATAAAATCCAGGAAGATGGGATTACTGTTAAAAAAAATATTGAACGCCCTGATATTGCGGAATTAATAAAACACGATCCCACTGAGTCTGTAAGATCTGAGGATATTATACCATTAGTAAAAGAAAGATTTGAAATAATTAAATTGGCATATACCGGAGGTACTATACTTCACCCTCTATTAAGCTATATAGCGTCAAATTTTGAAAGAGATGAGGATGCAGAAACTATCTTAAAACTCTTAATCCTGTTTGAAAAAACTCTTATTGACAATGAAGTTTTGCCGAGCGATTACGTTTTTTGTATAGCTAAGAAACGAATATGCAGATAACTAACCAACAATGAGTGATATTTATGACAAAAATTTCTGAACAATGGGGATATTTGGGAAAAAATGTATTAATTGAGCCAACTGCAATTTTGATTAATATCGATAAAATTGAAATCGGGGATGGAAGCTGGATAGGAAGTTATTGCAATTTAAGACCTGTCAATAATAAGATAAAAATCGGAAGAAATGTCATAATTGCGCAATTTGTCTCAATAATTTCAGACAGTCATAACTATAAAGATGTCACAAAAAATATTAAAGATCAGGGGATTTTTGGAGGGGACATAATAATAAAAGATAATGTGTGGATTGGATGTAATTCAGTGATTTTACAAGATGTAGTCATTGAAACTGGAAGTGTTGTTGCTGCAGGATCTGTTGTTACAAAATCAATACCTTCCTACTGTGTTGCTGCGGGTGTTCCAGCAGAAATAATCAAAAGATATTCATATGATTTGAAAAAATGGCTAAAGTATAATCTATTTGTAAAAGCTCTGTTTGAAGTCCACTTAATAAAATAGCTTAGATTCTAAAAGAAGTCTGCAGGAGTATACGCTTTGAACTTTTCCGTGCATTATTGGTAGAATCAACCAGCTTTAGAAGGTTTGCAGAAAATCACAATATACCACGCAATATTTTTCTAATAAATTTTAAATCAAAAAAATTAACAGGGTTTTTCGCCCTGTTAATCATCTTTCATTTAGCAAACTAAACGTATATTACTATGTCGTGGATATAACAATATTTCCTTCTATCGGTCTGCCGCTAGTTCCATCCGATGCTACCCATCCCAAAAGGCCATTCGCAGGGATAACTGGATTTTCCGTCTTGGCCAGGGTACCATTGAGGTAATGATAATCCACACGTACAGGTGTATTAAAGCCGCTAACATCTGCGAGATTCACATATGTTCCAAAATTGGTATTGTTGCCATAGTATGGTATTATCACCGTGTTTGAGATATCCGGCTGAATAAACAGGCTTTCGGACATTAATCCTCTGCCGCTTAAGGAATAAATTCTCATTTCACCAAATATTATATTATCAGAAGTAATTTCAAGTTTTCCAGTTGTAGGCCTACCGTTCTTGCCATCAGACATAGGAACATCCTGATACACTCCATTCGGGGGAACAGTCTGGGTTTCCTTTACCCTCAAAGTACCATTAGGATAATAATATCTTATGGTTAAAGTAGCACCTAGACCCGAAGCATCAGAGATTGCCATGTATGTATCCCATCCTATATGATCGCCATATTGTGGGACTGTGAAGCTGGTTCTTTTATCAGTGGATGTGTAGAGTTTGTTCGAAGTTATGCCGCCAATTCCAAGGTTGTATAACCTGTATTCTCCATTAACCAAATGATTAGAGGTAATCTCTACCCTGCCCAGTTTAGGTCTACCATTCTTGCCATCAGACATAGGAACATCCTGATACATTCCATTGGGAGGAACTGTCTGAATCTCTGTTACTGCAATAGTACCATTAGGATAATAATATCTTATGGTCAAAGTAGCACCTAGACCTGAGGTATCTGAGATTGCTAAATATGTATCCCACGCAATATGATCTCCATACTGGTGTATTGATAAACTTGTAGATGCATCCGCATCAGTATAGAGTTTTCCCGATATCATATCTGTGTTAGATTTGGAGTAAATCTTTAATTCACCCACCACATTATTGTTCGAAGTGATGACAAGTTTACCCAATGTGGGTCTGCTATTAGTTCCATCTGAAGGTATCCATCTATAGGTG
>CABMCA010000125.1 GCA_902384525.1 uncultured archaeon
ACATTCCTCGTTTATGCCACGCCTTGTACCTTTCGGATAAGCGAGTATTACTCTCTCGTATCTTACTTTTACCGGGCAAAGGGTTTGTCTTGCTGCACCACATAATTCACAATATGCCATAATTATCACACTCCTAGAGCTTGAGCCGCATTGATCGCCATCTGGATGAACGGTTCAGGATACAGTCCTATTCCGATCGTACCTATCACTGCAAGAAGGATCGCAATTACATAAGGAACAGGTTCTTTTATTCTTTCGCCATTTGGCGGCAGCACATACATATATCTTATGACCCTGGCATAATAATAAATGGATAGTGCGCTGTTTAAAATTGCAATGATCACAATAATTAAGAGCCAGCTGCTTGCCTGGCTTACTGCTTCTACCGTTATTGAATAGAATAATATGAATTTCCCGACAAATCCTGCTGATGGCGGTATTCCTGCCAGGGCCAGGAAAAATATGAACAGGGACAATGCGGTTATTGGTGCGCGTTTTCCAAGCCCCGCAAAATTGCCTAAATCATCTGTGTTCTTCGCATTCTTATTATCATTCAAAACCATATAGCTGACAACTGCTACAGCAATGAATGCGCCTCCTTTCATGAGGGCATGGCCAAGCGCAAGAAGGACGCCTCCGGCGACTGACATTTGTGTCATCACCACAAAAGCAAGTGAAATATATCCGGCCTGGGCGATGGATGAATATGCAAGCATCCTCTTGATGCTGCGCTGGGAGATCGCGACAACGTTACCGTATGTCATGGTTATTATTGCAAGTATTGCGAATGTATACTGGATATCCACTCTGATCGCCACTAATGCCAGGATAAGAATCCTGAATGCTGCAACAAATCCCATCTTCTTTGAACCTGCTGCAAGCAGGGCAGATACTACACTGGGTGAACCTTCGTATGTATCAGGAGCCCACATGTGGAATGGAACAAGCGCCATCTTGAAACCAAATCCTGCCACAAGGAAAATCATTGCCAGTATCCCGATAGAGCTTTCTGCACTGAGATGAGTTATCCTGAAGAATTCAATTATCGCAGGAATATTGGTTGAACCTGTTATTCCATAAATCAGCGACATGCCGAACAACATCAATGCAGATGATATTGAACCTATTATGAAATATTTCAATGCAGCTTCAAGTGAAGCAGGGTTCTTTTTCTCAAAACCTGCAAGTACGTATGTTGACATGCTTGCAAGTTCAAAACCTACAAATAACGCTATCAGGTCATTTGCCGATGCTACTACCATCATTCCGACCGTGGACAGGAGAAGGAGTGCATAATATTCATCCTGATTGCGATTATTCTTAAAATATTCAATAGAAGCAATGACTGCTATTAATGAAACTATTACGAATATTAATTTGAAAACCTGGGACAATGGGTCAATAATAAGGGAATCATAGAAAAAACTCGTCTTCCCGGTCATCCCGTTACCAAGAACATATACAAGTGAAGCCAGAAGTCCTGCTGCGCTTAAGTATCCAAACATATTCTTGGATTTATCGCTTATCAATAAACCCATTAGTATAATAACAAAAGCCAGTATGGTCAGCAGTATTTCAGGGAGAAGTAAAGTAAAATTCATGTTATCACTCCTTTCATTCCGGTAACAAACTGAAGTAGCTGGGTTGCACTCGTAGTCATCATATCAAGCACAGGGTTCGGATTTATTCCGAAATATATAACCAGGAGGACAAGAATGGCCATGGAGGCTATTTCATAGTTCGCCCCATCATGGATATGCCCCAGTTTTTCATTATATGTACCAAATACTGCCCTTTGCATGGCCCATAGATGGTATCCTGCTGTGAAAACAATACCAAAGAGTGCAAATATCACAAATGTTGGAAGCGTAAAATACGAGTTCACAAGGATGAGGAATTCAGCAATGAACCCGCTCATACCTGGTAATCCCAGCGAAGCCAGGAACCCTGCCAGCATGACAAATGTCAGTTTTGGCATATATTTAGCTATGCCTCCTAAATCGTGGATTATCCTTGTTCCTGCAGAATGCTGGATCACACCGCATGACATGAACAGGATACCTGTTATAAGGCCATGCGAGAACTGCTGGTACATCGCCCCGCTTACGGAAAGTGGAATAAGTGCAGCAGCGCCAAGGGTCACATAACCCATGTGGCTTATACTGGAATAAGCAACCATCTTCTTGAGGTCGCGCTGGGCCAGAGCCAGGAAAGTTCCGTATAGTATGCTAAGCACTCCGATTATAGCCATGATCGTGATCATTTTTCCTGGTGAATCGGAATATGGCAGGATTGGAAGGATCACCCTGAAAAGGCCATAACCACCCATCTTGAGCAGCAAAGCAGCAAGTATGACACTGCCCGCTGTTGGGGCTTCAACGTGCGCATCAGGCAGCCAGGTATGGAAAGGCACCGCAGGCATCTTGACAAGAAAACCAAACAATAACCCTAAGAATACTGCATCTTTTATTGATATGATATCTTTTATCAGCCATCCATCCATGACCTGATAGGATTTCAGGAGTTCAAACATATCAAAACTTGGTATCTTGGTAATATTCAGTGCATTGAAGTAGAGCGTGAATATCGCAAGCAGCATAACCAGGCTCGCCACATGCGTATATATGAAGAACTTAATGGCAGCATAGTCTTTTCTTGGGCCCCCCCAGATGCTTATCAGGAAGTACATTGGTATAAGAACGATTTCCCAGAATATATAGAACACAAAGAAATCAAGTGAAGTGAAAACTCCCATCACGCCTACCAGTTCAAGGAGGATCAAACCGTAGAACTTGTTTGCCTGTTGTGTTTCACCCCATGCAAATATGACAGTAAGCGGGATAATTATATTCGATAACAGCACAAGAGGCATACCGATCCCATCAACACCGAACTTTAAGTTCACTCCGATACTTGGTATCCAGGAGTATGTTTCAAGGAACTGTATTGCGGATATTTTACTATCAAATCCCAGGAATAATATCAATGATAAAGCAAGTGATACCAATGATGTTATCAAAGCGATCGTGCGTGCCTGCTTACGGGTTTTTGTTAAAAATGTTAAGATCGCTCCAAGCAAAGAGATAACGATCATTAATGAAATTAAAGCTGCCATTATGTCCCTCCGTATTTAAGCTTGAGCAAAACTAAAAGCAATGCTACTCCAAGTATTGTGATTGAAGCATAATTCTGGACTACGCCTGTCTGCAATTTCCGGATTATTTCACCAAGCTTAAGCAGTGTATTGCTGATAATATTGTCTATTATAAGCCAGTCAATAATCTTTCGGTCAATGAACTCTCCTGACTGGGCTACAACATCATGTGTCAATTTGACACCGATCAGGTTTGCACCTATCTTTGGTTCATAATACCTGTTATACAACAATTTATAAAGTGGATTCTGTGATGAAACGATCTTACTCATGTCGATCATTCGTTTGTTGTAAATTGCATATGATATTAAGAAACCCAATACACCCACGATCACGGGCAACAGTATTAAAAATGCTGATGGGTGGAATGCCTCACCTTCATGAACAGCTATATTTACATCCATCAATTCAAAATTTTTCTCAAGATAACCATAGAAACCAATCTGGGAGAAACCAAACAAAAGGGCAAATATTGCCAATATCATTAATGGTCCTGTCATTACCCCGGGTGATTCATGGGAATGCCTTTCAGAACGCGGCTTTCCTGTAAATGTCATGAACCACAGCCTGAATATGTATATTGATGTCAAAAGAGCTGCAATAATGGCAAAGCCGTATGGGATCATATCATGCGTCACTTCCCCATACTCTAATGCACCTTCTATTATTGCATCCTTGCTGAAGAAACCCGCAGTTCCAATATTCATAATGGGCATACCCAGGCTCGCAAACGGAAATCCAATACCTGCCAGTGCAAGTGCTGCTATTAACATGGTTGTACCTGTGATCTTCATCTTATTGAATAATCCACCCATTTCACGAATATCGTTGGTTCCAAGTGCATGTATCACACTTCCGGCACACAGGAAAAGTAGTGCCTTAAAGAATGCGTGGCTTAAGAGATGGAACATGGATATTCCCACGGCTTTTGCTCCAAGAACAGTTCCGGCTGTCCCAAGTGCGAGCATCATGTAACCAAGCTGGCTGACTGTTGAATAAGCAAGCACTCTCTTAATATCATTCATTACAAGTCCCATCGTTGCTGCAAAAATGGCAGTGAAACCTCCAACATATGTAACAATCAGAAGCGCATCCGGCACACCCGCAGATATTGTTGACGGGGTTGCGACAAACATCGGGAATGTTCTTGCAACAAGGTAAACACCAGCCGTTACCATTGTTGCTGCATGAATAAGTGCAGACACTGTTGTCGGGCCTTCCATAGCATCAGGCAACCAGCCATGAAGAGGGAATTGGCCGCTCTTACCTACAGCTCCGCCAAAGAAGAGAAGTGCGATATATGTTAATTGTGTCCCGTTGATCAGCGGAATTGCTTCAAACATCGTCTTGAATTGCAGTATGAAACTTTGTGATTCGACAACAAGAGTTCCATTATCTACAAGCAGTTTCATATTTACATAGAGCAGTACGATCCCTGCAAGGAAGAGCACATCTCCTACCCTTGTAACAAGGAAAGCCTTCTTAGCTGCTGCCGCTGCTGATGGTTTATGATACCAGAAACCTATCAGGAGGAATGAACACAGGCCCACAAGTTCCCAGGAAACAAAGAACTGGAGGATATTATCAGATAATATTACGCTTAACATCGCTGCTGTGAACAATGATGTTTCTGCAAAATACCGTGGTCTTGCAGGGTCATGCGCCATGTACCCGACAGCATAAATGTGAATCAGCAGGCTTACAAATGAAACCATCATCAGCATTACTACAGCCAGTGGATCAATTAAGATCCCAAGATTCATTCCCGCAAACCATGGCAATGATTGCTGTACCATTCCATTTGGATATATTTCAAGGAATATCCCGAGCGAGATAATGAACGATCCTGCTATAGCCGCTATTGGGAGCAATGCTCCGCCTGAATAGAGCTTCTTTCCGAGGAAAAGCGTAAAAACAAACGCTATAACCGGTAATAATACTATTAGTGCTGCATAATCACTGAACATATTACCACCTCAAGATATTGATATTGTCAAGATTGATCGTATCCCGCAACCTGAACAATGCAACAAGTATAGCAAATCCAATGGCTGCTTCTGCTGCTGCTATGGCAATTGAGAATATTGCAAATATCTGGCCTGTCGCATTGCCATTATAACTTGAGAACGCAACAAGGTTAAGATTTGCTGAGTTCAAAAGCAGTTCTATGCACATCAGGATTTTGATTCCGCTTCTTTGTGTAATTATTCCATATACACCTATGGTGAATATTATTATCGAAATTAAGAGATATGAATACAACGACATTTTATGCCTCCTTTTTTGCGATATACAGGGCACCGATCAGTGCTGCCAGCAATAACAATGAAAGCAATTCAAAGGAAAATATAAAATCGCTGAAAATCCCGCCCCTGATATCAGGACTTCCTGCAAGATCCTGGGTACTGATTGCAGTTATTTCCTCCTTCTTTGCCAGATCCGTATAACTGTTATCCAGGGCCATGAACAATACAGCAAATAACAGTAATGCGATCAATAAATTGAATGTCTTGTTGATCATTTTATTCTTCCTCTCCCTTCTTGGTCAACATAATAGTGAATAATATAAGGGTTATTACAGCCCCAACATAGACAAGAATCTGTACCCAGGCAAGGAATTCTGCTTTCAGGAGTATGAATAGACCAGCGGTTCCAACGAATGTACCTGCAAGAAATATTGCACTGTGGACTAATTTATTTGACCTGACCACCATGATCGTTGATATGATAGTGAGAACCGAAATAACAAGAAATACAATGTCTATCATTGCTTCACCTCTTTGTTGAATAATAATCTATCAGGACCATACACAAGACTCTCACGGCTGTAATCCGCAAGTTCATAATTCCCGGTCATTTTCATAGCATTCATGGGGCATACGTCCACACAAAGCCCGCAAAACAGGCACATCCCGATATTGACCTGGGGATACCATCTTGTTTTATACTTGACTATCTGGATAGTCCCGTTCGGACAATTTACTTCACATATCCCGCAACCTATGCAGGCGTTTTCATCTACTGCATGCAATCCCCTGAATCTTGGTGACACTTTCATTTTCTGGTAGGGGTACTGAATGGTCACAGTCGGCCTGTTA
Organism: uncultured archaeon; assembly: GCA_902384525.1. GTDB lineage: Archaea > Halobacteriota > Methanosarcinia > Methanosarcinales > Methanoperedenaceae > Methanoperedens. Next base: position 6,253 of record CABMCA010000125.1, read on the forward strand.
CCGACCCGTAACATATGTTTCATTGTAACAATGAGCCCTTTAATTATCCCACTCATTGTCCAGTTCCTTGTTATCCAGGTCATTGGAACACTCCTATGGTCAAAAGGAAACCAGTGACCAGTAAATTAAGTAAAGCCAGAGGTATCATGATCTTCCATCCCAGGTTGAGGAGTTGATCTATCCTTACCCTGGGTACTGTATGTCTTAACCACATTGCAAAGAATATTACTGCATAGGTTTTAACAAGAAATACTCCCAACGATATCAGTGGAACCACTGCCGCTGGAAGTAATGAAAGGTATGGAAATGACCATCCCCCCAGGAACAATGTGACAACAATTGCAGAGACTGAGAATAAATGAGCATACTCTGCAAGGAAGAACATTGCAAATTTTATTCCGCTGTATTCAGTGAAGAATCCTGCAACAAGTTCCTGTTCAGATTCCTGGAAATCAAAGGGTATGCGTCCCATTTCAGCAATGGAAGCAATAAGGAATAAAATGAACCCGAGGGGTTGCAGGAATATGAACCATTTTGGAATAAAGCCAAACCATGTGCCATTTTGAGCAGTTACAATATCAACAGTACTCAGGGAGCCTGTAAACAAAACAATAGCAATCGCAGAAAGGGCCAGTGGTATTGTATAACTTATATCCTGGGCTACGGCCCTCATCGCCCCCATCAATGAATATTTATTATTTGAGGACCAGCCTGCCAGCAAAATCGCAATTGGTGACAAGGCAGATATAGCAATCAAATAGAGAAGCCCAACCTTTAGATCTGATATTATCAGTGACTCTCCAAACGGCAGTGGAATAAATATGAGGAGCGCTGGTATGAATACGAGAAAAGGCGCAAGTGTAAAAACCCACCTGTCAGCTTTTGCAGGAATTATATCCTCTTTTCCAATGAGTTTTACACCATCCATGACTGGCTGGAGCAATCCTCTTGGGCCCGTTACCATCGGACCGTATCTTGCCTGCACCATTGCGACAACTTTACGTTCCATCCATGTAAGGAACATGATCGTCAGAAGAGCGAAAACCAATAGGACCGCAATCTCTGCGAATACTATAATGATTCTCAAAATATACTCGATTCCTAATGTCTTGAATATGTTATTTATAGGTTCATAAATCCCTATGAAATTCAAGATGAAAACAATAAGTTCGTAAGCATTTGCAAACATTATATCACCGGTCCACATCGCCAAGAACAACATCAATGGTCCCAAAGGCCGCTATCAGGTCAGGGATCATAAGCCCTTCTACCATTTTAGGTATAGCTGTAAGATTACAGAAAGAGGGTGAACGTATTTTGATCCTGTAGGGTTTAATGGTTCCGTCACTTACTATATAAAACCCTAATTCACCTTTAGGCGCCTCGATCCTGCTGTAAACCTCACCTGGCGGCGGGGTGAATATTCTCGGGAAATACGTAGAAACTGCTGTTGGGGCGCCTGTCATCGGAGCTATCCCATATTTAGCCTGGCTTGCTGGTTTTGCCGGAGGCATAGCATCAACTACCTGTCTTAAAATATGCAGGCTTTCTCTCATCTCATCTATTCTTACCATGTATCGGGCGAAGCTGTCACATTCATTGCGCACACATACCTTGAAATCAAGGTCAGGATATACGGAATACGGCTCTAATTTCCTTATATCGTAATTTACGCCATGACCGCGAAGTGACGGACCTGTCATACCATAATTAATAGCATCCTGCGCGCTCATTACCCCTATACCCTTCATTCTCCCCATGAAAATCTCATTACCGCTGACAAGCTGCTCGTAATCATCAATGCGCTTATCCATATCATTTATGAACTCATTGAGTTTTGGTATGAAGCCCTCAGGCATGTCTTCCCTTACTCCTCCGGGTTTGATATAATTAAAAGTCATCCTTGCGCCGCATAACATATCAAATAATGCAAGGGCATTCTCTCTTTCCCTGAATCCGTACATTATCATAGTGGATGCGCCAAGGTCAAGAAGAAGAGAGCCAATCATTACGAGATGGTTCACTATCCTGTTCAGTTCAAGCGTGAGAACACGTATGTACTCTGCCCTCAACGGAACCTCTATGCCTGCAAGTTCCTCCACGGCCTTAACGTAAGCGTAATTATTGGCAAAAGCCGACATATAATCGAGCCTGTCCGTGTAGGGAACGAACTGCATATACGTCTTCATCTCCCCCAGCTTTTCTGTCCCTCGATGGAGATATCCCATGACGATTTCGCAATTCCTGATTATCTCTCCGTCCATGGTTAACTTAAACCTCAATACACCGTGTGTACTGGGATGAACAGGGCCCATGTTAATTAGAAGTTCATCTGTTTTCATTTTATCTCCTCAACAGGTTCGTCCCGTCAGTGCTCACGATATCTTCTCCATCTTCCCCGACAGTAACGAACTGATCAACATTCATATCATAATCCTTTCGCAGGGGATGACCGATCCAGCCATCGGGCAGCAGTATCCTTTTAAGATTTGGGTGGCCTGAGAACTTGATCCCGACAAGGTCATATGTCTCCCGTTCAAGCCAGTCTGCCACTTTCCAGATAGACGCAAGCGAAGCAACTTCGGGATTCTTATGCTCAAGTATAACCTTTAAAACAAGGTTCTGCTTTTTGGTATAAGAAAAGAAATTGTAAACAACCTCGAACCTGTCCCTGTAATCAATTCCCGTTATAACCGATAGATTGTCAAATCCCATTTCTTTCACTTTCTTTGCCACATTTAACAGATCTTCTTTCTTAATGATCGCAAGAGGTTTTTTTATCTGAAGCCCTACACTTACGACAGAATCCGGAAATAACTGCTTTAGCTCTTCGGCCGGGTTCATTTGTTCAGCCCCCATTTTGCTCCATATCCCTGGTTCTTGATTTTTTCCCTCAACTGGATGATCCCATATAACCATGCCTCTGGCCTGGGAGGGCATCCGGGAATATAAACGTCCACGGGTATTATCAGATCAACGCCTTTTAAGACCGAATATGATTCAATGTAAGGCCCTCCTGTATTTGCACAACTGCCCACAGAAATGACCCATTTTGGGTCAGGCATCATTTCGTAAAGTTTTTTTACTCTGGGAGCCATGCGTTTTGTAACAGTTCCTGCCACGAACATAAGGTCAGCCTGTCTGGGGCTTGCCCTGAAAATTTCCATGCCAAAGCGCGAAATATCATGATGTGCCATGGATGTGGCCATCATTTCGATAGCGCAGCAGGCAAGACCGGATGTGACAGGCCACAGGGAACTCAAACGCGCCCAGTTAAAAACCTGGTCAATTGTTGAAAATAATATTAATCCTTCTCGTTCCCTGGCTGCAAGGACTGTGCTGATAAGGCCGGTATCATTCAGTTTATCAAGCGCGGTCACAGGCTGCTTCTTTGTAATTTTGATCTTTGTAGTATCAATCGTTAATGGATCCACTCTAAAGCCTCCTTTCTCCAGGCATAAGCCAGGCCTATTATAAGTACTTCAATAAAAATTATCATTTCAAAGAATCCCAGCGGTCCGAGGTTCTTGAATTGCACTGCCCAGGGATACAGGAAAAGGACTTCAACATCAAATACCAGGAAAACAATAACGATCAGGTAATATTGGATGTTAAAATGTATCCTTGCATCGCCTATAGGGGTCTCGGCGCATTCATATGTAGAAAGTTTTACTTTTGTTTTATTGCTAATTGGTCTAACCATCAGCGACATGAATAGTGCGATTGCTACGAACACAACACTTACAATCGTAAGAATTACGACAGGCAAATAATTATCTAAAATTTCATTTGTGACCATTGGACCACCGTTTGCATTTATATATTCTGCTTAAAAAAGGATTATTGCTATAAAAAGCTTATGAAATTGTTTTAGCGCAAAATTCTTTAATGATTCTGACAAGTGAAAGGCAAATAATTAATCAGGCTAAATCATGATAGAAAAATTATTTGACATCAAAATAGGTTATGCATCACCCAAAAATCCAATTGCAGTTGCTTCAATGGCAGGTATAACAGATAGCAAATTCGCAACTGGTTTTGCGAATGCAGGATTGATCATTCTTGGCGGATATAATCTCGATAAGCCAACAAATGAAGCTGCCCGGAAAGAGGTTGATAGGGGTAGGTCTGAGTTCATATCAGATAAACCCCTGGAATTCCTCAAGTCAGAACTTGTTGCTGCAAAAGGATACACAACGATCGCAGTCAATGTGCGCGCAGCATCCATTGAACCGCTTTTAGAAGCTGCTGCCCTTGCAAAAGAACATGGCGCCATTCTTGAATTAAATGCGCATTGCAGACAGCCTGAAATGGTTGAACTGGGAGCAGGTGAGGCATTATTAAAAGACATACCGCGCCTTTGTGAATATATCAGAGAGATCAAAAAAACAGGCGTCGTGTTCTCGGTCAAAATAAGGGCAAATGTTGTGAATGATGTAGAACTTGCAAAAGCTATCGAGAGAGCCGGGGCTGATATTATACATATAGATGCCATGCATCCGCAGGGTGTGGATATCGGGGTGATCAAAAGGGTCAGGAACTCAACGAACCTGTTCATAATAGGCAATAATTCGATCACGGATTTTGAAAGCGCCAAGGAAATGTTTTCCCACGGTGCAGACATGGTCTCGGTTGCGCGTGCAGTCCGGAAAAATCCCAGGATCATCGACCAGCTTGTTTTTGAGGTGACATCTTTCCAATCCATGACCGGATGGTATAACGCACCCAAGCATATTTGCGGCGGCGGCGACCTGAGAGCTCTTGCTTTTTGCTGCCTTCCCGTAAAACCATGTGCACTTCACGGTGCACTTAAACAGGCAGGTATCAGCGCTGAGGAATTCATGAAGATCAAGACCGATTTTGCAAGAAACACACCCATTGAATATGGTGAAGGAACATGTTTTGGAAGCATGACATGGTGCTGCAAGATCACAAAACCCTGTTTCTTAAGGGATTCTGCGCTTGAATCCAGCGGCCTGTCTGATGTGGAATATATGAGGACTAAGAAGCGATTGTCGGAATATATATTGAAACACGCGAAAATACGACTATAAAATCGTTATTAGAGATAGGATAATATAATATTCACGAGATAACTTTTATTTTTTATTTTTCAGTGCGTATCCAATAGCGAATGTTATTAATACAAATCCTATAATTTGAGCGAGTGTGTTATCCTGTAGTTGAATCGGGGGTGTAGGAGTAGAAGTCGGAATTGGTTTCGGAGTTTGTCTAACCAAAGGAACTTCTTTGTAAACCCTGACATAATCTATAATCAATGGACTATTATTTGTTGTTAATGAACTACAACTTTCTCCTCCTGCCCATGGACTTTTATTGATTCTTGGACATGGAATAACCTGTAATATCAAATATATTCCATTTTTCCAATATGGTGAATTAGCATTTGGTTTATCATTTAATTTAAATTCATTTCCTTGAGGAATTCCATCAAAAAAAAGCTGCATTGTACCATCCGCAGAACCATCATCTCGCCAATATAGTCCATATTTGTGAAATGCATTTGATAAACTTCCAACTCTTGTTATAGGATATTTTAAACCATGTTCATTGTTAACATAATCTTGTAAATTAAAAGTTGTATAATCCATATTATGCCTTCCCATAATTTTTTCCATTATGTCAACTTCTTCATGCTGCACTCCTGGCGGTAATTGATGTGAATTGTCTGTTTTTCCAATAGGTAAAGCCCAAAAAGCTATCCATGCACCATTTGATTCTCCATTGGAATTATAAGGAGTTTTCATACTAATTTCAAAATATCCATATTTTTGACTGAATTTAGCATCGTTTGTATTTAATCCTCCAGTGTGTATCATTGCACGATTTGCATATTTAAAAGAATAATCTGGAGGTATTGCTTTTCCTTGCAGCTCAAGTACACCATTTGAAACTGTTACTCCACTATACTGATCCGGACATGTACCATTGTTACAAAACTGTAGATGTGAATATCCACCTCTCCATTTTGTGGTATCTATCGTACTTCCATTGAAATCATCAAAGAAAGTTAGTTCCCATTTTTTATTTGGAGGTAGTTGCGGAGTAGTATCTGCATATACTGTCGGTATTGTGATTGATATTATCACACATAATAATATAAGAAGTATTATTTTTGTTTTCATAAGAAGGAAGGATCAGGGGATATCATCATAATACTATTTATTCAAAAATTCGTTGTCTTTATCAATTCGCTCAATCATTGTTTATTTAGTAGGGATTAAAACCTTTCGTAGAACGCCGAGGTAGGGATTTGAACCCTAGCTTACCGGAAGGTAAAACAGGTCTCGAGCCTGCCGCGTTAGTCCGCTCTGCCACCTCGGCATGGAGTATGCTTTTAATATAGTTGATTTGCTATTAACCTTTTGAATGAATATGAAAAAGGTGTTTCATGAGGCTTGACTCCTATCTTGTGGAAATCGGCAATGTCGGTTCCAGGGGCAGGGCAAAACGCGCAGTAACTGAAGGGCACGTCAGAGTAAATGACAGGGTCATAACCAGACCTTCATTTGATGTCGCATATTCTGATAAAATTGAAATAACACCAGGTCTGGACAAGCCTTCCGGATATTGGAAACTTAAAGATATACAGGAAAAGACAAATATAATTAAGAAAGGTGATACTGTCCTGGATGTCGGTTCAAGCGCAGGAGGTTTCCTGTTGTATGCATCAGAGCTTGCCTCTTGCGTCCATGGAATTGAATTCAGCTCAGAGTTCCACTCTGAACTTGGAAAAATCGCACATGAGCATAAGAATATCACAATTGAATTCGCTGATGCGTTCACGATGGCTCATGATAATAAAAAATATGATGTTTTGCTTCTTGACATTACAGTGGAACCACAAGATTCATTAATTGCCCTTAAGAATCTGCTTCCGGCATTGAAAAAAGGCGGAATGCTGCTTCAGGTTTTTAAATTGCCAGAAAAAAGTGAAAGTGGAACAATTATTGAAGAATTATCATTGATAGGATTTGAGATCATACAAATAATGGAAGCGCAAAAGAAAGAAAAATATGTTATTGCAAGGAGATTATGAAAAACCAGTTCGATTTTGATTTAGAGAAAATAATAAATATCATAAAAGAAAAGCACTTTAAAACAGTCGGGCTCCAGTTTCCCGAAGGTTTTAAGAGACAAGCTATTATCATTGCAGGGCAGCTTGAAGAGCGAACAGGAGCAGGCATTTTGATATCAGGAAATCCCTGTTTTGGTGCATGTGATATCGATACATCACTTTTTGGAAAAGTCGAGGTCATGTTCCATTTCGGGCATTCAAAGATGGGTAATTTCGACAATGTGGTTTTTATTGAAGCGCGCTCTGATGTTGATGTTATACTGTGTGTAAAAACTGCACTTCCACTTTTAGCGGCCAATAAGATCGGCCTCATAACCACAGTCCAGCACATACATAAACTGGATGAGATATCCGATTTCCTGTGGGAAATTGGAATGGAAGGGGTTTCGGGAACAGGTGATTTAAGAATAAGTTATCCGGGACAGGTACTTGGATGCAATTTCACGGCAGCACGTGTTGATTGTGACGAATATCTTTATATTGGCAGCGGAATTTTCCACCCGCTTGGTGTTGCGATCGCCACAGGAAAAAGAGTTGTTGCGGCAGACCCATATTTAAACAAGGCAATCGAAGTATCTCCTGAGAAGTTTTTGCGAAAGCGAAGCGGATCTATTGCAAAGTCAATGGATGCAAAGGTCTTTGGAATCATAGTTTCTTCAAAAACCGGACAGAACAGGATAGATCTTGCAAAAAAGCTTGCGCAAATTGCAGGGGAGCATGGAAAGAAGGCACAAATTATTATAATGGATCTTGTGACACCTGAACAATTACTGGCTTTTAAAGTAGATGCATATGTTAATACTGCTTGCCCGAGGATCACTATCGACGATGCAGAGAGATTCCATGTACCAGTCCTTACGGCGCAGGAATTTGAAATTGTCCTCGGGGAAAGAATCTGGGATGCACTGGTAATGGATGAGATATTGGAAGATAAAATGCAAGAATTGTTGTGAGAAGTGGTTGAAAAAATAAAGATTCTTATTTCAACTTATTTCGCCATCTTGAAATATGCTTTTCTTGCACCTTCTAAGTCCTCAGCAAAAATTCTATACCTGCCTATATGATATGTCATTTATTATATACCTCCTGTTCCTTTTTTTGAGTTTTGTTTCTCAATGAAAAACACCTATCTATATCCAATATGTAAAAGATATTTTAACGTATATATAGATATTTTAAAATTTTAATGCTTAGTATAATTGTCATTATTATGTTAATTTTAGCAGCATCAATTCTTGTGGTTGAAAATTGCCCCATCGGGTCAACTGGCATTAACTATAGCAATCCCGAATTTTTTTAGGGTGATCCAGTGTTTCTCGCAAGCTTTGCCTAAAAAGTCTGTTAAAAATAAAATAAAACTAGTGGGGATAATCCCCAATAGTTTTTCTTCCATTAGATTTTCTCTAACCGAACATCATCAATGTAGTATGTATCTCCTGCTTTCGCGAAAGGTACAAGGTAGAACATCAATCGTCCATCATTTACCATATCTCCGAAGTTAGTTGTAGTAAATTCAGTCGAGAATTCCTGCCAATCTGTGCTGAGGTTGAACTTTTTATCAAGACCGTAGTGTGTAAAGGGTGAAATGTGCTTAATTAAAACTACTTTCAGATCGTGTCCTTTCGTCGAATTCGCTGCAAAACTCAACCGATAGCGCGTATGCGATTCCAGTGATATGCTCTTCTGATATAACTGTATATTCGTGCCTCCAGTGTACAGAACGATTTTTGCAGATTTTGACCCCTCAAACCCTGGGGGTGCTGCAGTGAATTTCCCCTTTCCATTCGTATAGAATATCCATGGAGATGTTCCCGATTCAAACCCAGGGTTACTGAGCAGTTCAGGCTGAATAAATCCATCTGATAATGTTTTCAAGAAAGCTACAATATTGTCCTCCTCTTCATCAGTCAATCCCAGATGACCAACCTTTGGATTTGCATTCAATGCCACCTCAGGTAACGGCCAACAGTTCTTACCGACCACACTATCGCTAAAGCCGCAAACAGGCAAGACATCTCTGGTATTATAAAAATGGACTACTTCCTGTAAGCTGCTGAAGAAACCGTTATGCATATATCTTTTCACATATGTCTCATTTGGTCTCTTATCTACATTTCTCAAAGTTGGCACTCTGAACTTGCCATAATTTATCCTTTGATATTTCAATAAATTCGGATCATTCTGTATATGTCCGGCAAGGCCTGGGTCTATATATGCAGCCCCCGAAGGATTAAATTCTGTTTCATTATAAAACGGATTTTGCGGATTTCTAGGAACTCCTGGATCTCCATAGATGGAGTTTGTAAACAACGGATGTTTTCCATCATTACCAATATCTGCTACATGACATTCATCGCATATGGCTTTTCCTTTAAATAACTCCAGCCCTCTCATTTCTTTGTCAGTCAATTTAACTTTTCCGTCCAGATAAGCATCATATTTTGAAGTAAACGGAGTTACCTCTTTAGATGCCTCAAAAGCAACGATTGAGAATGCTATATCATCAAATGCTTTTTTCTTATCATCGCAGGCATTGCTTCCCCATACTTGCTTAAATAAATCTACATAATCGGACATACATACTTTATCCACAACAGTATCTCCATCTGGATTGTTCATCTCCAGAGGATTCAGGAAAGGTCCGGTAGCTTGGTCCGCAGCTGCGGTTCCTCTTATTTCTCCAGTTGCCCTGCCATCCCAGAATTCTCCTCCTGCGAATGTTCCGGCAGTTCCATTATCTAAACGGAAATTCGGTGCAAATGTTGAGTATGCAATTGTAGGAGGCTTGCGATTTCCAAATCTTGATGTATTTGCTCCGTGATAGACTCCTCCTCTAAGTACATTTGATGCTTCATTTGGACCTGTCCAGCCTACATCTTCACCATGACAATCTTCACAAGCCTGACCTTTTGGTTCGGATAAATTGGAATCGAAGAATATAAGTTTTCCAAGTTGCTCTTTGGGTGTGAGATTTGAGTCCACATTTCCCAATGCTGTAGTTCCCATTGCAGCGGCAAATAGTAAAACCATCAGGCAAATACAGATTCTTCTACTTACCGTACTTTTTTCATACTTTCCCATAAATTTTCCTCCACTCTTTTTATAAAGATAGATTTCTATATCTCATTATTTGGTAGAACCTGTTTGTATTTATAGCTTATGCGATACTTTTCTTTAAAAATCCGATCCATTCATCGAATCCTTCGCCTGTTTTGAGACTCATTTTGAGGACATCAATACGCGGATTGATGATACGGGCATCCCCTACCATTTTATCAGCATCTGCATTTACAGCTTCTGCAATATCGATCTTATTTATGATAATAAGGTCAGCAGTACTGAATATCAGGGGATGTTTCTCAACAATATCATCCCCTTCACTGACGCTTACGATCACGATCCGTTTATGCTCGCCAAGTTCAAAATCCGCAGGACAGATGAGGTTTCCTACATTTTCTATGAACAATATATCCAGTTTATCAAGAGGGAGCTGCGTAAGTCCGTGCTCAACAAGGTGGGCATCCAGATGACACTCCTTTCCTGTGTTCAATCCTACCACAGGTATGCCCAGCTTTTCAAACCGGGATGCATCAAGGCGTGCTACAACATCCCCTGCAATGGCGCCGATCCTGTAGCTATCCCCCAGCCGCTCAATAGTCTTTTCGATCAGTAATGTTTTTCCTGAGCCAATTGCGCCCATGATATTAAAAGCTGTAACTCCATATTTTTCAAGGGTGGTCCGGTTGTTTCTCGCAAGCTTTTTATTTGCTTCCAGAACATCGTAGCCAATTGATATATCTTCAGTGGTATGCATGGTTTATTATATATGATTGAGTTCGTTTATATCAGTAGGGAGTTAGAATTGAGTTGTTCACGCGGTCGCTTTAGAAATTATTATCTTTTTATCTTGTACGGAAAAGTTTACTTCTGTTCCCTCTTTTATGGAAAGGGCATCAGCTATTTCCTTGGGTATCCTGACTGCGATACTGCCTCCCAGGTTGAAGGTTTTGCGCTTGAATAGATCTACAAGCTTATCATGCTCTTTTTCATCTATCCATTCGTCTTTGCACTGAGGGCAGACTTCAACTGTAACCCATACCCCTTTTTCTATCTCTTTACGTTCTTTTCTCATTTCTGTTTCGCATAAGGGGCATTTAGTCATTTTTTATTCCTCTATTGAACGTCGATCAACAATTATCAGTATTACTTAGATACATATAGTATATTAATATTGTGAGGAACTTTCCGGCGCCCAATTCACAGGGCACGACCTTGAAGAGCCATATAATGAGCCTCTTATTAGATAATCTATATCTAATATTAAATCAATTAAAATTAAATTAAAGATTATTATATGAGGTTAATTTGAAAGTACCACATTTAGTCCAGTATCAAGGGTCTAAACGAAATCTTGCATCAGAAATATTAAAATACATGCCAAGACATTATAATCGATTGGTAGAACCATTTTCAGGAACGGCTGCTATTACGATGGCATGTGCATCAAAGAAGATTGCTAAAGAATATATAATCAATGATTTAAATAAACCTCTAATAGAACTCTTGAGGATTGTTGTTGAGGAACCAGAATTTTCTTCCAAAAGATATGAAGAAATATGGAATGAACAGCAATCAAATTCTATTGAGCATTATTATCAGACAAGAGAAAAATTCAACCTTACAAAAGATCCAATTATGTTTCTATATTTACTTGCTCGCTGTGTCAAAGGAGCAGTCCGATATAACTCGGATGGACTATTTAATCAAAGTCCAGATAAAAGAAGAAATGGAACAAACCCCAAACTAATGAAGAAAAATATCATTGATATTTCATCTATTTTAAAAGAGAAATCAAAATTCTACTACTTAGATTACAAAACAATTTTAGAAATGGCTCTACCGGGTGATATTGTATATATGGATCCTCCATATCAAGGCGTTTGCGGTGAAAGAGATTCAAGGTATTTTTCGGGAATTGAACATAATGAATTTGTAATCGAATTAGAAAAACTAATAAAAAGAGGCATTTCTTTCATTGTTAGTTATGACGGCAAATGTGGTGAAAAGGCTTACGGTGAAGAGATTCCTATTGAATTGGGTCTTGAGCATATTCATTTAAATGCTGGTCGATCTTCGCAAGCCACGTTATTGGGAAAAGACTCAATTACATTTGAATCACTTTATATAACAAAAGATTTGCTGAAAAACAAAAATTCTACTTCAAAGTGGAGAATTAATAATGAGTTATTCTAAAGAGTTTCTTGACCTTCTTAAGTCTGTAACTGCTAAAAGACCCAAAACAGTTATCGATCATATCCTTGCACATGGTTCCATCACGACGGAAGAATTGAAGGATAAATATGGATATAATCATCCTCCGAGAGCTGTCCGTGACGTTAAAGAATGTGGAATCCCAATAGTGATGGAAAGGGTAGAAGGTTCTTATGGAAGAAAAATCGCAGTCTACAAATTCGGCGATTTTAAAAAGGAATCAATAAAAAAGTTTACTGGAAGAACAGCTTTTTCTAAAGAACTCAAAGAAGTATTAATTGATAAATACGGTTCAAAATGTTTTATCTATAATGAAATAATGGACGCGCGAGATCTACAAATAGATCACCGAGTACCATATGAAGTTGGAGGAGATTCCGAAGGTGAATTAAATCCAGATGATTTCATGCTTCTTTCTGCATCAGCTAATAGAGCAAAATCATGGTCATGTGAAAACTGTTCAAATTGGAATAAAGAGAAGGATGTAACAATTTGTTTATCTTGTTATTGGGCTTTCCCAGAAGATTACACTCATATCGCACAAAAGGAAATCCGAAGGGTTGATTTAATTTGGCAAGGTAAAGATATCTTTGTATATGAAGCACTGAAGGAGAAATCAACAGAACTAGATAAAGAAATACAAGAAATAATAAAAGATATTTTATTAATAAGTATTAAATAATGTATCGAATGAGCCACGGATGACGATGACGTTTTTCTTAATCGCGGGTTGCTCTTCTGTTGTGGAATTTAATTAAATAAAAAATTATCCACCATTTCCAGTAAAATTTGCGATTATTTCGAGACAACTTTTTAAAAGCTCATGAATTCCGAGTCCTTCTGATTTACTGGCACTGTTCCAAAATCCATTTATGCCAGTAATTATTTAGACGCAGATTTCACAGATTTACGCATCTTTTGCCCTAAATCTGTATTAATCAGCATTAATCTGGTCTTAAAAATCACTGGAAAATGGAACAGTGCCTGATTTATTTTATTTATTATAAAAATATATACATTTATTAGTTATTTCGATGTTGATATCATTGCTCGCCCAAAGAAATAAGTACCCCAAGATTTTTTATTTATAATGAATTCTAAATCCGAAATTAAAACGAATTAAAACGATATCTTCAAAATATCAAAAAATAAACTCTTAGCCTCAATGATAAAGATTTAATATAATGATCAATGATAAAGAATTGATGAAAAAGTATGGATTTCGTTGAGCAAGTCAGGAAGAACCTGGAGGGGAAGCTGCATATCGAAGACGGCAACTGCGGCACGACACATAAGGTTTTAAGAGAAATATCACGGCTGGGTGGGAAAGCGATTGTCTGGGAGCGCCCGGATGGGGTTTACTCACAAATACTGGATAACAACGGGAATGTCGTGGGAGAAGGGGAAGGCATAACCTGGCCTCCTGCTATCCTGTTTGCAATGGTTGAAGGAGGATTCTTCCCGAAGGATATCGGAAAAGAGCTGACAAAGTCCCTGCAATGTATTATCGACATGGAAAAGGTCGCCGACATATATGGCTACGGCAGGGTGGTCACACCAGTTGCTTCCGCATATAACGAGGTCTGGAAAAACGGGGGGCACGTGGCCATAAGGCGCAATTCATGGGGTATAGAGGTAGTATTCATAGATAAAGAGGACAAAGAAATAGCTGTCGGCCCGATATCCTATTGTCCCACGTGCGGCACAGCGGCGACAATACCGCGCGCTCCGGCTCTTGCAGCAAAGATCAAAGAAGAACTGAAGGATAAGCGCAACACCGGAAAAGACAAATATGAACGCGGGATGGAGAATCACTTCTTCTTCAAGAACGATAAGGTGTGCTGTGAGATACGTGAGAATGGGCAGTTACTGGGAAGGGCCTCACGATGCTGTATAGCATACGCAGGTGTTGTTGCAGAAGTACACGCAGGTATTGCCGGACCCAAATGGGGAGCACTATTCAAGGAATATTGCAAGATATGTCCCACGAAACTATGCAGGAAAGGAAAAAATACAGGAGAGGAAGCAAATAATCTTCTTGTTTCGCTTGAAAAAAAGAGCCTGAAGACAGATGTCAGGATGGATACCTATATTACTGCCACGGTTAAAAAAGAGGGTGAGCTTTTGGGTGAAGGTATCGGAACAGTCTGTGCATTTTCGTCATTGATGTATGCCAGGGCCAAATGTGTACAGCTCAGGTCTGAAATAGAAGTCGTAAGAGAATAGTGAGCTAAATGCATGAGATATCTATAGCAGGAGCAATAATTGATTCAGTGCTTGATGCTGCTAGAAAAAATAATGCCATAAAAGTTAAAGAGATTTTTCTTGAGGTCGGGGAGCTTACAGCGCTAAATCCGGATCAGTTGAAATTCATCTTTGAAACAATTACTGCAGGAACTATTGCACAGGGTGCCACATATAATATCCAGGTCATTAAACCCGTGATAAACTGCACGAAATGTTCCTATAACGGCCCGATAGAATTCTTTGAAAAACTGCATTTTTTCCTTCCTGTAATAAAATGCCCACGATGCGATGACACTAATGTAGAAATTATCAGCGGACGGGAATGCTGTGTCAGGAAAATAAATATATCTTGAATAATAATTAAAATTATAAGTATAAGATAAGCGGGAAGGGGAGTGGGTGGTATCGTTGAAAAAATGAACCCGCTTATCTTGTTCGTTTTTACGCGAACACTTCTATCATCTATTGCACGGAATAAATAGTTTTCGCTCGGTTAATGATACTCAGGATTTGTATGAAATGATTATTCATGAAATTATAAAAACAAGGCAAGCTATAATATAATATCCGTTAATTGTGCCCCTATGTTCACAATAAAAGATCATCTTGAAATCAAGAATAATCATCTTATGATCGGCGGCGCTGATACCACTGTCCTTGCAGAACAGTTTGGAACTCCCCTGTACGTTACAAATGAATCCCGCGTCATCGGTAATTTCTCATCATACAGGAAGGCTTTCCCTGATGCTGATATAAATTATGCGGCCAAAGCCAATGGAAGCTTTGCCATCCTCAGGATGCTTGCACGGGAAGGAGCAGGCGCCGATGTTTTCAGTTTCGGTGAGCTTTATATGGCGCTTCTTGCCGGGATACCTCGTAAAAAAATCCTTTTTAACGGCAATTCAAAGACTGATTTTGAACTGCAAAAAGCAGTAGAAATAGGGATAAAAGTTTCTGTGGATTCTCTTGATGAACTTCACACATTATCAAAAATAGCTGATTCCCTGGGTAAAACTGTAGAGATCGCATTCCGTGTCAATCCCGACGTCTCTGCGAAGACCCATCCGAAAATATCAACAGGACTTCGAACTTCAAAATTCGGAATTCCTTCGGAAGAAGTTGTGGATGCATATAAAGAGGCGAACGGGCTTCCGGGGATCTTACCGGCTGGCATTCATTGCCATATTGGTTCCCAGATACTGGATACAACGCCTTTCACCGAAGCCACCCACAAAATGATGGATCTGGTTGAAAAAATCACGGGGCTTGGAATAAATCTTAAATTCGTGGACATGGGCTCAGGTCTCGGTATACCTTATAAGAAGGATGAAGGACAGGCTCCAACTCCGCTTGACCATGCTAAAGCGATCCTTCCGGTATTTGAAGAAAGAACAAAAGCTCTGGGGATATCACCCAGACTTGTGCTTGAACCCGGACGTTTTATTGTTGCAGATACGACCATCCTCCTGGCACGCGTCAATACCGTGAAGAAAGCAGCCAGGAATTTTGTGGGTGTAGATGCAGGTTTTAATCTTCTTGTCCGCCCCACCATGAATGACTCATATCATCACGTTGTAGTTGCGAATAAAGCAAATTCCAAACCTGAGGACACTTATACGATCGTCGGGCCAATATGCGAGACCGGGGATATTTTCGCAAAGGATAGAACCCTGCCGCACATTGAAAAAGGCGACCTGGTCGCCCTATTGGATGCCGGAGCATACGGTTTTAGCATGAGCAGCCAGTATAACGGAAGACCCCGATGCGCTGAGGTGCTGATTAAAGATGGAGAGGCCGACGTCATCAGGAGCAGGGAGGACTTTGTGGACCTGCTTAACGGGCAGAAGCTTCCAGCCAGGCTGATGTGAAATTCAGTTTTAATATAAATATCTAAATATGATTGATCCTGTTGATAATTTTGAAATTCCCGCAGAATGGATAAAACGGGCAAGCATACCACTTGACGAACTCGAATTACGCATATCCAGCGGGCGTTATGTTCTTCTTTCGGATGGCTCGCTTTTGCGGCGTGGGTTTACAACAGGGACAACTGCTGCTGCTGCTGCAAAAGCTGCGGTCTTATCCCTTAAAGGGGATATTTCGGAATTTTCTGTTCTCACACCTGCGGGTATCCGTGTTTTCCTCCCGGTTTATGCAAAGAATGGGAAGGCTTCTGCGATAAAGGATTCAGGGGATCATGCAATTGATGTGACCGGGGGAATAGAGATCCGGGCCGAAGCAAAAGAAAATGAGACAATAATCATTAAAGCTGGATTCGGCATTGGTTCAAAAAATGGCAAACCAGCAATCAATCCTTCTCCGATGCGACAAATAGAGGAAGCTATAAAAGAGGCGCTTCTTGAAACTGGCGGAAGAGGAGCTTTAGTTACAATTTCAATCCCCAGGGGTAAGGAAATTGCAAAAAAAACACTTAATGAAAAGATCGGGATAATCGGAGGACTTTCCATTCTGGGAACAACCGGCTTTGTAGAGCCATGGAATGAACATCTGGGTGAGA
This sequence comes from uncultured archaeon, assembly GCA_902384525.1. Lineage (GTDB taxonomy): Archaea > Halobacteriota > Methanosarcinia > Methanosarcinales > Methanoperedenaceae > Methanoperedens. The sequence goes on from CABMCA010000125.1 coordinate 23,388, forward strand.
TGAAGGAAGAACTTATCGGAAAAGCCGACAAAGTCGTTCTTACAACAGGAAGAATTGGAATGCGCTTTTCCAGCATGTTTTTCCCGGGATATACGGTAATCCTTATCGGGAGCGATATCCCAAGAGGTCTTGCAGCTGCAAAAGGAGAGGTAATAATCTGCGGTCTTCCGGGACTTATATTGAAATGGGCAAATCCGGATATCTTAAAAAATAGCGTTTATCTCACAATTCAGGAAATGATCGATGCTAATCCGGAAAATCCTGTTATTGACCAGGCACTGGATGAGGCAGTCAAGGTATCGGGAAAAAGAATTGTGCTATTGAACAGGAACGGGACAATTCTTCGTGACAGCAGTGAACGAAATATCTTCTATCCGGAAAGAACTTCATGAAAATAATTGGGGTGGGCGCGGGCCCTGGTCTTCTTACAAAAGAAGCAATAAAGGCAATAGAAAATGCCAGAATAATATTCGGATCAAAACGGGCTATTGAACTTGCAAAAGAACATATAAAATGCAAAGCGAATATACTTACGGATTATACTTTGCAAAAACTCCCCGGAAATGCGGTCGTCCTCTCCACAGGAGACCCGATGCTTTCAGGTCTTGGGAAGTATGCAAAATCGGACGATGAAATTATCCCCGGGATCTCATCAATGCAGATCGCATGCGCAAGGCTGAGGCTTGAAATTGACAATATCGCTGTCATTACAGCCCATTCAAGAGAGATTGGAATTGTTAAAGAACGGATATTAGCGGATTTAAGAAATGGAGAAAATATTTTTCTGCTTCCCGACTCCTCTTTTGGTGTAAAAGAAATTGCAGGTTTCCTTAAAAATGAGGGTTTTTCAAAGAAGATCTCTGTTTGTGAAAAGCTTGGTTATCCCGATGAGCGCATAGTGACCGGAACTACTGATAAGCCTCCAGTCGCTGGATCTGATATGTATTGTATAATTATAACCGACTTTTTAATTTAATTTTCCAAGGTCAATGCATTTCATCAAATTTTTCCCTGAAACTATCTCCTGAAGTTTTGCGTGCGCTTCCACAAAGCACACTTTCATAACCTTTCATGGCGCTCATTATCTTGATCCCTTTATTTGTGAGTTCATATTCCCGTATCTCGGTATCATGTTCAATACCTCGCGATTTAAGTATGCTTAAAACCCCGTGTATTTTTCCATTGATCTCAACATGACGAAGCAGTATGATATTATCTACAGCACACGATAAAGCTTCATGCGTCAGCTTCACAGCGCCGAAAAGTTCAGATATCTCACTTGTTACGGCTGTGGTCACGCCCATTGTTGAAAACATATCGAGAAGGATTGTAATGTAGTTCTTGCGTACTATGCTATCCGGTATCGATGTCTCAAGATTTTCTATGCCATCAAACAAGATGCGTTTAATATTGTTTTCTTTTATTTTCCTTTTCAGTATCAAAGCTTCTTCATCAGGTCTGAAAAAAACCGGAGATAAATACATGATCTCAAGCATTTTCTTATCAAGATACGGTTGCAGCTCCAGGCCAAATGTCCTTGAATTCCTGACAAGTTTTGATGGACGCTCTTCCATGGATATTATCATTCCATTTTCATTCCGGGTGAGCCCATCGCAGATGAAATGAATGCCAAACGTAGTTTTCCCTGTGCCTGTTGTGCCTGAAATGAGTATTACATCATCATCAGGAATGCCGCCTTTTAGCATATTATCAAGACCTGATATACCAGTGCTGACTTTAATACTGGATACTTGTTTATCTCCGGTTTCCGGTAATAACCTGGGGAAAACAATTATGCCCATATTTCTTATATCCATCGAATGTTTCCCTGATATGTATTTTTGCCCCCTCATTTTGATGATGAGAAGATTCCTTTCCACACGCATTCCGAAAACGTCCTCAGACATGTATATTATCCCGTCAGCAAGGTATCCCACTACGCTTTTCCTCAGATCTTCAAGAATGAATTCACCTGTAACAATTACAAGGGTGTTCCAGCTTTTCATTGAAGTGAACAGGTCAAAATAAAACCCCCTTCTCTCATCATCAGAAACCGGCCTGTTTTCAAATGACTTCAGAAGGTCACCCAGCACGGTCAGGGGATCTATGACGATCCTTGCTGGTTTGATAATAGAAATTTTTTTGTTAATAAAATCCAGGACTTCATCATGCCCTTTTTTCAGCAAGGATTCACTGACACTGACCATATTCATCTTGTTTGTTTCATAGAGTTTCTGGTCAAAGAAAGAAAAGCGCGACATATAATTATTTATCATTGCCGGGGGTTCGGAGATAGTGGAAATGAAAAGACAGGTATCGCCTGCTTTTGCTGCATTGAACAGGGATTGGGCTGCAAATGTTGTTTTTCCGCTACCTGCCGCGCCTGCTACAAGCACAATTGAAGGCTTGTTGAAGCCTCCCTCAAGTATTTCATCGAGGTTTGGTATATGAGAAGGAACGATTATCATTTTGACCACCAACTACTTAATAAATATTGGGTCAAATTCTATATAAGGATTGGGTAGAGATTTAAGATACTTCAGTTGACATATTGATAGCTACCTCTGCAATATCTCCGCTGTAGCTCGCAATTCTTCCAAGGCTATCAAGCATTGTTTTCATTAAAATAGCAGATTGAATATCTTCTATCTTGAATAATTCTTTTGAAATATCTGAATGGGATTTCTCAATCTTCTTCAATTCATGAAACACAAGTTCAGCCATTTCATCATTTCTTGTAAATAATGCCTGAACAGATTTTTCGAAAGTTGCAACTATATCCTTTGTGATATCTATAAATTCGTCCAGTTGCGCTTCTTTTTGAATCTCAAATAACTGGATGTAACTTTTTGCGATGTTTTCAATATGGTCGGCAATTCTTTCAAGAACCTTTACCACAATCCTGTATCCAAGGCAATCCCTTTGAGATTCTATCCCAAGTTTTTCCGCTATCTGCTGGTATTCTACAGCGCTCTTAAGCTGCCTGACAACTAAAAAATAGAGCCTGTCAATTTCTTTCTCTCTTGCTATTATATCTTTTGCCAGCCCGATATCCATGTTTTTTAAAGCCTTGCCAAGATCAAGAAGCATCGACCTATCTATGGAGAACATTCGCTGGAGTATCTGCATGGTACTCATACGTTTATAATCCAGCATTATCTCAAGCGTCATTGCTTCGTTAGTATCTTCGACTATCTCGACACCTATCAAATAGTCCAAAATGTTCCGTATAATCTCCCTGTATGCAAGATGATCCTTCCGGTCAACTTTTATTTTAATTGTATCATAACCCACCAGATAAAAAGCAATTAATATACGCTCAAGAGCTTCGCTTGATTTTATTTGTGAGATTTTAATTTCCTTCGTTAGTGACTCTTTTTCAATTGTACTGGTCCCGATCAGCAAAGAACTGCCATGTTCTGTGACCATCAGAGAGTCTCCTGGCTTCAGGTTAGTCTTCTTAACCCATTTTTTTGGTAGTGAAATCACATAAGTTGAACCGCCGCTTACGTAAACTTTCCGTGCTTCCATATTATCATTACTCTACTGATAGTTTATAACATATATAGATTATTGTAATAAAATATATATTATTTTTGAGACAAATTTAGTCAAACAAGTTTAGAAAAAGAGAAATAGGGAATTTTGAGAAAATGCTTGATTTCACTGCTCACTTTGAGTAATGGAAAAAGCTCAGGTCAATAAACCGAAACAAGCAACGAATAAAAGTTGCAATGGTTCATCGAGCGATAAGAAATCAAAGAAAAGATTTTGCTCACAAGATAAGTAAACAACTTGTCGATAAATATGATCACATCGTATTTGAGGATCTACAGATCAAGAACATGATGCAGAATTATCATCTTGCAAAATCAATCTCAGATGCTGGTTGGTCACAGTTAATCAGTTTCACGAAAACCAAAGCAGAATATGCTGGGAAGATAGTTGAACTGGTTAATCCATATGGTCCCAGACATGCATATGTGGATATAAAGTACCAAAAAAACTATCGATGAGGATACACTCATGTCCTCAATGTGGTCTTGTATCAGGAAGAGATCATATGTCTGCGATAGTAATTGAAAGTAGAAGTTGTACCGTAGGAACTACGGGATTTCAAGCCTGTCTGAGTAATCTAAAAAGAGATACGATGAAGCAGGAAGCTCCCTTGCTTTATCAGGGAGTAGTTCACGGATATACCCATCGAGTAGAACCCTGCATCCCATTGCTATCTGTCACGGTAAGGGTGACATTGAATGGCCTGGTGAAATTATTTGTCCTGTATTTTTGTCCGCTGCCCGGAGTGAAATTGTCGCCCTGCCATGAATAGTTAATAATTGTTCCTTCGCGGTCAATGGAATCCGAACCGTCCAGGGTGAGGACTTCCTGGGACATATTTGCAATAATTTCAGACTCAACATTCACTTTTATGATGGGAACAGGAGGAAGAAAAACACGCTCAAAGTTGTTTGCCAGGCTGGTAAGTAGAATTACTCTGATAGGATCTTTCCTGGAAATATTAAAAGGAGGTGTAAATGAAATGTTAAGAGAGGAAGTAGAGTTTGAGGAATAGTTGGAAATAAGGTTTAAGATTATCTGCCTGCTTGCGCCCTCTGGTACAGGGAATTGACTCTGGAAATTGTATTCTCTCTCACCATCTGAATAGTTTTTTGCATTTCTATCATTAATATTGATACCAACAATCCTGGCTTCTGTATTCATGTTTACGACGTTTATTTTTATGGTACTCCAATTTTCATCACTAAGATTGTCAGTCTTGGGGGCAAGCGATGTGATCTTCAGGTTCTCACTTTCTACGGCAATGCGAAGGCTGTTCCTCTCCATCTCCTTTTTCTGTGCCTCATTCACCATGAGAGCAAGGGCAGATACAGAACCTACCACGACTATTATCAGCAGCAGCGTGCCCACAACTACGGAAAGTCCTGACTCATCTTCAATCAATTTCACAGTTCATATTTTTCCCTTCTGGCCAATAATGCATCCCCTCATAGTGTATATAGATGTATTTAGACTATAGTGGTTAATTTAACGATTCGGGTGGATGTTTACATCATAATAGTTTCAAATAAGGAATAATTGAGATAAGATGACAAATGATTATAAACTGTATGGCCTGAATTCAAATCCTTTCAGGGAGGTATCTGCTGAATCGATAGTTAATGTCAGTCTTTTGCACGTGAGCCAGAAGATAGATAGTGAACTGGCATCCATAGTTGGAGAAGTATCGGGCGGAGGAAGGGCTGTAGTGGCATACGCAGGAGACCTTGGTATTGGAAAAACCGAGAGATTAAGATGGCTTGATGATGTAGCTGCCAGGAGTGGTGTGTTCCGCATTACCTTCAGCGTTGACCAGGATTTTACGGTTAACATGAAACGATTATTTGGAAGCGGGCTGAAACAAATAAATGACAAAACGGGTTTTATGGGGCGGCTGCGAGTGCCCGGATATGTCACAGAAATAAAAAAATCATTAAAATATAATAAAACACCCACCGAATACGGCATACTGGCATCAACGATATTAAAAGAGCAGATGCCTTCCTACATCCTGCTGGATAATATCGATTGCGGAGATAATAACTTCACGGAATTCCTGGTATCCCTTGTGAATAATATAAAGGCTGGAAGCCTGTTGTGCTTTACATGTAACAAAGAAGCTCTTGAAGGCATCAAAATAGCTAATCCTTCTTTCATAGACCGGATAAACAAACTATATATCCTGGACGGGCTTGCAGATAAAGAAGCTGAACTCATGGCAGCTAAAAGGCTTGCTGTAAGCAGATCTATTCCGAATATGGACCCCATTTTTCCCTTTACAAAAGAGTTCATATACAATTTGAACTCGCAGGTTAAAGGAAACCCCAGGGCGCTGCTTAAGTTTATGGATGATGCATTGAGCACGGCGTGCATAGCCGGTTTGCCTCTTATTGTGAAAAGTATGAGCTGAAGTTAATTTTTTTTAATCAAAGGATACTAACTTGATGACATCTTTTGTGGAAAGCACTTTAATACGATCTCCAAAAATTTTCTGTCTGAAATGCTTTGTGTTGAACGTCCATATTCCTTCATTATCGATTGATAAAGCAAGCGCAATCACTGGAGCATCATCTTTATCGACAGTGAGCTTTTCCGCCTCCAATACATAAGGATTATAAATCTCTGGAGATATGACCATTACGAACAGCCTTTTTACGTCAGCAATGATATCAAGTAATTCATTATCCTGGAGCCGGTTATTATTCCAGCGGTTCCTATGTTCCCATAATTCATCATAACAGTGGTCCGGAGACATAAAAATCTCAGGGTTTTCTGTGATGATTTTTCGAGTTATACCGTCTGTGAGAAGAAAAGCCAACAGAACATTCGTATCAATAATTATCATTCGTCTTCTCAGAACGCCATCTATTGACCATTTTTTCGATATCTTTTTCTTCTAATCCTTCCACTTCAATTTTTTTGAGCTTTTGAAGCGCTTTTTTTCGTTCAATGTCATCAAGGAATTTCCTGATCGCTGCTCTAAACCATTCATTCCTTGTCTTGAATCCGGACATTTCAAGAGTGTCATCAAATTGTTTAAGTAACCTTTTATCAAGTCTAAAAATTACCTGAGTTTCTACCATAGATAATTATATCATTTTGATATCTTATCAAAGTTTCTAACTAACAATCTAATATTTTTAGTTGGTTTTTTTGGCAGTCCTCTTTGTACGATAGTACAATTATACAGTAAAAAATGAAGAAGCGGTCATAATAGATAAAAACAAAACGAGATTTGTTTTAGAATGCCATGAAACTGGGCCAGAAATTATTGTTTATCTTGGGTTTGGAACAGCATCTATAGTTCTCGTAAAATCGGTAGTTGATTTAATTATTACTATTTTAAAGGCTAGGCAAAATGAGTACCATAACCATTCGGGGAAGTTCAAGATTATAAGACGCCGCCAAATTAAAGGAGAGATGGATGAAGAAGAGATTATGGAGTTAGATTTACCTCTTTCTGAAGACAATATCAAAAAATTAAATGAAATTGTGAAGGAAAACCTGTCTAAAACGGGTAGAGAAGACAAGGCGTAATAAATCAGTTAATATTTAATTAATTTTAATTATTCTCTGTCATTTTGCAGAGTTTGTGTTCAAAATCCTGATTCTGACTGTTAATCCAGCAAAAACGAGAGGCTCACGACATAGCCTACGATCATTAATATGACCGAATGTTTTAAACCGTGCCTTGCCTTTCCTTCTGATATCTGCCCTGCAATGATCCCGCTTGCGAAGGCGTTTATCATTATCACGCGGAAGAATCCTGTCCTGAATTGGCTGATAGTCATTCCAATAGATGATATCCCAAAAGCTGCACCCGATCCTCCCTTCACCATATCCAGGATCGAGGGTAGAAGAGTGTTGTTGAGGAGATAGATTATTCCTATAAGAATGGCTTCTGCAGCATAAATAATCATAATGAATTCCTTTAGTTCTGCCTCTTTCTCTCGCTCAAGCTGCAGGGTTTTTTCAAGGTCATCTGCAGCTTTCAGGATAATAGCCGGACTGATGGCCCCAAGTTTGGAAGCCTGGACTATGAGGTAGCCATACTTGCTTATCAGCGGGCTTTTAAGTGATTCAGCCATGCTGCTGATAACATTTTCAAAGGAAACACCCCATGCTATTTGCGCCGCTGCTTTTTTCAGGTGAGGCGCCAGGGCATTAAGGCTTTGATCAGATTCCACTTCCGGGGATGCTATCTCGGTTATAGCATTCAGGGGATCAAGACCCCCGCGCAGGAGTTCTGACAGTTCATAGAGAAAACCAATAAACTCCTGCTCGTATCTCCTTTTTCTCCTATTTTCAAGATATACATCTATACTGTAAGGTGTTATCGTTATCAGTACCGCAAAGACTATTACTTGGTCAAGAGTGATCTTTATTCCCTTTGATTGTATTGCTGCTGTTTCATTTAATGATGTGTTAATATTTACAGAGGCAGATGCATCCTCTGGTGTATATTCAATAGTTTGTTGTTTTTCACTGGCTGGAAGCATATACACCGCGATCAACATTAATGCTATAAGCGCAGGAATCAGGAGGATAATGTATTCCCTTTTAATTTTATACCGGATAAATAATTTTTTTAAAACATTCATTTATCCTCCCCGTAAGGCGAATACATGACCATCAACATCACAAAGAAGATTACATTGGCTCCAGGCATTATAAAATATATAAATATATCAAAAAATTCACTCGACTTGAACGGCCCTATCTGCCCCCCCATGAGAATACTCCCGACTGTCACGCCCAGGACTGCCATAATGACCCCGGTACTTATGAATGTTATATACATCTCGCTAAAGAGACCCAGGGACTGGTTTAGCTCTTGTTGCATCTCACGTTTGATTATCAGGAGCTGGTCAAGCCTTCCGTGCAGATATGATTCCATGCTTCCGCCGGTATGTGCCATCCTGGTTAATTCAATGAGCATGGAACGCATGTGCGGTGAAGGTGTGATCCTTGCAACATCTATGGTAGCTGCTATAAAGTCTTTACCCAGAATATCAACAGAATAGATGATTTTCTTGAGTTCACCTGAAACAGCACCGTGATCAGAAGACGCAAGCAGATGAATGAGGTTCATTGGAGTTGTGCCTGTGGATGCCAGTATGGACATATGGCTGATAGCAAAAGGTAGATGGCGATCAATGTCAAGACGCCTGTTCTGGATTTTTGAGGTAAGCTGGAAATAGGATACACCTGAGGACGCTGCAAAAACCAGAAAAGCAGCACTTATAGGATTCATAATTTTTATGGGAAGGAGATATAAAATGATCCCGATCACAAGTCCGATTAAGAGTGAACTTACCAGTAAGACAGACAGGAACATGCTGCCCCTGCTATTAATTTCTGCCTGGCGAAGAGTTAAAGAGAATTCATTTTCAAGGCTGCTTCCTTCAATATATTTCCCCAGCAGGCGGTAGCATAATTTTTTATAAGAATTATTCATATCAAACTAACCTTTTTCAGGAGTTCGTCTGGCAAGCTGTAATATGATTTGAGGATCTTTGCCACATCCTTGTAGTTTGTTATCCCATTCCTGTACATCCAGTCGATCACTTTCTCCCGCTGTTCTAATTCCTTTTCCATATACTCGAGCGATATCCAATGCTCGGCTGCTATACTTCCCAGGAGAATATTTTTTCCAGTGTAATTGGAATGATCCGTATAAGGGTCCCAGTGGAAAACAGTATTCGTAATGAGATTCTTTGTTGCCGGGTCGATCCCTCCTATCTCCACCATGTCTATAGCCCGCCTGGCATAGCTGTTGTTAATGCGCATCCTGCTTGCAAAAATCACAAGATCAAGGCTTGCAAGCTGGCTTCGCGGAACGTTCATGGGAAAGGATTCAATGCGGTTAACAAGTTCATCCATGGAGCCGGCGTGTATCGTTCCCATGGCAGCATGACCAACTGAGATCGCCTGGAAGAGAGTAATTGCCTCAGCTCCCCTGACTTCACCAACGATTATATATTCCGGTCTCTGCCTGAGAGCGGCTGTTAACAGTTCATACAGGCCAATATCCCCGCGTTTAGAATTTCCTTTACTTTCTTCCCCTCTTCCAAAACCGCTCCTTGTTATGGATTGTATCCAGTTCTCGTGAGGAATGTTGATCTCTGCCGTATCCTCAAGGCTCACGATCTTTGATTCTGGTTTTATGAAAAGGCAGATACCGTTTAGCAATGTTGTTTTTCCCGAAGCGGTGCCGCCTGAAACCAGGATCGACTTACCATATTCTACGATAAGCCAGAGATACGAAAGCTGCTTTGCATTCAGGGTTCCGTATTTTAACAGGTCTATAAAGGAAATCGGCTCCCCCCTGAACCTGCGGATGGTGAAAGATGAGCCTTTCCTTGTCACCTCGTTACTGTAAGTGAGGTTAATCCTGCTGCCTTCAGGCAGGGTCGCGTCTGTGATGGGATCAAGTATAGAAATATGTCTTCCTGATATCTGGGCCATCTTTAATATAAATGAATTTAACTTGTATTCGTTCTCAAACTTCACAAGTGTACGAAGTGATTCAAAGACACGGTGGTAGATATAGACGTTCCTGCCCGGGCCGTTGCAGCTTATGTCCTCTATAACGGGATCATTCATCAAAAGGTCTATCTCACCATATCCTATGAAATCCCTCTTAAGAAAATAAAGCACTTTATCAAGTGTTTCCTTGCTTACTTTTATACCGTATAAGTCAATAATTTCTTCCACTTTTTTATCAATGTATGTATAGCGGTTGGTCTGTATGCCTCCAATATCCAGATCACCCTCAAAAATACCTTTGATCATCCGGAAGGTTTCGATCTCCTTGCCTTCGATCACAGGCTCAACCGGAATATAAACGAGTTCTTCGGTGCCGCTATCATAGGCTATCCTGGCAAACTGGTCCTGAGCTAACGGATATGTTATATTTATCTCACGGACAGGTTTATTCTTAAAGGAGATCAGCGTCTCCATGATATTGGCCTTACGCTCTTCTTTCCTGTCAAGTATCTGTTCCTCAAGCTGTTTAATATGCAATTCAAGTTCAGCACCGTTATTATGTTTGCTCCCGTTTCCATTCCCTGGGCTGCTTTTTGGAAAAAGATACCCGCGGATGCGCTGGGGAAACTGATTCGATTTAATAAAATTAATGTTTTTAGAAAATGATTTCATTCCAGCCGAGAAATGCATGAACTAAATTAATAATTTATCTATATAGATTATATGAACTATATACAAAAAGGCCAAATAGCGCCTCATTCTATCTTCGGGCAATGAAAGCTATCCTGTTTTTCATTGTATTAATGAATATAATAGCAGTTGCATCCGCCTCTGAATGGGAAGAACATACAGCAACTGTGTACTGGGGAAAAAGTGTTGATATTTCAGGTTATAATATTACAGCAGCAGATTTCCGTCCTGGCACGGTGGAAGAGCCTACAAATAAAACAAAGTGTGATGTTGAATCAGACGCCTTTAAAAGAAAAGCTTGGGGGTGCGACGATTATGTATTCTTGAAAATTTCTAAGAATTCAGATCCCTTATTTCTTGATGCACTAACACAGAAAAACAATACGTTCATTGATGGCTCTGAATTTTACAATGAGACTGTATATGAAGACGCACAAGGTTCGCTGAAGATAATTGCCCTGGATGTTGTAACTGGTAAATATATACCATCTCCGTATGCAGAGCTTAAAATTCTGGTAAAAAGTAATGAATTTGAATTCGATATTGCGAATAACTTTACTATTGTTAAGACGGTGCCTCCAGAGGCCCATGTAAATCCATCATACCCGTTCATCCCTGTGTTGATCTCTGTAAAAAATATCGGTACATACGATTTTTCTTATATATGGGTGAATGATTCGATTTCTGAAGGCATTATTTCGAAACCACAGGAACTGGGGTGGGGCAAATCCCTGAAAAAAGGAGAAATCTGGCAGGAAGAATATTTCATCAAGCCGCTTAAGCCTGTTGCAGGAAAGGAATACACTCTGCCGCCTGCAACTCTTTATGTTGTCTTTAATAATATAACATATAATCTCTCAACAGGTACCTATCCTTTCATCCTGCGCTCTTCTGATATCATTGTAACAAAGACCGCTGATAAGGCAGAGATAGGAGAACCCGGGAATGTTACAGTGAATATAAAAATGAAAAACAACGGAAGCAGGGCAGCGCTGATAAAAGTGCGGGATTCTATTCTTCCTGATATGGAGATCATGGGCGGAGAATTGAACTTCAGCATTGTTTTACAGCCGGATGAATCTTATAACAATAGCTATATATTAAAATTAAATAATATCTCGGATAATGTCACATTGCCTTATGCAAGGTTCGATTTTAAAGAATATTGGTCAGATTATAACCCGGAAACGAAAACGCAGAATAATACCGGCTCCGGCATTTCCAATCAGATAGAAATAAAATCTGTATCAGCTTCTAAACAGGATAATACTGCATCCCCCGAGTCGGCTCCTGATGAAAAAACTCCTGTTAATGCTTCTTCGGCTAAAGCTTCTTCAAGTCCAACGAAGGAATTATCTTCAGCAGACACATCCTGGGATATCCTGAATATCATCAGGTCTCTTTTAAGCCCTCAACAACTTCCTTATGTAGTTCTGGTACTGCTGGCAGGAGGAGGACTGGCTGTGTTCATAAATAGAACCATCAGCCCAAAAAAAGACAAACAAAAGGACAAGAGTAAGCTGTAGAAAACATTCTTTTCCAAAAAAAAGAACCCTATAATCTATATAGATTAGTTTTATCAGAAAGTAAAATACACAGAACTACTTATGAGATTAATCGATGACACAAAAGCCGTTTCCATGGTCGTATCTGCGCTCCTTCTTATCATAGTGGTGGCTGGATCCGTAGCATTCCTTGCAGGCACGATGCAGGGCGTGACTTCCCAGACAGATAAGGTTGTCAGCAATGGCAACAGTGCAGACATTGGGGCTATCAAGATAAATATAATAAGTTCTGACCTTGCTCTTCCTGCAGTGAGCCCGCTCGTAAAAGCTTATAATGATAAGAATCTGGGAGTGAAGCTCCAGTTACAGCAAAGTGATTCCCTGGGCGGTACTTCTAATGTTTCCATAGGTTCTGTATCTTCTGGTTTAGCAGATATTGGAGTCTCTGACAGGGAACCATCTCCATATGAGATGGAAAAATATCCGGACCTGGTAGCCCAGAAGTTTGGCACTTCGGGAATTGTTGTCATAGTTAATGGACCTGGTGACAACTTTAGTAAAGACACTCTCAGAAGATTTTACAACCACACGGACATTTCACTCACAGCATATCAAATGACAGGTTCTCCAGGTACAGAGGCAGCCTTTTTGGAGTATATAGGAAATAATTCAATCGATTCAAGCATCACTAATGTTGCAGGCGGTGCCGGAATGCTTGATGCGGTGAAAACCAGGCCATATTCTATAGGATTCATAGAATACGGTTATATTGACACTCAAGATAAACTTGGAATCGTGCGTATTACTGGTCTTTATAATGAAACTAGCTCTAAAACATACACAAATATGAGTTATTCCAACTTCACGCTTGCTGCAATCAGCGATAATGTGAACAACTCCTATTATCCCCTGGAGCTTTCACACCCCCTTTACTTTATAACCAGGGGGAAATCATCTCTTGCGGATGCCTTCGTAAAGTGGGCGCGATCATTTGAAGGACAGGATATTATAGAAAAGAATGGATACATTAGCTATACGAGGGAATTTAGCTGATGCAAAGAAGCAAAAGCTTTATACTTTTCCCAAATTATCATCATCATAATCATCATTATAAGTAATGATTTTATATAGTATAAAGTCTGACTTACTATTATGTCGATGAATGAAACGATGAGTAAGATATTGATAGCTTTACCCGTCTTTTTTTCTGTCTCCGCAATCATAGATTATTCCACTACCATCTGGTTTTCGGGGTCGAAAGAAAATCTGATCCAGAATGAGTTCAGTCCACTGCTGGTATATGCAGTCAAAAACGACATGGTGATCCCTTATGTTTTCTTTACTGTGATTTTTTATTTCTTCGCATCTTACCTTGCACTGAAAATGCTCTCTTCGGATAAAAATATCTTCTATTGCGCATCCGCCATACTTGCCCTGATATCGCTGGCACACACATTCGGGGGTTTATCCTGGTATTTCAAGAGCGAAGCGTACTCCAACGCCATCCTTGCAATTTCAGCAATTACGGTCATGATGGCAATATTCTTATCGGGATGGACTTTTCTTCGAAAAAAGAATACGGTTTGAATATGCTTGTTATTCTTGCACTGTTCGATCCTCATCATTTCTACTGATTTTATATATAGTCTATATATTCTTGGGAAAAAGTATATAGTATTTACTAACCTCAAAAAGTATTATTAATATGATCAATCCAGAAATAAGAAAAGTCCAGATAACAGGAAAATCAACGTTCGTTGTTTCTCTTCCTAAGAAGTGGGCTATAAATGTCGGAATAACATCAGGTTCCCTTGTTCATATGCACCCCCAGGAGGATGGTTCTCTTCTTTTAACCTCAAACGGCGGTTTGGCGTCTCAGGGTCCAAAGACCTTAACCATAGATGGGAGGGCAGGCGAGCCGCTGATAAGAGATATAATAGCCACCTACGTTGCCGGATATCGTGTGATCGAACTTAAAGCCAAAAATATCACACATGAACAGAAAAAAGACATAACAACTATAGTGAAAAAATTGATAGGCATTGAGATCATCGAAGAGACTCATGATAAGGTGATAATCCAGGATATCTCAAATCCAGGGGAGATGCCTATCGATATGAGCTTTCGGCGCATGCATATAAAAGTGCAATGGATGCTTGACAATACCATAAAGGCAATGAACACAAGAGATGTCTCTCTTGCCTCTGAAGTCGTAAAGCAGGATGATGAGATTGACCGCCTTCATCTATTGATATCAAAACAGTTCATGGATATTTTACTTCATTCGAGGATATCCGAAAAAAGTGAACTCGGATTGACAGGGGCATTCTACTACAGGCTGGCAAGCGACCAGTTAGAGCGTGTGTCAGACCATGCTGGTAAGATCGCTGGCATAATACTGGAATCAGATGAAAAAATTCCTCACGCTATGCTTGAAGATATTGTTAAAATCGGGATTGTTTCTTACAGGCTTGTCAATGATTCTGTCATTTCTTTTACAAAATGCAATGTAGAACTTGCAAACAGGATTATTGACGAACATAAAAAAATAGGCGAAGATCTGCGAAAAATCAGAAACATTTCAACAGGTATGAATCCTGACGCTGTCATGTCCCTGGGCCTTATAGCAGACAGTGTGAAAAGGATAGGGGATTATGCTGCAAATGTCGCAGAGTTAGCCATTGACTTCTCTAAAAGTATATAGAGTTCGGGCTGATTATAACCCACATTCCGTACCCTTTACTTTTATAAATTTTAATTTAAGTATACAGCCGTAGTATTTTGGAAACTTTTATTATCTTCTGGTTTGAGAAACCACAGAGAGCACAGAGTACACAGAGAAAAGCGCCAAAGCTCTGTTCTCTCTGTGTACTCTGTGGTTGATTTTCCTTGTGATGAACCATTTCTCCAGAATAAATTGAAAAAATCTCGCATTTTGGTTTAAATTTTTGCAATTACTAACAAGGGTACAGAATAAGGGTTATAATATTACAGCATCGTTATTTTTTTTTCTGTTTTGTTCTATATACTTTATTGTTTCTATATAGGATGGTTTTATGATTTGATGCAACCAAAATCAGGTATGCGCAATGAAATTGTGGGTGCAATTCTGATTTTTGTCCTTTCACTCTACAGCGCCGCTTCAGTATCGTGGTATTCCCCGTCGGCAGATCTTCCCGCTGCGATGCTTGCGGTATTTCCTGTGATGGGCGCGATTGGCGTGATATTTCTTGCCCGTAAAAAGAAAATGGTTTGATACCATACTATATGAAAAATGATTTTAAGATGCGCGTATAATGTTCTGACGTATGAAAGAACTTCGTACTGAAATCGAAATCCAGGCATCTGCAGAGAGGGTATGGCAAATACTCACAGATTTTGCCAATTTTCCAAACTGGAATCCGTTTATCCGCAAGGCAATCGGGGAACCCGGAATAGGGGCACATCTGGAAGTGTTCCTCCAGCCTTCCGGCGCAAGGGGCATGACTTTTCGGCCTGAAGTCCTAAAGGCCGAGCCAAACCGTGAACTGCGCTGGCTAGGGCACTTGCTTGTACCTGGCCTGTTCGATGGGGAGCATATTTTTACTATTGAGCCGCTGGAAGCAAACCGTGTGCGCTTTATACAGCGCGAAATCTTCACAGGCTTGCTTGTCCCTCTTTTTATGCGCTGGCTGCATACTGAAACACTTCGCGGCTTTGAAGAAATGAATCATGCTCTTAAGATACGGGCGGAAAGCCTGCATTTTGTTATTTCAAAAAAAAATAGACTATATAACTCTATATAGTTTATGATGATTATCCTGAAATAGTTTCTGAAATTATAACAGGCTGGCGCGAAAAACACACACTGCGCCGGCAAAACTCGAATAAACGTAGCAGGAATATGAAGCCCTGATAAAAAGTCTTTTTTTGTCTTCATAAGGGCTTCATTCATTCCGGAACTGTGCCCTGATTCTCCTCTTCAGGGCATGGGTTTTTCAACTCTGGAGAATAAAAATAGATTATATGATTCTATATAGTCTATGAGGCTTATCCTATTATAGTTTCCAAAATTATATTAACTCCGGTGGCTCACACACTTGCCGCCAAAACGCCGAAAAAGATGAACCCTTACTTACTCATTCTTTTGCCATGGTAAGGGTTTCTGTCACGTCGAAACCATGCCCCCCGCATAGGGAGAGCGGGGGCGCTGGTTTCATGTTTGAAAATAAAAATAGACTATAGTACTCTCTATAGTTTATGAGGGTTCTCCTAAAATAGTTTATGAAATTAGTATGATCGGTGATGCTATAAATCCGTGTCCGCCAAACTTCGAATTGAAAGCACATAATACTCAGAGGGCATGCCGGTGGGCATCACTTAAACATTGGATAGAAAAAACAAAGGAGAACATAAAAATGGTAAACACTAAAGGAATAAGAGCATTCCTGCATGACGCAAAAGCCGTCTCGCCAGCAATCGCGACATTGATTTTGATCGTGATCGCAGCAGTGGCAGCAGCAGGCGTAGGAATACTTGTACAGTCCTCGCAGAAGAATGCGCAGGATCAGACAGGGAACAAAAATCTTGACGTAATGGGAACCATCAATATCAAAGGCAGCACAACAGTAATGCCTATAACACAGGGCGCAGCAGAAGTATTCATGAAGAAGTACCCGGCTGTAACAATTAACGTAGGCGGCGGCGGCTCAGAGGTCGGACAGTTGCTTGCATGGACTACAGCCAGCCCGAAAGAAGATATTGGCGCAAGCTCATCCAAATGGTCAACAGACGATAAAACGATAAACGGCATACTCATACCAAAGAGAGCGACGGCCATTATCCAGGAAGCTGGAGAAAGTGCAAAAGTCTTTGAGACAAAGATTGGAACAGGCATGATCGTTCTGGCAGGACAGAACACAATGGACATAGTTAACACCACTGGTTGCGTAAGCAACACGACCTCTATATGCTATGGAGATTTGAAGGCAGCATATGCAGGAACCGGTCAAATTGGAACAACTGGTTTAACCGTAATCCAGCGCAGCGACAAATCAGGAACTGAAGAGACATTCGCAGCATGGATTGGTCTTGTCAAATCAGATGACAAACAGCTTAATTCAAATGTTACAGGCTACCAGGGCAACCAGGGCATAAGAGATGCTATCGCATCAAATCCTAACTTAGTCGGTTTCGTTGATGTTGGCTTCACCGGTTCATTCCTGAACGGTAATGCCAAAGTAGTAGCTGCAACCATGAACAACACAAAAGCCGAAGATGCTAACAAGGGCGTAGGCAAAACATATGACATTCAGAGCATATCACTGACTGGCATAACAGACGTAACCAAGCAGAAAGGACTTGCAAGAGACCTCTTCTATTACAATCAGGGCATACCCACAGGTGCAATCAAAACATATCTTGACTGGATTATGACTCCTGACGGACAGAAGGTTGTACAGAACGAAGGATTCTTCAGCATTTAAATAAACATCAATTATGAGGAGTTACCCTCATAATTTCTTTTTTCTTATCAGCTTAACCATCAGCAAAAATGAAAAACGGTGAATGTATGGAATATTCTACAGGAGACATAGTAAAATTCAAACTCGAATCGGGTGAGATCCATGAAGGAGATGTCCGGTTCATAGAAAGGAGCCGCAATGAGGATATACTGTATATAAGCAGTTTCAACAGGTGGGACAGGGTTCCTGAAAACAGGATTATAGCGATCTGTAGAAGAATTCGATCAAATGAAAAGCAGGATTCGGCCAGATTGCGAACCGGAGTCGATAATAAAAGATAAAGAAAAAATAATTATTATTAATTCAGATATCAGGGAGATTTATGAAAAAAGAGAATTTGCAATATATTCTAAAAACTTTATCATATATTTTTGAGAATTCAGCGCAAAAGGCGCATATAGAGGAATTCAAGGCAAAATACAAAGGAGTGCCGTGGAATGATGGGATCGAACGCACCCTGCTGAGTTATGCCCGGACCGGCGTGACAATGAAAAGATGGATTGGCAATTTAATTAATTTCATGATAGAGAAGAATATCACGTATAATTAAAAGGCTTGAACATCCCGTGCAAAATCAGATGACTTTGTCTCCGGACATAAAAAAGAGGAACAGTATGCGGGGAAGGCTTGACATAATTATCGATATTCTTGAAGTTGCGAAAAAGGAAAAATGATCATGGAAAAGGCGAAAGAAATCAATATTCAGTTAAAATAACATATCGTCCGGGAGGATTTGATGGAACAGAGAGTGTTTGATATTTTAAAAATCTTATTCTGCACGCCGTTTCTGCTTTACGCATGTTATTCGGATATTAAAAAGCGCAGGGTGACCAATAATGTATGGCTGGTAATGCTTGTTGGCAGCATTTTTTCTATTTCTTATGAGTTCTCGCTATACAAGGAACTTGCTCTGCGTCCATTGATTATTTCAGCAGGATTCATCTTCATACTTGCCTGTATCCTTTTTAAAATCGGCGCATTCGGCGGGGCTGACGCCAAAGCGATTATGGTCATGTCATTGATCATTCCGACCTATCCGGTTTTCCAGACCCTGGGATATGCTTTTCCCCTGAATAAACCCATCTATGATATTTTTGCCCTGAGTATCTTAGGCAATGCAGCACTGCTGATTGCTGTCGTTCCCATCGGGCTGGCTTTATATAACCTGGCGGAAATGGGTTTAAATTTCGATAATCCGGCATATATTTTCATGGGTTATAAAACGAGAATTTCAAAGCTTGCGGGCAAACATATCCGGTTGATCCAGGGTTTTGAAATGACAGATGGCAGGGTCAGATCCTGTTTTAAATTGGGCGGTATGGAAATTAACGAGAAAACGATCAGGGAGCTTAAGAATCTGTCAGGGAAGTGTTTAATAAAAGACGAGGTCTGGGTGACCCCGGAGTTGCCTTTTATGATCCCCATAACATTAGGTTTTTTCACGGCTGTTTTCTATGGCGATCTGATGTTTGAATTAATCAGATTTCTCCTGTGAGAGACTATGAAAAATCTAAATAGCCCTATATATTCTATAGTGAATACATTATTAGTCTGGAAAGGAAAAACGTAGTGTGTGAAACTTATTAGAGATGAGTCTGGACTTTCAGTAGTTGTCGGCGCACTGCTGCTGATATTGATCGTTGTAATTTCGTTATCTACACTGGCTCTCATGCTGTCCGATGCACAAAAAAAAGAGCTGGAACAGAAAAGCCTTCGTGCAGCAGTGGAGAGTGAAAACTTAACAATCCTTTCGCTGGCTCTCAACGATTCGGATGGAGATGGATACTGGAATACCGTAATAATAACAGTTGTGAATCGCAATAATGAGGAGTCAAGGATCGTAGGTCTCAATATTAATGACGGGAATGCGGCAAACTATACAAATGGAGTAAAAGAATACAATTTTCAGAAACAATTTCCTGTACCACCTGCCAGAAGCATGCAGATATTCTTAAATTTTACCTCTAACTTTGCTTCCCCTCTTAACATACACAAGAATGATGCTATCCGGGTAATCCTATTTACCAGCCTGACAAACAGGTTTGAGCGTG
>CABMCA010000126.1 GCA_902384525.1 uncultured archaeon
GGATTAGATTAGTATTCGAGAAGGTCAAGTTTTAGAAGGTGTATTTCCCCTTAATTTATCTTTATTTTCGACGAATAGGGCATCATGAACTGCTTCCCTGATAATATATCCTGCTTTATGCAGAATTGTATCTTTGAGTTCGGCATCTCTTTCCATCCCCGCCGTGCAGGGATATGCATGATGTGCACTTGATATCACCTCATCAAGCTTGCTATCCACCGGAGTGTTCTTAAGTTTCTGTGCTACATAATAAGCACATCCGCATGGCTGGCTGCTCAGGACTTGTACGGATGCAATATTGTTATTCTTGACCCCGATCTTAAATCCGGGAAAGCCAATCCTGAATTGTTCTATAAAATTGTCAATTAAGGGATCATCACCTTTCTTAAGGGAGCAGAATGGCTTTGGCGCAGCAAATACAATTCCGGCTTTTTCACATTTCTCTTTTAACTGGTTCCTTAATCCTGGCGACAGCCAATTAGGTTCTTCAATAGGAGCTATGATCAAACGTGTTCCGGCATCCTTTGCCATGGCGGGAAGTTCGGTGATAATATCAGGATGAAGATTTATTGCTAACAACACATCGTTTTCCGGAAGAACAGGGGGCAGATACTTTTTTGGCTCTTCAATATAACCAGGCAGATTAAGAGGTTGTGTATATATCCCGATAATGTTTTTTGAAAAATCAAGATTTTTATCGTCCCTGCAAAAAATGCACAATTTATCACAGGCAATACAGAAATTCCTGTAATTTAACAGGTTCCCTATTACGCGTTCCCCGAATTTGCCATTATATGCTACAAATATTCGCATTATCCGGCATAGCCACATTATTCCAGCATCTTCTCAAACATCATCCTGACCATCATTCGTTTCAATATGAAATAATCCTGGGTAGCCGCCATTACAGCCTGTTTTTCCATCATCTTCCTGTCATGGGTCCATCCTGCCATTACTTTTTTCAAGGTTCCCATTAAAACGTCTTTTTTTTGTTCAGGTAAACTTGTGATGATATCTGTTCTTGATTTTACGATCTTTATTCTGTCTTCCTCAGGAAGTTCTGCAATTGAATCGAGCATATCGCTTATTGCTGTCATTCTCTTATCTTCCGGCATATTTGCGAATTGCTCCATCCGTGCGCTCAATATCTTGCGCCGTTCTTCATCCGGTTTTAATGCAAGCATGTGTACGGCTTCCATCATCTGATTGATTTTTTCAGCCTTCATCTTGTACTCCTGGCATGCAGGACACTTTTCAAGATGTTCATCCAGTGATGCTATATCTTTGCCCGAACACTCTTCGCATGCTTTTGCCAACTTTTCTAATTCTTCCCTCTGACTCATAAAAAAATTCACCAATCAAAAATAATAGGCATTTTCTCAGATATATAGTTACTTGAGATTTTTACACTATCAATTTTATATGCTATAATTTAAGTCGCAAAAAACATCTTCAATGAATTTTTCGTATGAACAAAATCAATGCTGATTCATATATTAATTAGTCAGCCAGCTCGCATTTTAAATAATGGTAGATTGCCTTGGCAATAGCATCTTTTACTGAAGACTCCCCGGACTTCACTTTCAAAGCGATCACATCTTCCTGGGGAAGTACTGACTGAATATGGACATATCTCATATTTATCTCCTGAAATTAAATATATGATTTATATTTATTTATATTTAGAATTCACACGAATATATAGGGAAGTGTGAAGTTTGGAACATCGGATCAAAAATTGATCGCAACTATCTTAATCCAGATCGAAAATTATTTACTATTGAAATAATGATTTTACTTTACGAGGCAAGTATAATCAAAAGGTTCAAATGTTTTTATCCATCTGGTTTTGTCTATTGGTTCATATTTCGGATCTCTTCCTTTACCTAATGTCTGGAAGATCTTATCTTCTGTAATTTCAAGAATGTTCATCAATAATAAAAATGTATTTAATTGCTTATATAGGTGATATAATATTTTAATGCTCAAAATAATTGTTATTATTATGAAGTTACTTTTATGGTCTTGACCAGATCCTTTTCATGATTGGTTACTCGATTATATATGTCACCTGGACAGATAACGAAACTTTTGTCTCCCCGGGATTGATTGGTGTAGCAACTTTTTCTTGCGCGATTGATACTTCCCTAACGAATGGTTGAATGATCCCGCCATCACTTATTGAAGATGTCTTCACACCGACTATCCTGACATCCAGCTTTTTAGCAAGATCATTGGCCTTTGATGATGCATTCGATACCGCTTCTGTCAGCAACTCATCCTGAAGTTCCTTTTGTTTTTCTTCGGATACGGAAAATGATATTCCTCCGATTTGATTGGCTCCCGTGGCTGCAGATCTGTCAATGATATCGCTCAGTTTTTCTAGCATCGTGGTTGTAACCTGTATATTATTGGAGGCAGAGTAAGCTTCTATAGTTTGTACACCATTATTTTTGTAAACCGGCTGGATGGAAAGAAAGGACGTTTGAATGTCTTTATCCTCCAGTCCGAGATTCTTGAGTTCATTAATTACTGCATTCATTGAGACTGCATTCTTATTTGAAGCTTCCTTTGCAGTTTGTGCCTGAACAACAACACCAATGCTCAATGAAGCAGTATCAGGGGCTACATTTTTATCCGCTGAGCCTGAGATAACGAGGGTGTGCTCCTCTTTTTGGCCGGATATGGCGAGAGGTCTTGCAAATAGTAAAACTGCCATTAATACTATAGCTATAGAAAGAACAAAAAGGATAGAATATAATTTATTGCTGGATATTTCCTGTGTCATTTTCCCACCACTCTTAAATATCAATTTGTTTCATTATAAATCTTAGCCTGAATCAAGCATAAATGACCTTTTTCGCGCTCTGTTCAAAGTAGAAAAGTATGTTTAGTATAAAAAGAAACATATCAACCTATGACCCTTATTGTGACTAATAATCTTGAAAAACCAATAATAGACTTTACACCCATAAAATAAATCATTAAATACGTTTAAAACCAAAAAAAACCAATTAAACTATCGATGGCCTTATTAAATTTGCAGTTATACCACATTCTCTCAATAAATTATGCCAAAGGAAACACCACATGGTATTAAATCCTGATCCTCAGGCAAATTTGAGTCATTCAATTAAATCAAAATATTGTATCTATTAAAAACATGCGATATATGTTTTGAATCGACAATAACTGAACAAAAAATATATTTATCATTAAATATAAAAATTCTGACAATGACTTACAAAAAATCGATATTCAAAGACCTGTTTGAAAAACGCAGGAGCTTAGCGGTTAAAATAGGGCTGACCGGTATAATCTTTTTGCTTTTTTCTTTACTTGCAAAGGAATTGATCCCTATTTCACAGCCAACTGGTATTTTACATATCCTGAATGTTATTATTGAGCTTTTTGGCAAAGTGGGTGAAGCCTTTATACTTTCAGGTTTTGTTGTCTTTGTCCTGGAAGAGCATCCTCTTGCAATGATGGTTAAAGATGTATCAAGATCCATTATAGATGAAATAATTGACAGGCATTTTACAAGGAATGAATTGATAGGATTTATTTTAAAAGGAATACGAAATTTAAATAAATATGAGCAAATAGATGATGAAATATATTCTTTGTATGAAAAACATGGTTTGCTCGAATTGGCCGAAGAGCCCAGAATGTCCAATCTTTCAATAATCTTCAAGAAAGAAGGTGAAGTGGAAGGTGAAAATGACAAAATCGTCCTGAACAGGATGTATGATTATATGGCAAAAAATGAGGCAAAAGAAGGGGGTACTTCAAAATTGATAAACAGGGACGGTCTTGTTGCATTTTTCGATTCTGCTGTTCCGGGATTAACAACCGAGGAAGAGGAAGAGATTCTGAAGAATATTCACAAATACTAGGATATTTCCTTCAAATTTTCTACTTCATTTGAAATAAGCGGATATATGTGCAATAAGAATCTAACGCCGCTTGAGCCAGTTTACATAAGGAGAAATGATTTTGATCTTGAAAATTGCAGACCGAATAATTCAAAAAATGAAACGGAAATCAAGCCCAGACTATTCGTTGTTTATGAGATAATAAGCCAGAGCGATGGGAATAAGATCCTGAAATTGAATGCATATTTTAATATCAAGATACCTCCAAAAGAGTTCATCGAGCTTTTTTTTGAAGTAAAGGGAATTGTGCCTGTTTTTGATCTATGGACTTATGAATTCATTTCATATACAAAGGGAGCAACATTTGAATTGCAGTTAGGGGATGATTTTGAGACCAAGATCGAGGAAGTCCTTATCGGCGTTCCAAATCCTCCTATCAAATCTAATTCAAAATTGAAATATAATGGCTGGATCATGCCCCATTCATCAATATCAGGAACCTGGAGAAGGAAGCTTTAATTGTTAAATCGACTGGCGAATGCCGTTTAAGGCCACTCAAAATTTCATCCTCCTGTAAAACACCGCTTTTACTATTTCTGCCGGGAATGATGTAAAATGCCACGATCAGTGTTGCATATCATCATCAGGTAAATTCGGCACTGTTATCTTATGCTTGATTAAGATAACTATTTATGCGCCTTAAATAATGGGAAATCAGGCTCTTAAGACCGCCTGAGTCCTTAGAGTTCATATCTTCATACACCCTGTGTTTTACTAAATGGCCAATAATTGGGCCGTCGTCCTTTGGCAATCTATTTTTAGCTGCCACATTTTTAAAAGCATCAAATACATTATTAAAATCATCCGGATCGGCGGGCGCACCAGGGCCCAGATGCTCCTTGACAAGCATTTTTCTCAAAGCTAAAGCTTGCTCTTTTCCATGAACCAGTATTGCCATTTCGCTGGAGCCCCTGGGTTGTTTCGACGTAGCTCCTCCCATACCAAATCTATCTAAATTAGCTGAACCTACTATCGCCCATTCGTCATCTATAATTGCTATCTTAGCATGGACGTAGATAGGTATTCGCCTTTCCCCGGATGTTGACACCAGAGAATATGCTGCAATCTTGTCTCTGTTAGTGTTGATCAATTTTGCAAGATTTTTTCTTATTGCAGTATCATAATGATCTGGCATCACCGGCGCTACTACAATCACCCTGAATTCCTTCTTAGATTTCTTCTTATTCCCGATATTGTCAATGAGAACTTTCAGAACCTCCCCGTCCTCAAATGGATACTGGTTTTCGATATAGATATTCTTCTTCGCCTTGCTGAATAGATTTCTATAAGCATCCCATATACCGTAATCTTCATCGGGACTATAACTTCTTAGAATTTGTGCCCATACCTTTCCCCTGGAATAACCTTCTTCTGAAGAAAGAGATGCATACTTATTTTTGTATTGTTCTATTTCATTTTTGAGATCGGCCTTTGGTGGAAATTTGAAAGGTGTAGTTACAGTTCGTTTATTTTTACTAAGATCAAGAGGATCTGATTCCGTTATCGAATAATTAGTGTCAGCCTTCTCGTATCTTCGACTGAAATTAAGGGCAAGATCATATGCATCAGGACCGACTACTTTTGCATGGACATCATGCCAGAGCACCTGGCTTCCCTCTTCACAGCCCTCGCCAAACCATTCGTTGCCTGGCTTACAGATATAACTCCCTTTCTTCTTTTTTTTATCCCAAATATATTCTCCCATCACATTTTTATCACTGATCCAACTCATTTGGGTATCAATCCGAAATGGTGGATCTACCGTGTCCGGAGTGTCTAAGATCCTGTCCAGATTATGTTCTGATTTAGTCCATCTGCCAAAGGCAAAATCAATTCCACCACAGAATCCTATCAATCCTTCATCTGTACCAACCACTATGGATTTTTGATGATGCACTCCGATTTCATGTCCTTCAAAATTCGACCCCCACATGGCTAACCGAATATCGATTTTGTTTGACCAGTCTCTCACCATCTTGAATGCTTCTTCCGCGCCAAAAGTGCCTTTTTGGACATAACTTGGGTGAAACATCACTATCCTCACCGGAGCATCTTTGTTTTGCGCTTTGACAGCTAATAGACTGATTAATGGTACTGTCTTTTCGGTAATATTTTGTTTTGTCTTATTCAGATTATTTACTTCATCCAGGATTTTTTTATGAATGTCACTCTTATTATACATTTTATTGTAATCCTCTTCACCCCTGACCAGGTTTATGCCAGGGCTAAAGAACGAAGCTAAGACATAAATGAACGTTGTAGCCCTAATGAAAGCATCGCACATCTCAAACATTGCCTCACGTCCGTCCAAAAGCCATTGGACATAATTTCCATCATGCGGAGGGGTAGCTCACGTTCAGACCTGAACTTTTAATATCCTTATCGTTTTTATCCATTTTTGCCCACAATTCCTGCTTGGCGAAATCAATTTTAGCACGGTTTATGTCCATATCTTCCCGGGTAAGTTCAGAAATTTTATACAGCATGAATAGCACCCATATAGAAAATTACCCTTTAAGCTGATAATCTTAATGGAATTCAAAATAGCCTTGCAGGTGTTAAACAATCTCATGATCATGGAGCATATACAGTATAATATCTCCATGTTAAAAAGAAGGCGATATACCTGGGAAAACTGTTTATAGATTTCTTTTATTGCAACTTTCCGCTAAAAAATCCTCAAAATCTATCCCATAAAAGAGTGTTGACATATTTTCGGGGATAGGCATAGCGCTAAATAGTTTCAAACCAGACTGAGTAAGGAACGAGACATAGTATTGCAGGAACTGCAAGATTTCAAGCCTGTGGAGAATCCGGCAGGTATTCGTTGAAGCAGGAAGCCACAATGCCTTTAGGCTATGGTAGTTCACATATCCCCAAGTGATGAAGACATATGGTTTTTGATGTTAAGACCCAGGCAATGATAAACCTGACAATCCAGGTGCTGCTCATTATGTCGGTATCTGGCGCAGTATTTCTCGTAAAGAAGAGAAATCTAGGAAAACACTGCGTCGTCATGAGAGTCGCTGTCCTGTTACAGATAATAGCGATAGCCGGCGTAATGCTGCCCTCGATGCTCGGTTACATTGAAAATGAACAACGGAGTATATTCTTCAACATGGAGATGTTGGTGCACCATACTCTCGGACTAACTGTCATTGCGATATGGATTTATATAAATCTGGTATTTGCGGGAGTTATGAGGATAAGAGTCAGGCTTGAGACAGCCATGAGGTTAGCATTGGCATCATGGATACTGGCACTCATCATTGGATTACACATGTATTTCCTGATCTGGATGTGACCATGGCAGGTATGGAGAAACTATTTCAATGCAATACAAGGATCATGTCCTGGTCTATACTTTAATAAGTCGATAGCGAAAGATTTAATTGATGCAAAACTCACGTAGAAGGAGAAATGGAATGGAGAAAAATCCATCACCTTTGATAGCTCAATATCAACCAAAAAAAAATGGAAGAAAGAGTCAGAGTAAGCCGAAAAATCTCTTCGATCGTTTCATAGATTACAAGAACGATATTCTCAGGTTTATGCATGACTTTAAGGTTCCCCAATGTATGTGCGGCCTCTGTCCCACATATATTGAATGCAGAGAAGAAACAGCATTTTGTCTTTCAACAACCGGAAAAAGCAAATGCATTAAAGAGGAAAAAGGATGTTTGTGCCCGGGCTGTCCGGTTCACGAAAAAATGGGATTTAAATATGTTTACTATTGCATCCGCGGAAATGAAAAGGAGCAACTTGCAAAAAAGTAAAGAATGGAAATGCAGCGTATGCGGTTACATTCATAGGTGAAATGAACCTCCGGAAGAATGTCCCCAATGCAGTAGTTCTTCTAAAGAATATTCGGAACTAAAGGATAAGCAAAAACTTGGATATGATGGGGAAAAATTTGATGTTTTATTGATTAATGGAAGTTCTCACAGAGGTCACAATACTGGCGTTTTAGTGGGTTTAGCAGAAAAAGCTCTTAAAAGAAAAGGCGTGAGTTATAGACTGTTCAATTTGAACGAATTGGATATCCAGCACTGCTGGTGCTGCTACAGCATGAGAGATTCTGCATGCACGTACCCATGCAGGAACCAGCTTGATGATGTGCCTGCACTCCAAGAGATGATAGTTAATTCCAGGGCAGTGATAGTGGCTTCACCCATAAATTGGAATAATATGTCAGCGCGGTTAAAGGATTTCCTGGACAGGCTGACATGCCTTCAAAATCTATATTTACTGAAAAAAGAAGGCTTAACTACCGGAAAAGTTGTCGGAATTTTGGTCAACGGTCATGAAGATGGAGGAATGAAAACTGCAATGGACATTTTTATTTATTTTCAGCAAATGGGGTATGTTCTTGCTCCATTCGGTTTTGCATATAGAACCCATGGCGCACAATATAATGCAAAAACAGACGATGATTTTTTCAAAAATGACGAAATACTGAAAACGGAAATCGAAGGCATTGTTATCAATGTTATTGAAACGATGAACCAGGATTTAGAGACTAAACTGAAAGATAAGATAGTTCCTGTTAGCGAATAGCTATTCCATCCTTATAATGCCCATGTCAGGAGCTGATTTTTTAAGGAACTCCAGGTTTAAGAATGGCCCTCCTTAAAATCAAGCGCCTTTTTTTGCCCAAATAGCCCAATTTCCTCAAAGCCTCTTCCGGCTTAATACTTTCGATATACTCCATTGCATCCTTTCTCAATACATTATCTTCAGTCACCACTGAAAACTCTTTTTTTGGAACATTCCCCCTTACAGTGCAGCATTCCAGAATATATTCAACAGCATAATTTGTTTTTTCCTGTGAAATTTGCAGCACTTTCAATGTTCTTCGGGTCTCTTTTATGATGAATTCATTCACATACAGAGAGATAACTTTCTTCCTGCCGGATTCAAGCAGTACCCATGCCTTTTTATTTCGTCCGGTTACAGCAGAAACAACAACGGTTGTATCAATAAAAAATTTCAATTCAATATTCTTCATCGTACACTTTTTTACGTTCTTTTTTCACAGTTTCCACTATCTCTTTTATGCTGATTTTCCTATTATCAGCTTCTTCCCATATCGCTTTTATCTCAGGAGGAACTATTGAGGTCTCAGATGGCATGATTTTTATCCCATCATTTGTATCAGAATATCTCACAACATCACCGATTTTAATATGATATTTGATCCTCAGCTTCTTAGATATGGTTATAGTTCCTGCTTTTGTTACTTTTCCAAGATATTCCTGTGAATCTGTAACGCTCATAAATATAACCGTATTAATTTCCTCTTGATTATGTTGCTTGAATACGGTTATTTCTTCGGATAGATTTTCAAACGATATACCTTTCCTTCATCACCGTCAACCGTGAGCTGTTCTCCATCTTTTATAGCCTTCATCACCCCAGGCACATTAACCACTGCCGGAATGCCGTATTCCCTTGCGACAATAGCCCCGTGGGAAAGATAACCGCCAACTTCCATTACCACAGCTTTTGCTCTCAAAAACATCGGAGTCCATCCCGGATCAGTGGATGGGGCAACCAGAACATCGCCTGCCAGCAATTTGCTGTTTTCCCTGGGATGCCGGATCAACCGCGCTGATCCTGAAGCCCTGCCTGCTGCCACACCAAGCCCTGAAAGCACCGTACTATGGGCTTGCTGTTGTTGGGTCAGCGGCTGGGGTACTTCATCGATGATAACATCAGGCGGTTCGAGTTCAGATAATTCCGCTCGAATCCGTTTTCTATCTTCAACCAGTATTCTTAAACCGGTTCCGTCCCAGTGGCCAGCAAGGATATCAATAATTTCCGGCAGGGTACAGTGATATACATCGGTCTTTTCATACAATATCCCTCTATCCACCAGACGGCGACCGATATCCTGCAAAACTAAGCGCGAAGATTCATTGGATTTTATCAGAACAGACCTGGCCATTTCTCTCATTTCTGCACCCTTTCTGGCCTGCCTGGCCCAAATGCTGATCTTTATCCGTCGAAAACTCCATTTCAGTTTTTTTTCAATTTCTAATTCTGCCACCTTTCGTTTTTCGGCCTGAGCTGTTCTAAGATCGGCATATTTGGGGGACAACAATTCTGCACGAACATTCTCAAGTAAATAACCCGGATCCTCCCGCCATCGAGGATTTATTAAATCAGTTTCATAAATCCCTCGGTGACCAAAATCTTTAAGGAACTCCTCAAATTCAATCATGAATTGTGAACTTTCGGGGATTTCTTTCCGAAATACCGCAGGATCAAAGTGTTCGGCCATAAAGTACTTTCGTGCAGCATCGTCTCTTTGCGCTGTCTGTGCCAGCTCCATTAACCTGTAACCATGTTCTGCGCTGGTCATTTTTTCTGAGGTTCCTGCAAGCAAGCCATTCGCAAGAGAGTAACCGCGGCTGGGAAAATCCGCATCCAGTGTCCTGGCCAGCATCTCTAAAGGTACTGAGGCCGAAGAAGTAAGGATCATGTATGACGGTCCGAATTCCACATTTTTTTTTCTCATATCCGAAAGAATCGAGATGAGTTCATTTTCATTCATACCGCCAAAGTTCAATTGATTCCAGCTATCAGCCTTTTCCCGGATATCTTTAAATATTGTTTCGGCAGAGCCTTGTATCCGCAAGATATTGATAATATAATATATTTGCCGCAGGACTCGTTTCATTCCTTTAAATCCACTCAAGGGATTTCCTGCAGGAACTTTGATCTCAGGCTGGTGACCACCCATAACATCATTGGTTTTTCCTGGCACGAATCCCATTGAATCATAGAAACCCCATTGAAGCGCTGAAAGATTGAAGTATCCCCTACCTTTGTAAAGCCTGACCCAGTTTATCCCGGGAGGCACATGATAACCTGCAGCCTGAAGGCTCGCACTCATCATCCTGGGAAGCAGGCAGCTTGCAAGGTTCCATGTAATAGTCGACTGGACATGCGGCATTACATCCTTTAAGTTTGCATTTGACCAGATGACAGGCTGGCCTGCTATCTCAGAGAAGTTCGGTTCACGAAGGTTTGTCACGGGTCTTGCCTGGAGCACAAAAAACCTGTTGCCGTCAAATGCCCATTCCATATCCTGATGAACAATACCTGAACCAACAGCCTCATATACGCGCAGAGTTAGCAAACCCAGTTCCGTAATTCTGCTGTCATCAAGTACCTGTTTATTTGCGTAATCTCCCGAGCTTACAAGTTCAGTACCATTAGATATCGACCTGGTATATTGCTTCTTACTTCCGATTTTTTTCTCAAGAATCTTCGGAAGAAGGATTCTTGAATCTGACAGATACTCGTCCGGTTCCACAGATCCACTGACCACCGACTCTCCCAGGCCGAAATTGGCGCTGATGGCGATCCTGTCGCGCCTGCCTGTGCGCGGATCGCAGCTAAAAGCCACGCCGGCTGCTGCCGCAGGTATAAGTTCCATAATCACGACAGCCGCAGCGACCGTATCATCGCCAAATTCCATTTTGCGCCTGTAGGCAACAGCACGGGTGGTCCAGAGGGAAGCATAGCAGCCCTTTATTGCTTTGATGATATTCTCTATTCCCATGATATTCAGGAACGAATCATGTACCCCGGCAAATGACGCTGTTGCAGAATCTTCAGCCGTTGCTGATGACCGGACTGCCACAGGTTTTTCAAGCAGTTTCATGCCTTCAAGTTGTTTTGCCAGTTCTTGCCGGATGGTTCCGGGTATCTGGCCTTCATTGATCTTTCGCCTGATCTCTTCCAGTATCTTTTCATTGGCCGGGTCATTTACAGCTTCAGCCCTGATACCGTATGCAGCATTAATATATCCTGCCAGATTGTTAAACTGCAGGAAATCGCGATATGCACGAGATGTCAAAACAAACCCTGCAGGCACTGAAAAACCATATCGATGCAATCGTCCAAGATTCAATCCCTTGCCGCCTACCTCTGCTGAATCTGATCCGGCGGATTCTTCCCAGTTTAGGAAATATATTTCCTTTTTCTCATTCATAGTCTCACCTTGTGATACCCTCAAATATCATGTCAATTTTTTTTGATATGTCATCTGACAAAGAATACTCGTTTTTTGACCATAACCATTCCATTAATGAATAAAAATAGATGGCACTTATATTTCCGGCAGCCATTTTAAAATCTAAACTGATTTTGAATTCCTCTGTTTTTTCACCCTTCTCAAACATGACCTGAATAAGATGATTCAGGCTGGTGCTTCTTCTTTCTTCATGGCCATAATGCTTCAAATGCTCAAAAACGAAAAGTTTTGTAAGCTCCCTGTCCTTTTCATTGCTCTTTGCCACGAGAACAAGTATGTTTTTTATCTTTTCTTTTGTGGAAATATTTCGGGTCAATTGATCTTTTACCAGGTCAAAGACGATCTCTTCCTTTTGCTTAACGAAATCCTGGAGAAGCGCTTCCTTGGCTGGAAAATAGTTGAAAAATGTTCCTTTACCTATCCCTGCTTCTTTTGTTATCTCATCAACAGTTGTGTTGTCATATCCTTTTTCCTTGAATAATCTTCCCGCTACTTCGAAAATGTTATTTTTTGTTTCGATCTTCTTTTTATCACGCAGGGACATAATTACCATCTCTTAACAATTATGACTTATAGTCAATTATGACCATAAGTCATATTTAAGGATTTTGGATCGAGTTAATTATGCTAAATTCATATCCTTAACTGGTCTGACTTCCCGGGGGCGACTCTCGCCAGATAATTCCTCTCTCGCTTCTTCTATACGCTGTGTTGGAGTTTTGTGTAAGTACAAAAAGCTTATCATCTCTTAAACTCATATTACGCCCAACTTAACTATATAAAAAATAGTTAAGCAAATTGTCATAAAGCTTTTAAGTAGAAAATTAATAAGAACTTTTACAAAGTTGTGTTTATAGCTCTTAATTGTTTTAAATATAAATTAAAGAGGTTAGAAAGAAAGAGCAATTACGCTTTTTCATAAAAATTATGGAAAATTTTAAAATTCTGGGCATAAGTGAGCCTGTTTTGAGATCAATAAGAGATGAGAGATTTGAAAGCCCCAGCGAAATACAGGAAAAATCGATTCCTTTGATCATTGCGGGAAAAGATGTTATAGCGGGGTCAGCAACAGGGTCGGGAAAAACGCTTGCATTTGCTGCCGGTATATTAAAGAACGCTGAAAAAGGAAGAGGTATCCAGGCCCTTGTCCTTACTCCGACAAGAGAACTTGCTGAGCAGGTCGCCCAGGCTTTAAGTAAATTTTCAAAGTATAAACCTTTAGAAATTATTGCGGTCTATGGCGGCGTAGGAATAAATCCGCAGATCAGGGGATTAAAGACAGCAGATGTTGTTGTAGGAACACCCGGCAGGTTACTTGATCATATAGCAAGGAATACACTTCGATTAGGTAAAGTAAGAACACTTGTCCTTGATGAAGCAGACCGGATGTTCGATATGGGATTTAAGGATGATGTGGAAAAAATTATACGAAAATGCCCGGATGATAGGCAGACTCTTTTGTTCTCGGCAACGATCAATAAAGAAGTAGTGCATCTTTCAAGGCGCTATATGCACGAACCGCTCCAGGTTTCTGTGGATTCTTTTGTTGATCCGAAAAAACTGGTACAGACCTATTATGATGTGGCAGATGACCAAAAATTCTCATTGCTGTTGCATCTTCTGAAGAACGAGAACTCAGACCTTGTCATGGTTTTCTGTAATACCAAAAGAAATACTGACAAAGTTACAAAAAACCTCAGGTTTTCGGGTATAGATGCCCTTGCTATTCATGGGGGATTGACCCAGTACAAACGGAATGATGTGATGCAGCAATTCCATACAGGAAAATTCTGCGTCCTTGTTTGCACCGATGTTGCATCAAGAGGGCTTGATATCCACGGCGTTTCACATGTTTACAATTATGATATTCCCCGTGAAAGCAAGCAGTATATCCACAGGATCGGAAGAACAGCAAGAGCTGGTGCAGAAGGAAAAGCGATCAACATCCTTTCAAGACCTGATTACGATAATTTTGGAAGAGTATTAAAAGAGAATGATGTGGAAATAACCGAAGAGCCATTGCCTGCATTTGCAAAGGCTGCGATCAGGCAGCCTGAAAGAAGAGTTAATAAGCCTATTTCCAGAAAATCGCAGCAGCGTGACAGGAACAGGCGGCGTTTTTAACTCGTAGATCGAATCAAAAGTATAATAAATACTAAACCTGTCTAAGGGGCAGGTGAATATATTGCCCAAACGAGAGGACATCCACAAAATACTGATCATTGGTTCCGGGCCGATCCTTATCGGCCAGGCAGCAGAGTTCGATTATTCGGGGAAACAGGCCTGTAAGGCGCTGCGGCAGATGGGGTATGAGATCGTGCAATATCGAGGACATGATGAAAAACCGGGAAATCCAGTTCGTGCTTAACACACCGCTTGGCAAACAGAGCGCCCAGGATGACAGCTACATCCGTAAATCTGCTATTAAATACAAGATCCCTTACTTCACGACTACGGATGCAGGCCGTGCAGCTGCCAAAGGGATCAGGGCTGCCCGTGAAAACCGTATCGAAGTGAAATCACTACAGGAATACCATAAAGGCGTCAAATAGGGTATTATATAAACAAGAATGTCCATCTTCGGAATATGGCTGGTGTAATATGCGAATTCTGCGGAAATAAGTTCGATACACGAGGGTTAGGCAGGCATCGTGCATCATGCCAGAAGAAGAAAGAAAAAGAAGAGATATCAGCCGGGAAACAGGATGGGAAAGCGGCCCAGAATGCAAAGATCAGGGATATATTCGAAAAGGTAAAAACTTTGGAGACCATGCTTGAAGATCTATCGGACCAGCTTGTTAAAATGATCAAAGAGATTGAGTAAATAATATCCATAACTATATCAAAGAACCGGAGAAATGGGATTCCGGTTTCATTGGTTTTTTCTAAAAAACGCTAGCGAGACAGGATAGGTGAATCGTATGTTAAATCCGGCATTCAATACTTTCGAATATATCTGCTTCCACGCCATCACCAGTAAGTCCTGCATTGCCTCTTTATATTTTCCTTGCCTACCAGTTGATGGTAGCAGTCATTACGCCGCCTCTTATTACCGGGGCTTTCACTAATTGCGTCCGATTCAAGGCATACATCGTGTTCCTTGTCCTCTGGCAGCTTCTGATATACTACCCGCTTGTCCACATGATATGGGGAGGCGGCGCCCTGATGCAGTGGGGCATCAAGGATTTCGGAGGAGGTATTGTCGTCCATGCAATAGCCGGGATGAGCGCTCTTGCAAGTGTTCTTTATCTTGGAAGCCGCAAAGTCAAAGACCTGCCGCACAGCGTTCCCCTGATTACTATCGGCATGACGATCCTGTGGTTTGGCTGGTTCGGATTCACGGCCGGAAATGCTTTTGCAATGAAGGCAAACCAAAGCTTGTCGGATTCCTGACAGGGGGTCTTGCCGGGCTTGTCGTGATCACTCCTGCTGCCGGATATATTACACCTGGGGCGTCAATATTATTCGGTATTTTTGCAGGGATCATCTGTTATCTCGCAGTAATGTTAAAGAACAGGCGCAAATGGGATGACGCGCTTGATGTATGGGGTGTGCATGGGATCGGCGGGTTCCTTGGCATAACGCTTCTTGGCATATTCAGCACACTTTCGGTTAACAATGACGGAGCAAACGGTCTTTTGTACGGGGGGATCGAGTTCTTCAATCTTCATCATTGACAATACCATGTCGCTTCGCGTGTCAAAAGATATAGAAGAGCAGGGACTCGATAAGCATTTACATGGCAAAAAGGCTTATAATAAATAGAGATAAGCTGGTATTATCTTTTTTTCAGCAATTTTTTGTACCGGTGTTTCTTCTTCGATAACAAGGTTATTATAAAGGATATTACGGATTATTTTGAAATTATTATTAGCAATATATAACTCCTCAATTTCCTTTCCGGTCAAACCTGCTTTTAATAATTTTACTCTTTCTTCAATAGTTTCTAACATGAATCCATACTTTCATTTTTTTTGTCTAATTTTTTCATTTTTAGATTATCCGCATTACAGGCGCAAAACGTCATCATTATGTAGATTATCACAGCTATTCGAATGTCTGCGATTGATATAAGTATATTGAAAGTTTTTACAGTTATTATGGTTCTAAAATCAATTATACGGTATATTATAGAATTTTTTAGTTTTTTATCGTTCAATAATTAGTTAATTCAAGAAAAACCCTATTTGGACATTTTAACTGCTGGGACCAGACCCATAACCCCAATGCACCGTCATGCTTGCGCCCTAAATCCCCAGAGAATTTGCGATCGGCGCCGGAGGTTTTATTGAGCTTCCCGGTGCTCCTTCAATATTCCTTGCCCACAGGAAAAGGCATGTATGATATGCTGTCGTGACATACATGGAAAGCGCGATCACAATGACGATCAAAATGGCCGCCAATAATAATGCTATTATCGGACCTGTGATAGTGATCAATGAGAAGCCGATAAAGATCGCAATTATAATGCCAATGAACGAAAGAATTCCTGTAACAAGTCCTACCGCTATTTCACCAACTCCTATGGGAAGAAGATTCCTTTTGATGATCTGGGTCGTTCTTTCTACAGCACTTCCCAGGTCCCTGTCTTCAATAACTATCGCAGGGATCATGAAATAAGTGCCAACAGTCCAGGCTTTTTCTAT
Source organism: uncultured archaeon (assembly GCA_902384525.1). GTDB lineage: Archaea > Halobacteriota > Methanosarcinia > Methanosarcinales > Methanoperedenaceae > Methanoperedens. Next base: position 16,626 of record CABMCA010000126.1, read on the forward strand.
AAATCCCAGGATCATACCGGATAAACCTCCAATTGCACCTTGTCCTCTTTGCGCCTTGCCTCTTAACACACCCAGGATTATATTGACAATAGCTGAAATTATTGCAAGATAGAAAATCGTTAACATATTTTTCTTTGTTGCAACCCATGCCTCTGATAGAGTAGCATCGCCGTCTTTGAAATAATCATAAACAAGAAACGCTGTCATTCCTGTGAAGAAGTAAGAGATGAAATAATTTCCAAGTAAAACGAGAAAGGCAAGGAGATAAAACATACTTCCAAGATTCAAGCCCGATTCAAGGAAAAGCATGATAATAACTGAAAATATAGTAAAGAACACCCCTACAAATATCGAATAGAATGAGGGTTTAATGACATCTGCATCTTTGCCTATTAAGCTGAAACTCTCCTTTATAAAGGAGAAACCTTTGAAGATATTTTCAAACATAATTTTTCACGTTCCTTTTTTCAGATAAATTAATTAATAATCATTTGTCGCAACCAACATCACTGTAATAACCAAGGTTGCAGGCATCTTTTTCGAATTCAGTCTTTTGTTTTTGTCCTGGTTTAACTTTTACTATTTTGTCCTTCCCTATGACTGTCCCGTTATATTTTCCACTAACCGCATCAATGATATTTTGCGGATTTTCCCCATTAAGTATAATGGTTTTAATATTACTTCGCTCGATGATCTTTGCTGCCAGAAGGTCTATAGGGGAATTGGCTCCTGCAACCATTTCAGTCTTCATCACAATTTCAATGAGCTGATGAGGCGTCATGGTTCCAAATTTTTTTGCATCTTTGTTCTTTTTCGGGTCACTCGTATATACACCATCAATGGACGTCGCGTTTATGAGCAGATCTGCGCCGATATATTCTGCAAGGACAGCAGAAACAGCATCAGTAGTCTGCCCCGGGGTTACGCCTCCCATTACTATTATTTTGCCGGTCAAGCTTGCGGTTCTTGCCTCTTTATAGTTCAACGGAGGCTCATAATAGGCCGCATCGCCAATGGCTGCGATCAGAAGCCGGGCGTTTATGCGCGTGATATCAATACCTATAAAATCACAGGTGGCTTCATCAGAACCAAGATCTCGCGCAACTCCAATATATTCACGCGCAGCTTTTCCTCCCCCCGTAACAATAAACACCGCGTGATCCCTTCCAATCTCTTTAATCGCATTTGCATAGCTCTTGAAATTTTCAGGCTGCAATTCCTTTGCGAGAACTGATCCACCAATAGAAACAACGATCTTCATGAACCTTCTCATTATTCTCTGGGGATATTAAATTTTTTATACAAAAGCCACTCCGAACAAATGGAGCACTATTACAATAATTGCACCTGGAATTCCCGCAAAGGCGCAAACAAGTAATGCTGGAAGAGAATAATCTATACCGACATGAAAAATTGCATTGGCAGCAAAAAGAATAATAAGCCCCAGCACAGCATTTATTATGAGATGAGTCGCAGTTTTTAATAAATAATATGCAACAATAACTCCTATTATTGCTAATAACACGATTATTATTTCAAATGCCACACTAATTAAGTGGTTCTCCTTTTAATTAAACATTTCGATTACTTTCCTGGACTTGAAACTTCCAATAAATTCATACCAGTTTTGTACACCCAATATGAAAGATATCAAAAAGACCATCTGGGCAAGATCAGCCAGATGATACACATTGAGGATCTCTCCTTCTGACATGAAGTTGATAATGAATTTGAATACGTTATTTAATGCAAATGAAGCGCCTGCTATTGAAATATATATCCAGGTCTTCTGGATTATCGAATTATTGAGGAATAACCGTGCCCTCAGCAGTTCTTTGTCCACTTTGCGCATCATTATAAGAATTTGTCCTATCATGAATATTAATATGAACGCTGCCCCGACATTGTATAATACCATGAATGTATCAACAAAATCCATACCGAATGAAGTAATCATAACGCCTCTTTTTCTAAACTGAAGTTATACTTAAGGTGGTATGTATATATGATTTATTGAACAAAACGTGTGAAGCATTAATCTTTAAGCCTTATTTCCCCCAGGGTCTCATATATAGGACCAGCTGGTGTCAGCGTACTTTTCTTGAGGGAAATGGATCCAACATTCATCATGCTAAGGTCTATATGTTCCAATTTTTTCAAATTTCCAAGAAGTAAGGACTTGTCACTTAATTGCTTAACACGGGCAAGGGTTGCATGAGGTGAGAAGTGGTGATCTTTTTCGAATTTAAATGGCGAAAGTACACGTTCAACTTCGTCATGTAGCACATCAAAATTACCTTCGGCCCCAAGCCATATAACTTTTATATAGGCAAGTTTCGGGAACACTCCCACCCCTTTTATTTTTGCTTCAAATTGCCTGCAATTTATCTGTGATAATGCGGATAAAATGGATTCGACATCACTTTCCCTGATATCCCCCAGGAATTTCAGGGTTATATGAACCTGTTCTGGCTCAACGAGTTTTATTCCAGGCATATCCAGGGCAGATCCGATTTTTTTTATCTCAGGAATAAATCTATCAGGCAACTCAACGGCTATGAATGTCCTTATCATATTGATCGATGTAAATACTCTTTTAAACAATAAAAATTATCTTATTCGATAGATTGATAATAAAAAAGGTGTTTAAAGGAGTAAAGGTGTAATAATAATGAAAAGAGATCTGATGGATATCCTGTGCTGCCCGATGTGCAAAGGCGACCTCGTACTTGAAGTTACAGAGGAGAATGAGAAAGAGATCGTTAAAGGGACGCTTTATTGCGGAAAATGTAAAGAGTATTATCCGATCGACGATGGTATTCCAAATATGCTGCCGCCGGAATTGAGGGAATAATTATCTGGATGCAGTTATTACAGTCTTTAAACCAATTGTATCGACTACTAAAATACTGACTCTTACCAGAACTGAGAAGGCCATTCCCAGAGCTGGTGAAATTCCAAAAAACGAAAATACAAGGATTATTCCTCCTTCCATGAGCCCCAGGCCAGCGGGTGATAATGGAACAAACATCAGGATCGTAATGAGGGGATGAAGCAAGAAAAAAATAAAAAATGAAATTTCAATCCCGATAGCTTTTCCTAAAAAGTACCACTGCAATGCAGCAAATATCCATCCTATCGTATATAATATCAAGATTATATTTAAGCTGTCCTTGATCAGGATGCTTCTATCTTTAAAAAAAGAGAGATTTTCAGTAAATTTGTTAAGAAAAGGGATCTTAACCAGGAATTTTGATGTCATTTTTTCATTATTCCATGATATCAATAGCATTAATATCCCGACAACCAGGAGAATTACCGAACCTATCCCTGCATAAATAATGAAATTTTTTTCAATATTCAAATAAAAAGATAAATAAATTATAGCTGCAACAGCCCCTGCGACCTTAAGGATGAATTCAATCCCCTGCGGAGCAAAAATGCATGCCATTCCTTCTGTAATAGGAACGCCAGCTTTTTTTCTTAATATTAAAGGTGTTAAAAAATAACCGCTCCTTCCAGGAGTTACATCTCCAATGATCATTCCTCCCATATGTGAAAGAAAAACGTCCTTTAATTTCATTTCGTGCCCTATTTTTTTAAGCAGATAAGATAAACGTAATGCAAGTGCCAAATCCAGGAAAAGATATGAGAGGCATGCCATGATGAAATAGCTTAAATCGGTTTTTTTTAGAACCTCAAATATCTCATTCAGGTTCAGTTTATTCAAAATAAAAGCATTAATAGATATGCCAATAATAATTTGAATGAATAAATGAAGCTTCTTCATCTTAAGCTAATAATATCTTCAAGTGTTAAATGTTTCCCACGGGTTTTTGAAAAGATACATTTTTTGAACGCGGAATACGTATCATATCCCCATAGATCGCCCCGTATTTGCGCTTAAGCTCATTATATTTAAATTTTAAAAAAATGCTTAACTCAGGATGGGCTGTAGTGTGGATATATTCGTCAGTATAAATACTTACCAGACTATCGAAATCCTTGCGTGAATTGCCGTGGGCATAATTTTTTCCTGGATACCGCCTTATATCACCATTAAATAAAGGAGAAATGTGATGCAATTCGTGCAGAACGGTCACCAGTTTTGTCTTTTGATCCCCGTGATTCAGGAAACGCGGTAAATGAAAATAGACAATGTACAGGATATTTGTGCCATTTATCATAACTTCCGGAGCTGCATATTCAATTCTCCTGACGGTTTTTGTTCTTGAACCTCCTTCAAAAAGCATGGGTCGCAGTTTTGCAACAACCCCATTCCTGTTGCCGTTTGAAGTAGATATTGCAATAAGAATATTCTTAACCTTAATGTGTTTGAAAAAAGGATGCGTTTTAATAATATCATCCACAAGCAAGGTCATATTGCCTGTGAAATCAAAACCTGTAACGCTATTTTTGTCTGTATTTCCTTGCAGCATCCTTTAATGCCTCAATACCCGGCAGTTTTTCACCGGCCAGGAAATCAATACAAGCGCCTCCCCCTGTACTTACATGGGAGAACTTGTCTGAAATACCCATCTGTTCAGCTGCTGCCGCTATATGACCGCCTCCGATCACAGAGAAACCTGATTTCGATCCTGCCTTGATCAGTTCACGAGTTCCCAGGGCGAAAGGTTCATTTTCAAATACTCCCGCAGGCCCGTTCATTACTACGGTTTTGGCATCACTTATTTCCTGGGAGAATTTGACCATTGTTTCTATGCCGATATCGTGGATAGGCAATTCAGACCTCAGGTTACTTATTTTTTCTTCGATGCGTTCATCATTCTTATTCAATGCAACATCTACAGGAAGACCAATATTCTCCGGGAAACGTTTAAGAAGACTTTTTGCTATGTCTATCTGGGGCAGGTAACCCTGCTTATCGATAAAACTAATATTCGCATCCCCGATATTTACGCCGGAAGCTGCCAGGAACACATTAGCTACAACCCCTGTAACAAGCACCCTGTCTGCACATCCCCGCTCAAGCACATTTTTTGTGACTTTTATAGAATCATCAACTTTTGTTCCCCCAAGAACATAGATGCACGGGCGCTCGCTGCATGATAATCCCTTGTTTAATGAATCAATTTCTTTTTCCATAATTCTTCCAGCTATACTTGGTAATGATTCTGTAAAACCTGTTACGGAAAGATGCGATCTGTGGGATACCGAGAATGCATCGTTCAGAAATATATCACACACAGCAGCAAGGCGCCTTACCATATGGGTTTTCTTATGGTCTTTTGGAGTACGTTCAATCGATTCTTCCGAATAGAAACGCGTATTTTCAAGCAGGATTATATCGCCTTTAGTCATTTTTTTTATAGTATCAATAGCATGTGAACCAAAAATATCATCAATATAATTAATATTACGCTTCATCAATTTTGACAATAACTTTGCATGAGGCTCCATCGTGGTAAAATCGCTCTTTCCGGGTCGGCTCTGGTGGGAAAGTATTACAACTTTTGAGTTTTCCAGTTCCTTCAAGGTTATATGGTGGCTCCTGAACCGGCTATGATCAAGAATGATCCCGTTCGGGTCCATTGGCGAGTTAAGGTCAAGCCTGCATAGAACAGTCTTCCCTTTTGTATCAATGTCATCAATAGTGAGGTAGTCCCTAGTCATATTGAGGTTGTTTAATTCTAAGAGGATAGCATTATAATTTACGGAAGGATTTCATCATCAAAAATTAATCAGGCAGAAACAATAGATATATAACAAGTATTCTATATATGTATATATAAACGTGGTTCATATTAAATAAAATTCAAAAGAACCAGCAAAAAATATGATAAAAATATCTTTAAGATATAAGGTCGCATTGGAACTTTATGCCAGCCTGTCTTTCTTTATTGCTGTTATAATACTTATTTATGCCAGTATTTATAGCTGGTTTGACGATAATATATTTATTCCATCAGTAATTATCGGGATTTTTCTTATCGCTTTTATTTTTTTCCTGAGAAACCTGATCCTGGATGTTAATTCCGTTAAATTTGAAAACGATGAAAGCAAAGATGACCCAAATTTTGTAGAAATAAAACTGATTAATAAGATCACATTAGAACTTATATCCAGCATTTCAAATATTATAATAGCTACTGCAATTTTCATAATCGGAAATGTAACATCAGGAGGAGCTTATCCGGAAGTCATTTCAATAGTGTTCATAATAATTCTTTTCCTCCCAACGATGATCTTATTAAAATCACTTATATTTGATTTCAATTTGATTTTCATGAATGAGAAACATCGTGAGAATTTTTTAAGTGAATTTATAAATCGAAAAACCCTTGTTTTTTTTGTTATTGCCATTATTATAATTATTTTAGTATTTTCAAGCAATAAATTGGTCACATCAGTGGATAATCTATATCAAAAACCTATGTCAAATAGTGAGGAAGACATAACGGATATATCCTCTAATTTATATATCACATCTATTTCAGGAGAAAGAAAAAATATATCCGTTGGTGCTATTACTGGCCTTTCTATATACCTTGAGGCAATGGATCTCGATTTTAATTTTAATTCCATAACAGTGAAGTTTATTGACAAAAAAACCACATCTACGTTGGAATACGGTACAAATGCTGATGAATCGCATTTTTATTATGAAGGAAAAAAGACCGGAAAAGGGAATACAATACTAAAAAAGGGTGATGTGGGAATTATCACGATCAACCTGTCATCAACAAAACAGGAACTTTATTCTTATGACAGGGGAACGGTACAGTTGATCCTGGGTAATGGAAGAATAATTTCCAGGGATTTCAAAGCCCCGGAATTCAAAGGAGAAGGCAGGATTTTATTATATTCTTCAACTTGACTTATATATTTATCTCCACACCATACACTTTCTCCGGATTTTCTTTGTGTACCTTCCAGAATACATCCTCGCCCCATTTTCCAATGAGTTGTTTTGTCCTTCTTGGAACTGTTTTTGGCCCCAGTACGGAGCCCGGTCTTTCAAGGTCATCGATGTAATCGGTTTCCATCATGAAACGTGTTCCTTCAGAAAGGGCTGTTTCTATCGCATTTTCACCTGCCAGCACACTCGGGAAAATCCCGTGTTTTTCGCATATTTTAATCATGGGCGGTGAAAAGTGCTTGACTACTTTTCCATCAGGCAATCCCACGCTTCTTGCAATTCCCGCTATCCCGGCGAGCCCTTCCTCTGTCGCGCTTTCTGTATGAAGCTGTATCGCGCATCCTGCATCCTTTGCAAGCTCAAAACCGTAGCGCATTATATCATTTGATTCATCCCATAATTTCGGTTCAACTTCATAATGCGGGCGCCCGGATTTTAATCCAATGGCTCGTCCTTCAACCACATATTCGCGCGCAATTTCAAGCCCTCCCCTCATTATCTCCACAGAGCGCGCAAGGCCAAGGCGCCCGTAGTATTTTGTCAGTTCGGCAGGATGCACACCAAGAACCACAAAGACTTTCACTTTTTCAGCTTCCTCTGCACGCCTGGCGATATTGAGGATTTTATCGAATACTTTCCTGTAATCTTCGGGTGAGTTAATATCGATACCCAGTGACCAGGGCGGGAGTGAGACAAGGACGATATGCGTACCGCCCGCGCGCGCGAATTCGCGGACTGCATCGAGGCAGCGGCCCGAGGGGTTAAGATGCATGTGGTTGTCGAGGATTGGGAAGGTCAAGGTTAAAATTCCCCCGCCACGCACGCATCAAGGTCGCCGCGCTCGATGCAGGGCGCGAGTTTTTGCAGGAATTCGTTGGTTTTTTTGTTATCAGGCATTTTTAATCCATTCTTTGAACATTATGTCAAAATTTGTCCCCTATTTATATTTCTTAAAAATCTCTTCAATAGTTAACACCTTGAAAATTCCAGCGTTTTCTATAATGCCTTTATCATTTGTCAATATTGGTATTTCTAACATCAAAGATAGTGCAACGAATGGAGTATCTTTCTCATCGAATTCCTTGCAGATAGAATAAGCTTCATCAATTCTCAAATTATAAAATTTATCGGGTTCAAAGATAATTTTTGAAAGAAGTTCCTCTTTTGCAAACTCTATATTTGACTTCAGAACTCCTCTTTTTTCAGCTTTTTCAAGAATCAGATACCAATATTTATTAAGCTCTTTTAAGAGATATTCCGGTGCATAAATATGAAAATCCCCTGATAAGAGAATATCTCTGAGTTTAGAATTTTTTGGGATTAAGGCGGAAATAAGAATGTTTGTATCTATGACGAACTCAATTTTAATTTTTTCTTCTCTTTTTTCCATACCTCTCCTCTTATTTTCTCAAGTTGCTGCAAGTCCTCTTCCCCAATATCCAATTTCTTTAATGTCTCCTCTATAAGTTCTCTTTTCCTACTTTCGATAGCTAATATTCTCTCCATTTGCAGTTTTACAAGGTCTTCATCTACCCATTCCGGAACATTAATTAAAATTTGTTTCATGATCTTACCTCTATATCAATTAGAAGCTTTTTTTATCCTTAATCAAAGTTTGAATTTCGGTATCTAGGGGCATAAATATTCACATTCAAATTAATAGTATTATGCCAATTAACATATATATAATATCGCAGAATATTCCTGCGCCCCCTCCGCCACGCACGCATCCAGGTCGCCGCGCTCGATACTGGGCGCGAGTTTCTTGAGGAATTCTTCGCTTTTATTGTTTTCTGGCATAATTCTTAACTTTTTATGAAAGCTATATTAAGATTTAAATAGAAGCTCATCATATAAACATATCGAATGGCGACAGCATCCATAACTGGAAAACATCAATCTGGCTGGATTACAATTTCAACAGATGAATATGAATCTATGAAGGAAACCATAGAAGTTCTCTCGGACATGGATATCATGAAGCAGCTTGAAGAAGGAAAGAAAGATAGCACAAAGGTCAGGAATTTTGAAGAGCTTGCTGAAGAACTGGGAATTTAGAACTCATCTTTATTCTTTTTTGCATATAAATAAGGATTAAAATGAAAATAATATATGACCCACAAACCGATTCACTTACTTTGATTCTAAGAGAAATGGCTGTTAAAGAAAGCGATGAGATTCGGGAAGGTCTCATAGTCGATTATGGGGAAGATAACAAAATTGTGGCAATTGAAATGCTTGATGCTTCTGAAAATATATCTGACCCACAGGCTATTCTATACGAAATCAAGGGGCAGAAAGCTGCACATAAGGCAATTGCATAAATCCGACGATTTCCACCCGCGCCGCTTCCTCCACACATGCGTCAAGGTCGGCGCGCTCGATGCAGGGCGCAAGTTTCTTGAAGAATTCTTCGGTTTTTTTACATCTCACATTATTTTATAGATTTACACATCATTTCTCTTGCCTTTTCCGTAAATTATAAGTTCATTAATAAACTCTTGGAACATGATTAAAGAGCATGGACCTTAACAAATACAAAAACCTTACTCGCGGTATTTCTGACACTTATGTAAACGTACACCCCATCCAGCGCGGGGGGGTACTGACAGCAGAAGCGCGAAAAGCCCTCCTTGAATTCGGGGACGGTTATTCGGTATGCGATTATTGTTTCGAATCAAGGGTAGACCTTGTTGATAAACCTCCAGTTCGCGATTTTACCGGAGATGTCGCAGAATTCCTTAACATGGATGACGTCAGGTTCACGGCAGGATGCCGCCATGCGAAATGGGCTGTTATGCACATGGTTTGCGAGCCAGGAGATACTGTTGTAGTAGATGCTCTTGCCCATTATACTTCATATCTTGCCGCAGAGGCGAACAAATTATGCATTGTTGAAGTCCCGCATAACGGTTATCCCATGTTTGAAATTGACCCGCAGGGATATGCCGTTAAATTCGAAGAGATAGAGCAAAAGACAGGAAAACTTCCCTCGATCGCAGTGCTCACGCATGTGGACTACAGGTATGGAAATATCGCTGATGCCGAAAAAGTTGGGGAGATATGCAAAGAATACGGTGTTCCTTTCCTCCTGAATACTGCTTATTCATCAGGCATCATGCCAGTTGATGGCAAGAAGCTCCATGTAGATTTCCTGTGCGGCTCAGGACATAAAAGCTGGGCAGCATCTGCACCTATCGGAATACTTGCAACAACTTACGAATGGAGCACCAAGGTATTCAATAAATCAACATGCCGCGGGGACTGGAGCGGACGCGGATTCTCGAAAAAAGAAGTTGCATTATTCGGCTGCTCGCCAGTATTCGGGGCGCCTGTGGCAACGCTCATGGCCTCATTTCCCGCAGTTGTAGAACGGGTAAAGCATTGGGACAAAGAGGTAAAAAATGCACAGTATTTTGTAAACGAGCTTGAGAAGATCGAAGGGTTCCACCAGATGGGTGCCAAGCCAAAACAGCATACTCTTATGAACTTTGAAAGCCTGCCACTTCATGAGATCGCAGAAAAGGATAAGCGCAGGGGATATTTCCTGTATCATGAATTAAAAAAGAGAAAGATCGTTGGTCTTCACCCAGGCATGAGCAAGAATTTCAAGATCAATACTTATGGCTTGAAGCATGAACAGATCGAATATGTAGCTAATGCTTTCAAGGATATAGCAAGAGAAAATGGAATAAAAGTCGAGGAATAACGATGAAATATGCAGAATTGTCAATGAAATTCAGGAAATTTTTTGAACTTCCTTCTTCACCAGTGGCTGTCAGGATCATTAATGACGCTTCTGAAAAAAAAACAAGCAGCCAGCCAATGCGCTTTTGTGAAATGGTAAGAAGAAGCGCTTTTTACGGGGAAAATTTCGTTTTTAGCGTAGAAGAACTTACTTGCACAAGCGCTGAACTTGCTCTTGGTTTCACGGAGCCAAGCTATGGCGAGGTATATCCACGGATAAAGCCTGCAAATACCAAACTCGTAAGTGTCAGCTCTCTTGAAAAGACTGAAAAAAAACCCGATGTGGTGATAATAATTGGAAATCCGCGAAAAATAATGCGCGTTTCAACAATACTTTCGCAATTACATGAAAAACAACCAGTTGAAGTTAAATTCAAAGGAGAGTTCGCAGTATGCGGTGAATGTACTGCAATCCCGTTCATGGAGAAAAAAGTAAACCTGTCGCTTCTTTGCAATGGAGCAAGGATGTTCTCGGGCTACCGGGATGATGAGGTCGTTATGGGTTTTCCGCTTGATGATTTTGTCCGGATTGCAGAAAGTACGGAAGAAAAAGAGATAACAAGCGCATTGTGCGGCTGCATAATGGATGATATTCCCGCAGGGGCAGTATCGGCAATCGAAAAAATAGGATTCGGAAAAGGAACAGACCAGTTCTTCGGCCGCTTCGGGAGTGAGATCGTACGATTATACACTCCAAAGGAAAAGGATGGAAAGATCACATCCCTGACACTGCATGTACCAATAAAATTCAAAGATAGCGAGACTGCATCTTCTGCCAATGAAAAAGCAAAGGAAATGCTTGAGAAACCATTACTTCACAGGCTAAGGGATAACTGGGTTGATATTGCGCTTCCTCTTGATCTCGGAGAAACGCTCAACAGGGCAAGCATGCGTGGTCAAAAGTTCGAAACGCTTGTTAAAAGTGGCATTGACACGATATTAAAGGAAACCGGGAAGGTAAAGAGGAAAGCAGCATAATACTTTCACTTCGCACTTTGAGATAGTATATCATATGTTCTGTTGGTATAGCGTTTTGCCGAACTGAGGATGAGGAGAGATAGCTATTAAGATAGTCATTGACCACCGGGAGATGCGTTCCAGGGTACCAGAGGCGCTTGTAAAACTTGGCGCAGAAATTGAGATCAGCACCTTGAAGACAGGTGATTATGTTGTAAGTGATCGCGTGGCATTCGAAAGAAAGACGGTTGATGATGTTTTCGCAACCCTGATCGAACGCCGGGAGCTTTTTTCACAACTTATGGACCTGGCGAAATCGTACAGGAAACCTATTCTGATCATTGAGGGTGAAGATATATTCTTCTTTTCAGGCAGAAGGATGAACCCCAAAGCGATACAGGGTTTTCTTAATTCCATTGCCCTTATGCGTATCCCGACTATATACACCCTTAACGAGGCAGAAACGGCGCAGGTTATCACGATGATCGCAGAAAAAGAGCAAATAAATAAAACCAGGCCTTTCAATTTACACGGAAAGCGCAGCCATCTCTCACAAAGTAAAGTTAAAGAATATATTATATCATCGCTTCCGGGCATAGGACAGGTAGCGGCAGGGAATTTGCTAAAGCACTTTGGCAGCGTGGAAAATGTCATGACGGCGCCGCTTGAGGAACTGATGAACGTGGAACGTGTTGGCTACAAGACCGCAAAAAGGATCAGGGAATTTGCAGGAGGGCGGTATGGATCAAAGTAAAATGAAAATAGAATTCAACGATAATGAAATAATCCTTTACAAAAAATTATCAATAATTGATAATTTGGTACTGGATTTTTCAGAAATACTTGCAAGAAATAATATCCGTTATGTGCTTTTCTCAAGATATGTTTCTATTCTATTCGGTAATAATGAAAAAAGTGAAGAAAAGGAAGAACGAAAGGATATTGATATCCTGATCCAGAACATCTCATTTGAGAAATTTTTGAAATTGTGGCTCGAAATCGAAAGATCATACGAATGCAAAAACACAAGCGATTCAATTGATGCATACAATGCCTACCTGAAAAACCATCATGCTGTGAGGATTGCAAAAAAAGATAGTCAAATTCCGGAGTTCAGTATAAAGATAGTCAAAAATGAAATGGACAGATTTACACTGAAATACCGGAAAAAGATAATACTTGGCGACAGGAATTTATTTATTTCACCTCTTGAAATGCAAATACCGTATAACTTATTCAAGGGTTCTCCAAAAGATATTGATGATGCAAGATACCTGTACAAATTATCCAGGGAAAAACTTAACATTACAATGATGGAGAGGTTCCTTGGCGAATTGAAAATCCCCAAAGAAAGTATCGATATATATCTCAAGATATAGTATATGTTAAAGAGGAAGATTCCGGATATGGTTATGATTTGGATATAATTTTGGAAAATGCTTATTAAAAAATAAAATAATGTTATATTTCATCATGAAAAAAACGATTATCCTGACTTTTACGGCCTCAATCTCATATTTTATTATTTATATCCTGCTGAAATTTCTTTTACAGAATAAAATCTTTGATTGGCAAAGTGCATTATTAGGTGCCATAATGTTCGGTTTTATCATTTTTATGGTCCATAATTTCGTTATCTGGACAAAACCAATTCAATGATAAACTTGACTTTCAATTGAATTACGATTAAATTGTGCGATGTCGAGCTTTTTGCTTCTTTTGTAATTTCTTCAATATCTTATACCACTCAAGCATAAAGAGAATTAATCCTGAAAGTGCCATGAATTCAAAAAATTTATAGGTTGTATAATCAGGTGCATTTTCCTCAAGGCCTTCAAGAAATTCATGAAAGATCATAAAAAATCCTGCTATGAATATGAACATGCTACTTCGGTAAAAACTTTTTTTATTGGAAATTATTTCATCTGAACTTGTTTCTTTCTTGTTTATGGATTTCCATGCCAAAATTATTTGAATAGCAAGAAAAACTGCAAACAAAGTGAATATTATGATTACTCCTTCAATAATTCTATATAGAATACTATCATCAATTATTCCACCCAATAATCTATCCATCTGAAGAGGTTATGATTTATTAATTTATAAAGATTTTCATGATCTTTTCTTCATAGCATGAATATTTTTAATTTTCTTAATTAGTTCATCCACATTCAGATGAAAGATCTCATTGGCAGCATTGATCAATTCCTGGGAACACCTGGCCTGTGAAAAAACTTTACCTTCATAAAGATCAAGCCAGAATTGAGGTAAATTCTTCTTTTCTCGTACCATACCTCCAGTCATATCCGGTGAAGCATACAGGACTTTGTTAACACCTGAGGTGATCAATCTTACAAAACACATAGGGCAGGATTCAAGGGAAGTGTATAATGTAAATTGAATCTTTGAAATGTCAAGTTGTATGTCTTCAAATTCGTCCATAACCACCATTTCTGCATGCCTGTCACTTCGAAAATACGGATGAAACACTTCGTTGTGACCTTGAACGACTACATTACCATAAACATCGACTAAGATACATCCAACACCAAAGTTACCTGAATTCACACCTTTTAATGCCAGCACATTTGTCAGCCAGACATATTTATCATCCGGATATGCGTCGTTGAATTTATAATCTAAAAGTCGTGTTCTCCATCTGCTGATCTTTTCATTTTCAAGACCGATCTTTGCAATTTCTTTCAGTCCTGACTCTTTGATCTTTTCATTATTCACTATTGAAATCCCCCTGATAAGAGTAAACGGGATTATAATATCTCAATATCTTCCTATTTCTCATCTGGCTCCCCCTCCCCCGCCTCCAAATCCACCGCCTCCGCCGAATCCGCCACCGCCACTGAATCCACCGCCACCGGATGAAGGCGGGGATGGCGGAGAAGTCATGCCATATGCGCCTCTAAAGTATATCGGCATGTAGGTCACCGCATGGACTTCTGGTATTTGTATATTAAGTTGATTCATGGCTTCAACAACCTTATCTCCGATGCCGAGCGTTGTTGCATAGACAAGCCATTCCTGCCACATCTTTATATCAGGTGGCGCATATTTCTTTATTGATGCGAAATCAGAAAGGAATGTCTTGAAAGCATCCCATTCGAGTTTTTCTTTGTAATAATTTTCCTTCCACCTTCCGAAAAGCGAAGATGAAACAAATAACGGGGAATGGTTTGTAGTAACAGGACGAGGGAAGTATATATACCAATGGATAAGAGATAAGAAGTAACGACCAAGACTAATAGGAAAAACCCGAATATCATCCAGGTATATTTCTTTCCGCTCTTTACAAATTCATTGGCAGCCTTTTTCTGAGGAACCTTCATTACATCATTCATTTCATCTCGAATAACCCTCAGGTCATACTCAGTTCCAGAACTCCCGCCTATGATCTGATTCCTTAATTTTTCAATTTTGTGTTCCACTTCATTGATATCAAACACATTGTTTCTAGAATAATTCTCCAAGAACTTCAGGACTTTTATTTCGTATTCGTCCTCTCCGGCTTCATGCCCTTTAAGGAGAGTTATCCTTAATTCCCTGGATTTTGTTTCCTCCGGTCCTTTAATTTCCGGTATTTTGATCTTTGAATGCTTTTCTCCTTCAGTTTCAATTTTAATAATCTTTCGCTTATGTAAATCAAGAAGTGTTGCATAAAATCCATTTTCATCGTAGTCAAAGGGATCTTTTCTAAAAACAAGATTCACGAGCCATGGCTTCCGGTTCCTGGGAACAAAACTCAGGAATTTTGGCACGGTGAAACTCTTCTCCCTGCCGAATTTATAATAAATAAATGCAAGTAATACAGGAAACAGGAACACCATGGCTTTGAGAGCAGAACTTAATTGTGAAAAGATGGGATATCTGGAGTTTGCTGACAGTGTTTGTCGTTCAACGTCAGGCACTTCTTTGGTGAATCCGTCTATTTCTCCTGAACTCGCAGGATTGAGTAATAGCTCGATCTCAAAAAGTGTATCTTTCGGGCTTATACCTCTTACGACCCAAATATCACCCTCTTTCTTTACGTCCATTAAAGAATGTTCAAAAAGCTGGAAAATGTAGCCCTGTGGATCATGAATAGTTATTATTACCTTATTGTATGGCAGATGCTCGTCTGCGAGTTTTAAATTCAGATGACAATATTCGTTATCACATTCAAGGGGAGGATGCAGCCTGAAAACATAGTTCATTTCATATTTTCCGGCATCGAATCTTCCAGGTTTGTAACTGCCCGCTTCATCTTGCACAGCAAGGGATGAAATTTCATTTGCATATTGAGTGTCGGCATTTGAAATGACTCTGGTGCTGCCTTGAAAATCCTTAATATAAGGAAATGTTCCGGGAGGTGAAGAGATACTGACAAGTTCTATGTGAGGATTTGTTTTTAGTGTTGTGTCATCTGGTATCCCATACGAAAGCGGTACTTTCCAGTCCCGATATAGCATCCTGTATTTGCCCGGTTCTTTGATTTCATAAACAAAATTCTCCTCAAGTGTTCCATTCAGGTACAGGTTTGCATTGTAAGTCTCAACATAAACATCCCCGCATCCTCCTAAACCACATGCGTTCTCCATGCCAGGAAATCCTCCTGTCAGGTAAAGCCCGGCTAAACCTATCAGAGCTACGATAATCAATAAAATTACTATTTCCTTATTTTCATTCAACCCCAGCTCACCACTGGCCTTTTTAATTCCTCATCAAAGAAATCCAGATATTCGTTCTTACTCATACCAGCCGAACGTCCAATGAATCTTGAAGGAATAGTATCCATCATGGTATTATATTCCTGGATAATATTATTATAGGTATATCTGTGTCTTGCGATCTCATCCTCTATATCTTTGACCGAGGTCATCAATGATGTTACGGTCTCTGAGGTTTTTAATGCAGGATAATTTTCAGCAACTGCGATAATATTTCCAAGAATCCCGCGGCTTTCACCATCAATTTTTTTAAGTTCCTCCGTGCCTGCTTTTCCCACGTTTACCCGCAGGCTCGTTATCTTCTCAAAAGTATCCTTTTCGAATTTGGCATAGCTTTTAACTGCCTCAACAAGCTGTTCGATCATATCAAGCCTCTTTTTCATCGCAACTCTTGTCTGGGACAGTGTTGCATCTGCGGCATTCCTTAAGCTTTTGAGCCTGTTGTATATGGAAAAGAAATAGATGATACTAACAAGGAATATTATTATAAGGACAAATACCACCAGTAAAATATCCATATATTATAAGTTATTTCATGCACTATATAATATTTCTGCTACTTGGTGGCTCAATTCATTTTTAATCCTTTTTTTGAAAGCTGCTCTTCCAGTTCCTTCACTTCCCTATCCCGCCTGTGATACCTATCTTCCCGATCATCTCTTTAGCCTTCGCAAAGTGCTCCGCGCTTTCCCTTTATCCCCCATCTGTATATACTCCCACGCTCTACAATGATCATGGCTTCGTCCAGGTCGCACCGGGCTTTCGTAACTTTTAATCCATAATTCGCAATCACTTGATGGTTAATGCATATTTTAGAATAATCCCGTAACGCACTAAAGTTTTATATGTTACTAAACTCAACTATACTTGAACATAGATGGCTGAAGCAGACCTTATCAGAAGAATGGCGGATGATATGGCAACTTTAAAAGGGCAAATGAGCCGATTAGAGATTGTCATTAATGAAATTGATCAAGATCTTCACAGGGAAGTGAATCCCCAATATCTGAAAAAATTAGAAAAAATAAAGAAGCAGAAAGGCATTAGATTCAAAAATATCGAAGAATTTGATGAATATTTTTTGAAATGAACTTTACGTCTTCAAGAGTTGATATTTACTTCAATTTTGTTTTAGTATTTTTTAGTATGATTTAATATGTTGTAATAAGTTTATTAGTTTGAGAAAATATAATTTGTTATTCTTCCACCCTCGCCACATTCATATTTCTCTTCAATCCCATCGCCTCAGCCACCGATTCACATTTTGTCTTCAGAAGATACGCAATCGGCCTGAAATCATACTCAGACATTGTCTCATAATTCGCCATCCCCTTACTGATAATAAGCGATGCATTCCCGAGCGCTTCCACAAGCTCTGGCGGAGCCTCCTGCAAGCATAAACCAATGGCATTTGAACCCGTTGTGAGCACCCTGTCAACCATTTTGTCAATACCAAGTTCCAGGGCCTCTTTCATGGTGACATCGTTCAGGATCGGCGCGCCTCTTACAACAAGTGTGATCCTGCCCCCGAGCTTTTTTATTTGCTCAAACAGCAGCGTATCAAATACGATCTCCCCACAGTTGTCAGCAAGATAGACAACGTCGCTCAACATCGTTTTTATCTTATCGGAATCATCAACATCAAGCCCGTGTTCGATCTGCTTTTGCATCGCTTCCTTAGCTGTTGCTTTATCAGCGTCAAAACCGAGCACTCCGAAATCAAACGAGTTGCCAATAATTGATACAAGAACTGCGCGCCTGAATGAGTCTTTTTCAGAAACAAATACAAATTCCCTGGCAAGAGGCAAAAGCTTCATTGCAGCCACATTGCTCTCTTTTTTTTTCTCTGAATACGGGTCAATGTCTCCCAGTATCCTGTACGCTTCCCTGTGGATCTTTGTGGAAAGATGGGTCGCCGCTCCGTCAACCATGTATTTCCTGAGTACTTCTATCCCTGCGATAATTACTTTTTTCTGCAATTCCAGGTCTTTTGTGGAAAGTTCTGCCTCGAACTGTACTCTTGATAATAAACACGGCGCACATCTGGGATGGGTCTTCAAAATATTTTCTCCTAAAATTCAAATAATTGTTTCTGCTTTGTTTCAGTCTGCACCTTTCTTTCTCCCATCCCTCTTAACATTTCTCTTGTTACACCAAAATCAGATAATATCCGTTCAACAGGCGGAAGTATCTGTTTATTTATATAATAATCAACATCAATAGGCAGGTTTTTCTTCTGTGCATATTCAGGGTCTTCGGCACGGTCAACAAAGATCGCATTGCCTGCCACGATCACAAAAGGTATCCTGTCTCCGACATGTGAGATTATGCCCCTTTTCTGGAGTTTTTCTATTACTGTTATATGTGGCTGCCTGTTCTTGTAACTTTCAATTTTTTTTGTATATTGGCGTGTCAGGATAAGATCTTCAAAAAGCGGGCTTGAGGCATCTATGGTTTTTATGCTGTTTATTGTATTCTTAACAAGAAGAACGGCATCATCCACTTTTCCTTCCTTCAGGACAAGTTCAAGGACTTTCTCAATGGTCTTTGTGGTAAGCTCGCACCAGTCGCGGCGAACTGTCTCCATTCCCTTCACTTTTATCTTTTCCTTCAGGCCCTTCGCCGTTTTCTCCTGGATAAGGAGAGCGTATCGCTTCTTGGCAAGGAATATGGCGCGCCTGGCAAAGGAATCAAAAACAAGTTCCATTGGCTTAACAAGAGAATCCGTTACGGTATTTGCGATTGTATTTCCCACAAGCTGCGCCTCATCAAAGTTAATCTCTTTATCAGCAAGATGCACAAAAACGCTGTCCGTATCTCCATAAACCACTGATAATCCAATACGTTTTCCACTTATATTTTCATCTTTTTTGAAAGCTTTTCCATCCTTCAGGATTATTTCCCTGATGTCCTTCTCTATCAAATCCTTCGTTCTAAGGATATTCTCGCGCCCGAAGCTTGTTACGGCGCTTGCAAGGGTCAAACTGTACAGCCGCGCCCTTGTATATCCCGAATAGCCGTAGAAACTGTTAAGAAGAATCTTAAGCGCAAGCTGTGTGGCATCTAGAACTCGTTTTTCCTCCTCGTTTGCTGTTTTCATTTTAGCGCGCGTCTCCTGCCTGCGGTTCAGGAGATCTTCAAGAATGGATGGCACAATACCTTTTACAACTTTGCTTGAAACAAAAACACCGCCTGTTGGCGCTACTATAACATCAGCTGGCCGCTCTCCCACAACTTCAGTTGTATAGCAAAGATTATGCGCCATCATTATGGTCGGGTAGAGTGATTTGTAATCCAGGATGACGATATTTTCAAGAAGACCTTTCTTTGGAGGCAGGACTTCAGCCCCGGCCAGTTCTTCGCCTTCGTCATAGCGCTCATCGGACATTTCCCCTGTTGGGCGCGCAGGTAACACTCGATCATTTTTCATATATTCACGAAGCATCAGGTTCTCAACCATCTGGGTCTGCCCGCCATCGAGAATATCCTGAAGCAGAGTCCCGCTCACTCTTGCAAGAGCGATATATTTATCGATAAGCCGGAGTTTCAAGAGGAAAAGGAGTGCGAGTTCAGAGTCGCGTCTTGAATATTCGATGAATTTTGAAAGCTTTTCGCCGTTGTCTTTCCAGTAAGTTTCCATTTCAAGGAATGGTATTTCAAGTTTTTCAGAACCCAGCAATTCCTTTGCCGCATTTCGTAATGTATATTGTTTGAGTGAAAATTCCCTGCGAAGCAAAGGTAATACGTCCACAGCGATGCGACCCATCACGCTTATTCTTGTAACATTCCCGATTTTCTTATAATAAAGATCTCTGCCATCTCTCCCTGCGATCGGCTCTATCCGTGCTCCTTTTCTATTAAGTGTTTTGATTCTGTCAACAATATACGGAATATCAAAACTGTTTGAGTTATAGCCCACGAGGATATCAGGGTCATATTTCTTTATTATTTCAAAAAATCGCTTCAGCATGGCTTCTTCGCTGCCACAACTCTCGGTTTCATTATCTGCTTTTGCACCCTTCCCGACAAGCACAAGTGTTTTCTTTCCATCAAAATCAGGCGCAAAAGCAAGGCTTATCAACACAATCGGTGAAGTTTCAGGCACAGGCATGGCGCCATTTAATGGCAGGCACTCGATATCAAATGCAAGATGGCGCAGTGGTGCGTTTTTCAGGATTTCAACAGGTTCTACATTCCTTGATGTTATTTTCAGGTCGCTTATGACCTCATTGCTTATTGTATCCCCTTCCGGTTCCGCTTTTGCCCAACCCATGCCGCCAAGCCCTTTATCTATCATATACCTATTCCTGAAAAGGATGTCTGTCTCATATATCTCATCAACCATTTTTCGGACATCATCGCGGATGATAGGAACGCTTTTCGGATCATACAGGATGATCTTTAGCATGCTTGTTTTATTCTTGAAATAACCCACAGGTTCAAACCGCTTTACTTGCTCGATTCTTCTTATATGCTCTTTAAACTTTTCCAGCAAAATAGCTGACAATTCAGGCTTTGCTTTTGCATAAATATAAGGTTCAAAACCTGGCACATAACAGCATATACTGTTTCCAGACTCATCTCTTCCATAAAGTCTTACTACAGGCAAATCATCGCTGTAGGTATAGTCAGCATTGAGAATCTGGAATTTCATGATGGTTACATTTGATTTCTTGTGTTTATATGTTTCTTAATTTTCAAAATACATCAACAATATTAAATATCATTAGCAAATTAATACCATGAGTAAATATTGTAACAAGGTGTAAAAATGTATTGCAGCAAATGCGGAACAATGAATTCGGATAACGCGGAATTTTGCACAAAATGCGGCAACAACCTGAAAATCTCTACTGTTGCCATAAACGTATCTTCCAGAGGTGAAATGGGGACTGAGAAAGATGTTGTCCTGCACAGGATCTTTGCCGTAATAATTGATTATTTTGTAATGGGATTTTTATCATTCAGTATTGTCGGTGCTTCAATTGTCCCCGGCCTTGCGGCCAGATCACCGATGACGGCGATAAGCGGTTTTTTCATGAGTTTATTAGTTATAATGCTCCTCTGGATATTTTATGGCATATTACTGGAAACATGGAGAGGCCAGACTGTTGGTAAGATGATCCTTGGGATTATTGTTGTTAAAGAGAATGGAGAGCCGTGTGACTTTTTAGCAGCCCTGTTGAGAAATGTTTTGCGGATAATAGATAGTTTACCTTCCTTTTACATATTGGGATTTATCGTTATGGCGATCACAGAGAAAAGACAAAGACTCGGGGATCGCTTAGCCGGAACCGTTGTTGTTAAAATGAAGCATTAAGTCAAACAAAACCTGCTATCACATTCTTCCTGTATTCTGAAAAACTGTCCTCCAGTATCGCTTCCCTTGCCCCTTTCACTATTGACTGGATAAAGTGAAGATTATGTATGGAGGCAAGCCGAAGCGCCAGCAATTCGGATTCCTTGAAAAGATGATGCAGGTATGATCTTGTATGATTCCTGCATGTGTAGCATCCGCAATTTTTATCTATCGGTGAAAAATCCATTGTAAATTTATTCCGCGCAATATCAATACTCCCTTTTGAGGTCATAAGTGTCTGGTGCCTTGCATTTCGCGTGGGGAACGCGCTGTCAAAAATATCGATGCCGGATTCGATCGCATTTAATATCTCGATCGGTGAACCCACACCCATAAGATAGCGCGCTTTATCTTCAGGGACAAGCGGAACGCTAAACTTCAAAACATCATTCATTATTTCCTTGGGCTCACCAATCGACAGGCCGCCTATCCCATAACCGTCAAAATCCATCTCGATCAGTTCCTCAGCACATCTTTTTCTCAATTCTGCAAAAGTCCCGCCTTGGAGTATGGCAAAAAAGAGCTGTCCGTGATTCTGTTCCACATTTTTTGCCATGGCCGCCCACTTTATCGTCCTTTCCATTGATGCTTCAACAACGCTAAACTCACTCCCATAAGCAGGGCAATCATCAAGTATCATTGCCACATCGCTCCCAAGCAGCTTCTGGTTCTCAAGACATATTTCAGGAGTATAAGAATATTTTTTCCCATCCCGCAGGTTCTTATAAATAATCCCTTCATCGTTGATCTTGAATGGAAAATCCTTTCGTATCATCTGGAAGCCGCCGCTGTCCGTGAATATGCCTCCCTTCCAGTTCATGAATTTATGCAGGCCTCCGGCTCTGTGGATAACCTCCATCCCTGGAGCGAGCAACAGGTGAAAAGCATTGCTTATCAGCACTTCTGTTCCCATTTCGTACAGCTCATCGGTTGTAAGGGTCTTCACTGTCGCTTTTGTGGCAACGGGCATGAATGCAGGAGTATCGATGATGCCATGGTTGGTCATGAGTTTTCCTGCTCTTGCTCCTGTATTTTTATCTGTGTGGATCAGCCTGTACATATTATTTATCCCCCCCCCTTGAAAACAAGCATTGCATCCCCGAAACTGTAAAACCTGTATGAATGTGATATGGCTTCATTATAAGCCTCCATCAACCGTTCCCGGCCTGCAAAAGCGCTCACAAGCATCAAGAGCGTGGATTTAGGGAGATGGAAATTTGTGATCATAGCATCAATTTTTGACCTGAACTGATATGATGGATAAATAAAAAGCTCACTGAACCCTTCTTTTTCTATTATTTTCCCATCAATGCATGAACTTTCAAGTGCCTTTACCGTTGTTGTTCCTGCTGCTATGAGTTTTCCGGGGGTTCCATTGATAATGTCTGCATTTTCCTTTCGGACAGAAATATATTCAGGTTCCATTATATGGTTTTCAATATCCTGAGCCTGAACTGGCGTGAAAGTCCCGGGGCTTACATGAAGAGTGATATAAGCGATGTTGACGCCTCTTCCTTTTATCCTCTCCAATAACTCGTTCGTGAAATGAAGACCGGCTGTTGGCGCTGCAATTGAGCCTTTTTCTTTCGAATAGACAGTCTGGTAACGGTTCTTATCATCGAGTTTTTGTTTGATATAAGGAGGCAGCGGCGCTTCCCCTATTTTTTCAAGAATATCAGGAAGATTCCCATTGCAATTGAAATTAACAAGATACCTGTTTGTATTAGGCCTCTCCAATATCCGGAGCACTGTTGCTTCAAGCTCACCAAAATTAAGTTTTGTACCTTCCCGGATATTCTTCCCGCGTATCATGCATTCATAACCAGCGTCACTTCTTGAGACAACAAGCGCTTCCACATGACCGCCTGTACTTTTTTTTCCCATGAGTTTTGCAGGTATTACTCTTGAATCGTTAAGAACAAGAGTATCTTCGGCCTCAAAGTAATCCAGGACATCGCAGAAAAAACGGTTCTCGATCTGTTGCCCCACCACCATTAATTTAGATGCATCTCTTGGTTCTATTGGAGATTGGGCGATAAGTTCTTTGGGAAGATGATAGTCAAATTCGGAAAGTTTCATTGGCTGCTAAGTTTACATTGTTGTTTAAGTAATTTTTCATCAGCCAATTGAGTTTCTTTTAAAATATAAAAACATGTAATGGTTTTTTTTCATCAGCGAAATTATATCCATATCTGACGTAATATAATCATATTCTTTTTTTAATCTGGAATTGAACAATTCCACATATTGTTTGGCAATTTTTTCTTCTTCGTTCTCCTTCCTTTCTATATAATTGAATTTTCTGAAAAGCCTCTCTTTTTCGATTTTATCTTTCAGGTCAATATCGTTAATATCCAGTTTCTTCTTCTTTATCTCATTAATAAAGATCTCCTTATCAGCTTCCGAGTACAATGGGTTCTTGTCAAGAAATGATTTGATCTCAGAGGTCAATATGCTTCCTTTCAGATCGCGGACAATTCTTTCTTTTGTGAGTTGTTTCAATTTTCCTATTAGCTTTTTTTCATTTTCTTCATAACCATTTGAGATCAAGAAGCTGGCAATTTCCGTTATCTCCGTTCCCTTAGGAATACCTTTCATTTCGAAAAAATTATTTAATGTGTCTTCAATCTTTGTTCCAAAAAATTTATAAAAAAAGGTATCATAATTAATTAATTCTTTTCTCAGTTCATCAAAAATAGTCCGGGATCTTTTTTCACCATACAGTCTTGCAAAAGTTTTTTCTAGTGATAAGACCAGATTTTCAATTTCATTTTTGGATGGATTTACTCCTATACCCAATTTTTTAACCGATTTTTGGAAAATTATAATGCCTAAATCACCTATATTTGTTTCAAGATAAATTTTAACGATGTTCAGTGAATCTGCCGGCATTTATCCTCCAGGAATTTCCTCAGTCAAATATCATATCATCTATCATATCATCTACAAGTATTCTCCGAGCATGTCATCAAACATTTTTTTAATATAGATCGCAGATATTAGTGCAAATAAGGCTGCAAATGTAATGGCCAGGTCCTGTGCAGCCATAATTGGAGAATTGAATGATACAAGTATTGAATTTCTTACGAAATCAAAAATAATATATCCTCCAAGACTAAAAATAAAAACAGAAAGGAACAACCAGAAATCTGCGGCTCCTCTGGTGAAATCGTACAATTTTTTTCCATAATAAACGCATAACATTGCAGCCACGAAATTTATTGCAGATAAAACAGGATAATAATAGCTAAAATCCATTTTAGATGACTCCGATCAAATCTTTATATATCTTATACGATGCAAATGCCAGTACCATCAATGCAACCGGAAGAACCAGATCCTTGAAAATATCAAATATTACATGATTATAGACCAATTCTCCAATCTTCCCTAATCCAAAAAAGAACATTAAGAGGACTCCCGTTTCAAATAAATACCAATATTTCACATTTAATTTTATAAAAGTTGAATATATATAATATCCCAGCAAGAATACACCCAATGTAAAAGCTACCGATGTATATAGTTGATTGAAAAGTCCCCTATCATAGTTCCCATCATTTGTCCAGATCACTTTATTATGGATGATATCTTCATCAGTTGCTGGAAAAACATATCCTGCGACCATGAATATTATTATTGATAAAATAGATAATATTATGAAGTAATTTGTTTTTGGAATATCGTAAAAAAAACGGTTCGATTCAATAATGGGATTTTGTCCTTTTCTTATGCCATTTGGTTCAATGAGTTTTTCCAATGGATTTGAATTATTGTTTTGAACAGGTAATGTCATAGCCTTTTCAACAACATCGAGATCCTTTTTCTCATCAGAAAAAAATTTTGCTATCTTTTTTCTCTCAGGCTTTAACTTTTTTACGATTTTAATTCGTTTCTTATTTTTCGTACAGAGTTTTACTTTAGCAATATCCTTCCCGCTCTCAATGCTTTTTAGATTTTTTTTTATCCCCTTCTTTTTCTTAGGAGCCGGTCGAATTTTAGTCAATTAATCTCCTCCAGGCAATCGATAACATTTATTTATCACTGATAAGATGTTTAAGCCCAAGGTCTTCAAGCGTATCCCTTGTATCATCTTCAGAAGGTGTCATGAGTTTTATGAATTCTGAGACTGATTTGTCGGAAACTCCGGATTCATCCTTGATAAGATAGCTTAGTTCCTGTTTTCCTAATTTTTTACTGAGCGCATCTTTATTGGTTGTATTTTTGATCAAATTGACAAGTTCATTGATCTGTGATGGTATTACAGTATCCTGCAGCCCATGGAATTTCCTGTAAAGCCTTTCTTTTTCAATCTCATCCCTCAGTTCATTTTCCTCAAAAACCAGTTTTGAGAGACGAATATAATGTATAAAATCATCAATATCGTTTTTCGTGGGCTCCTGGAATCTTGAAAGTAAATCCTTTATTTCTGCATTTATTCTGTTCCGGCTGATTGTCTTTTTTATCTGGTCTTTAATTTTTTCAATTATTTCTTTTTCAACATTCTTCGCCTTGCCGCCATATTTCAATGTCAGGTATTTAGCATAATCGGCAATATCCCGTTCAGTGGGTAATGTGTTTTTGTCCAAAAAAGTATATATTTCTTTTTCCATATCACTATCTAAGATATGTTCCGGTTTTTTCTTATTCTCCACAAAATCAAGGGCATTGCGTCTTAATATATTTCCAATATCGTTAGCCGTATTTTTTCCTGCCAGTATACCTGTATTGATTTCAAGAAGGTCGATAAATTCCTTAAAATCGCTGATATTTGATTTATCAGTCAGTTTTTTCCTTGCCTTTATATTATTTACAATTCCACCTGCCAACTCCCCGAAATATACTTCCAGTGTCTGAGTACAATACTTTTCAAACTCACTCGAGTCGGCCATAATAATTGCATCCTTTTATGTGATGATACTTATGATTATAATAGTATAAAAAGATGGTGATGGAATCTCCATCATTTATTTGCTCAGGAATTCAAACTTTCTTCAATATTCCCCTTCCTGCAATCACACCAGTTGCCGCAGCATTCACAATATCCCT
The DNA here is from genome assembly GCA_902384525.1 of uncultured archaeon. Lineage (GTDB taxonomy): Archaea > Halobacteriota > Methanosarcinia > Methanosarcinales > Methanoperedenaceae > Methanoperedens. The sequence continues at coordinate 43,336 of CABMCA010000126.1, forward strand.
TGAAAGCCCTGCACCATCCCCGGCTGCGAAAAGATTCCTGACGCTTGACTCCATGTCACGGTCAACAATTACCTGCATCGAATAAAACTTTATCTCAGGGGCATATAATAGTGTTGAATCCGACGCTACACCCGGTATAATCTCATTTAATACATCAAGCCCTTCCCTTATATCGGTAACGATGCGGTGCGGCAGGGCCATGGAAATATCCCCTGGCGTCACATCTTTAAGTGTATTTATGACCTGGTTCTTTTTAAGCCTGTTCTGGGTGGTTCGTCTCCCGCGACGCAGATCGCCCATCCTCTGTATCACAGGTTTCCCACCACCGATAGTTGTTGCAAGCTTTGCGATAGACCTTCCGTAGCGTACTGTATTCTCGATGGGTTCGGTGAGTTCGACCCTGACGATAAAAGCGAAATTCGTATTCTCTGATTGCTCATTCGTCATGGAATGGCCATTAGTGGCGATAAAATCCTCATATTCTTCTTTTACCACAAAACCCCTCTCATTAGTACAGAAAGTCCTCACAAAATCATCATATGTCTTTGTCTGGATGTGGAATTTGGGATCATGATTTATGTATGTTATCGGGTCCATTATTATCGAAGGGACTTCAACCCTTACTCCCACATCAATGGGAGCATATTTTGCCTCAATTTTGTGTTTATGCAAAATCTCATCGATCCATTTCGCGCCTACCCTCCCGGGCGCAATGATAGTAAAGCGGGAACTGATCTTTGTACCGTCCGATAAAACAATACCTTTGCAGGTATTTTCTTCTATGACCAGATCCTCTACTTTCGTATCAAGCAGGAACTCAACGCCTTTCTCTTTCATGTCCTTTTCAAAATTTTCGATAACTATGGGCGCATTATCAGACCCGATATGCCTCTGGATAATTTCAATGAACCGCGCTCCGACAGACGCTGCCCTTCGCTTTAGTTGCTCCACCTCGTCGCCTTTAGGAATATAAAGATGGTCAGGAGCTCCGTATTTCAGGAATACCTTATCCACATAATCAACAAGCTGCCATGCGTATTCAGCATCACCGGTTTGCTCGGCAAGATCCCCCCCGATGTCCGGACGAAGGTTGAGAGTCCCATCAGAATATGTCCCCGCGCCGCCCACACCGCACATAATATCGCACGGGTCGCAATGGGTGCAGATGCCACGGCGCTTCATTTTGCACTCCCGTTCTTTAATATCACGGCCCATGTCTATGACAAGGACATCCATCTTTTCGGCAAGCTCATAGGCTGCAAACATCCCTGCAGGTCCTGAGCCTACAATAATGACATCATATTCTTTTTTCTGCATCATGATATTACTTCCGGGAGCGAATCAGTATCCAGTGCAACTTTTATCTCGCGAGCCATACGCCGCCCCATGGATAAATTTTCTTCTATCAGATCCGAATATGGCGAACCGGAAATGAAAAGATTGGTCCCTGCAACTATGCGGGCTGATATCTCGAAAACTTTTAATTCAAGTGTGTCTGTTACAACAGTTTCAAGACAGAATGGCCCTATCATGCCCCCGAACAGCTCAAGCGATCTCTCCACTACCTTCTCCCCCATCTCGAAAATCTTGGGAAGAAGTGATTCCCGGATCATAAGAGGCAGGTTTCCTGTCACTACAAAAGTCGGATATATGCCGGCTTCTGCAAGCTCAGTCGGGGAACCGATCCTGAATATCTCATCCGCATTTGATTCAACACGCCTGTCGATGCCAAGCAGTTCAAGTGACCCGATACTCAGCTTATAGCCATCATGCTTGATTGGTGAATAGAAATAATGCATGTAATAACGTGTCCCGAGAACGAATTCCTGTATGGTGTATTTTTCAGCAGGATTGATCCGTTTCTGGAAATCAGAATAGTTCTTGACAACAAAAAATCCCATTCCGCCTTTTGCGCCATAATACTTGACCATCATAGGAGAATCTATATCTTCCGGATTCTTTATCTGGCGCGGCATTTTTATTCCCGCTGATTCCAGCCATTTGCGGCTCATATCCCGGTCTGATTCCCATTCAAGAACGCTTCGGTTTCCGTATGTGGGAAGGCGAAGCTTCTGGAAATTTTCATGACCAAGATATTCCACGAAAGACCCGTGCGGGATTATGATCGCATTCTTTGCTGCAAGCTCTTTTGTTTTTGAAAGGATTTCCTTATAATCTTTAACAATGAAAAATTCATCCGGCTTTCCCTTCGGGAAGGCATCATAGAATTTTGGAGGCGATCCGACACTTATCCCAATGGTCTTGAAACCCTCTTTCCTGGCCCCGTCAAATATCTGAAGGCTGCTATGTGAACAAACAGTAGCAATAGCTATATTCTCCTTATCGTAACCATCTAAAATCTTAAGTATCTCCTTCTTTTCTACCATTGTGCACCTGTATAGTGCAACAGTTATATATTTCACCGGGTTAATTAATGTTGTGGATGCATATTGATTAGATAGAGTTCTGAATTAAAAGGAGATATAGATTGCTCTAGTGCATTACCGGGAAAAAACAATTACCAGATTTCAATTATTTCCATTCATACATTTCAACATGTGGGGTCTCACATTGCAGGCAGCTTCCGCACATCACATTCACATTGAACTGTGGAGCTTTGCAATCCTCGCATGGTGTGCATACCTCACAACCCTTCTTGCATTGGCGTAAATCCATGATAATACATATTCGATCATACTAAAAATAGGTTGTGGTTCAAACTTATAAATAATTTATGAAGTGCAATTTTACAGCGTTGGGATCAAGGGGTAGAGAACGCCAACCCTTTGGAAGGGCTGGATGAATCGTACCCCCTGGAATACTTTCCCTTCCCTCTCCTAAAGCATATATCCTGCTATACCGAAACAGGAAGTAGCATGAGAAAAACGTACCAATTCAGATTATACCCGAATAATAATCAGGAAGTTAAACTGAATAGTACACTTTCCACATGCCGACGCCTGTACAACGATTCTCTGGCTGAACGAAAACTACAGGCGGAGCTTAACAGGTTAA
>CABMCA010000127.1 GCA_902384525.1 uncultured archaeon
TGGTAATACCTGTTCGTGTTTGCCGGCGTGGTGCCGGTCATAATGAAAACGACAGTTCCAGAGGCTTTAGTGACTGCATTGAAGCCCGTGTCTTTATCGAACTGGAATGGCACCGTATCGCTCAATATCAATCCGCTGCTATCTGTTTCAACAACACGGATAGAAGTTTCATCAAGCGCACCGGCCTGTCCGAGTACGCTTAGCATCTGGGTGAAGTTAATGCTCACGTCAACTGGTTTTTCAGATCGTTCAAACCCTGCCGGATCAATTGTGACAGGTATGCGGAATCTTCGGGCTGTATCCCACCACGGTACTACAATTTGTTCGATTACCGTGAGTGTTGCCTCATAGCTTGTTACACTGCCATAATCGTTCCATACACGAACACTGTACTTTGTACCGTTGTCTGATAGGGTTACTGTTGGAGTTGTGTAGGAAGAACCTGTCGCACTTGTTATGTCAACTCCATTCTTCATCCACTGGTAACTCAACGGTGCAGTTCCTGAGGCCACAACACTGAATGTCGCTGTTAACCCATTGAATGTCGTCTTGTCCAAAGGCTGCATTGTTATGTTCGGGGCAGTTATATCCAATGTATTAAAGTCCAGGTTCAGGTCAGATGTATTTGTATAATTTCCTCCGATATCGGAAGAGTTGATCAGATAGTAATATCTGGTTCCTGGCTGGAGATTATTCAGGAGGATCGAATGGGATATGGCCATTGTTCCATTTGACACAGTACCGAGCTCATAACCTGTGCTTAATCCGTATGAAACCCTGCCTGAAGCCGGCTTGCTTGTGATCCAATTTACAGTTGCATTATATTCATGTGCTTCAACCGATACACAACAAATGTCAGGGCTGTCGTACAATTGCCTGATACTGATGTCCCCGAAGCTGACATTGGCATAATTAGCTGCAAGCAGGACTGAACCCTGTTTCAATTCTCCGGTGGGCCCATAACCACTGATGGTCACTGCGGTAGATTCGGACTGGTTCTTTTGCCATACCTTGAGGGTATAATTAGTTCTTGTCCCTTCGGTCATCACACTCATCTTGAACATATAGGGAACGCCCACATCCAGATGGGTTCCGCTGGTATCGTCCGCGATAAGCGCCATGTTGTTCCCTATGATACGCAATCTGTAGTCATTCAGCGTGGGTACCCAGATGTATACACCTAAGGCGCCCAGGGGATACCATGTAGGTCTTGGCTGTTTAAATTGCCATGAGGAAGGCAGGCCGCTGCGCCAGTCCCAGTGACCCTGCCATCTCGTAATAAATCCAAAGTTCGGACCAAAGGACGAAGAGCCAAGAGCATTGATGGTGATCGGTGCTTTGATCTCATAGTCCTTCCAGGTCATATCACCGATATTTATCAGACGATCGTAACCGATTATGGCTGGATGGATACTGGTTGCTTCTTTTGTCCACAGGCCATCGACGATCTGCGAGACGTTCTGGATACTGGCTGAATTGCTCCAGTTGATACTATAAGGTAGAGGCCATACATTGTTGCAGGAGTAATTGATCGATACATTTTGATTCCCTGAATTTCCAAGGGCATCTGCCGCTGTAAGGACTAACTGGTTATTTCCGCACAGGAGGTCAGTGTGGTTGATCTCTACATTGAAATCACCGATTGATTCAAGACGGGTATCGGGTCCTATGGATAGTCTCGTTACATTCCCATTGTTCAGGGAATAGTTCAATGAACTGACCCCATCCGGGTCCTTCACATTGCCCAGGATGTTCACCCACTGCTGGGGAACACCAATTTGTCCAAAGGTCTGGTATTACCGTACCAGAGAGTAATGGTGGGGGGTTGAGGTGGTGGTGGGGGAGGTCTATTGGAGTTCTCGTAGAAATAATCAATTATGCCGGTGAATTCAGGATTGCTGGCCGTATTCCCGACGAAGGGTCCTACCGAGGAAACGATCAATGGATAGCTGAAGTTTGCGGCTGCTGTCCAGTTCTTACCGTCGTATGAGTAAAACTCTTTCCAGTTGTCACCTGTCCTGTTAACTCGCAAATATAACGGGTTTCCCGGAATAACTGTTGAATATATGGTATTCGAGGTAAGGCTCCCATTATAAATGGTTGCCATGACCATGTTGCTTGTCTTATACCTCAACAGGTCAAACCTGAGATAGTTGTTGGTATCTTGCTGGACGATCATACCTTCCATCTGGATATGTGCGGTCAGCAGGGACAGGAATTTTGTCTCGATTTCAAAATTCGAGTTGGCTGCTGTCTGCATGATGCGTGGTGCAAAGTTTCCTGCTGGCAATATATCGTGAGATGTCCCGGCAGGTACTGTGATGCTTATTGCGGTACCTGTCATGGTATATGGTGCATCATTCTTAGGATTGATGAACGTCCAGACAGATGGATTCAGTTCCGCCCCGTTGAAATCATCTGAAACGATGTTGTTGGTGACTGAAAGTTTTGACGAATTGCTAATGGTAGTACCTATCGGATTTGTTACGGCAACGTCAAAAGTCGATCCGTTATCTGGCATTGTCGTGGGTGGTGTCGTGTAGGATGGATTTGTCGCACCAGTAATGTTAACACCATTCTTGCGCCACTGGTATGATAGGGGTTTTGTTCCTATTGCCACTACCGTAAATGTTGCGTTCTTACCCACTTTTACAGCCTGGTTAGCAGGCTGGGTGGTGATTATCGGGGCCAGTTGCGGTATATAATTCGTAAAGTTAAGGTTGTTTATGTCCGTCCCTGCTATAGAGATCACCGCATATGTCCTGTTAGTGGCAATGTACTCAGGCTTTGATTCCTCTGTTACGTTATATGTGCCATTGGTAAGGTTATGGAATATGTAGTGACCTGATAGATCGGTGGTTGTGTTGGCTATCTCCAGACCTGTTATATCATTGATAAGAGATATCTTCCAGTCCGGAATTCCCTGTTCACCTGCATCCCATGTGCCGCTGGCGTTCGTATCATCGATCTTGAATCCTGAGATATTGTATTTCAATTGATCTTCATTGAGGATCAGGGAGGCAGTATTAAAGAAATAGTCGATCATGCCGTTGAAAGCTGGCGCAGTGGCTCCTGCTGCATTCCCTGCATAAGGTCCTACCGAGGTCACTGTTAATGCTTGCGTGAAATTTCCGGAACTTATCCAATTTATGCCGTCAAATGAATAATTCTGTGTCCACAGGTTCCCAGACCGTTTCACACGCATGTAGAGAGGGATCGAGCTGTTGGAAACTGCACCAATAATCTTTGGGGCAATCCTATTAGATGGTGCCCCACCTGTGACATAAGCTGCATAAACATTGATCTTCGAATTGGCGCTATAGAAATCAAAGCGGAGGAAATTGTTCATATCCTGCGCCACTACGATCCCCTGCGATTGAACTGTCCTGTTCATCAGGGACTGGAACTTGACCTCGACTTCAAAATCGTTGACACTGACCGTCTGCAGTATCCCCGACGCATTGATGGTTTTATCCAGGTCATGCGATTTACCTGCAGGTATGCTGATGTTTAACACTGCATCTGATGTACCTGTACCTTCCATGGTATATGATGAGTCATTTTGTTGATCAATAATTGTCCATAGCTGGGTGTTCAGGGTCGGAGCGCTGAAATCATCTGAGACAATACCCACTGGTTTATTCCTGAAGTTCACGTTCTGTCTATCGCTTCCTGAAACTATTACCTGCTGGGATAAAGATGTGATATTCTTCCAGCCTGGCCTATTTTCTTCATAAACGGTGTATGTATCGTTCACCAGGTTCATGAAATTATAGGAGCCGGTACTATCGGTCAATGTGCTTTGTTGGGCATTTGTGGAATTCCTTATTGTGATATTCCAGTCCGGGATCCCGGTACCGTCATTGTCATTGACCTTGTAACCTGAAACGTTGTAGGTATGAATTATCGGCTGGTTGGTGAAGTTCACGCCGGGTACGTCCTGGCCCTGGATCGTTATTTCCTGGGATGACTGAGTGAGATTTCTCCAATCAGGCTTGATTTCTTCAAATACTGTGTATGTACCATTTACAAGGTTATTGAAATTATAGAAACCACTGCTGTTAGTGAACTTGCTTGTCTGCATTGTGCCGTTCTTTATGGTGATATTCCAGTTGGAAAGACCACGGTTATCACTGGCATTTATCTTGTAACCTGAAATGTTGTATGTGGGGATTATCGGCTGGTTTGTGAAGTTAATGTTCTGGAGATCATCATAGATAAATTCGATCTTCCGGGAGGCAGGTGTGACATTCTTCCATCCTGATCTTGTTTCTTCAGTCACCGTATATGTGCCGCTTGAAAGACCGGTGAAATTGTAATAGCCGTTAGCAGCCGTTAACTTGCTGGTTTCTAAAGAGTCATTCTTTAAAGTGATATTCCAGCCTTCTATCCCGGTATTATCGCTGGCATTTATCTTATAGCCTGAAACGTTGAATGTCGTGCCTGCCGGGGGTAAATCGTCAAGTAGAGGAGAGTCAGTATTAAAGAAATAATCTATAAGACCGGTATGGGCGGGTGGTATATAGCCTCTATTTCCTACATAGAGTCCTACTGAGGACACTTTCAATGAATACTTGACATTGAAGCCAGTTGTCCATGTTATTCCATCCGGGGAATAAGACATAGTCCAGTTGTCTCCTGTTCGTTTAACACGCATATAAAGAGGAACAGCGCTGGGAGAGCTACCAATTGTGGCAAAGGCTCCAAGAATGTATGATCCATTGGTGAAATTGCCCGAGATTATCCTTGTAGAAGTCCCGTCACTTTCAAAGTTAAACCAGATGTATTTATTCATGTCCTCCTGGATGATCACTCCCTGGGCCTGGGTATCCGATGCCAGCTGGGATTGGAACTTGACTTCAATCCCGAAATCCTTGTTGCTTGCATTCTGCATGACCCTTGGGACATTATTTATTCCATACCAGATGGTATGTTCTGTAACTCCAGGGACAAAGATCGATAATAATGCATTTCTGGTACCTGTACCTGTCGTGGTAACAATCGAGTCACCAAGTGGATTAAAAATAGTCCAGAGCGAGGTGTTAAGTTCGGGAGCGCTGAAATCATCGGAGATAATAACCAGTGGTTTATTAGTGAAGTTCACATTCTGTTCATCTTTGCCTGTTATTGTGATCTCCTGTGAGACTGGAGTAACATTGATCCAGTCAGGATTCTTTTCTTCAAGAACTGTGTATGTACCGTTAAGAAGGTTTGGGAATTTGTAGAAGCCGGACGCATTGGTGACCGTATTTACCTGCATCGTGGAATTCATTATCGTGATATTCCATCCGGAAATTCCTTTGCCATCGCTGGCATTGATCTTGAAACCTGAAAGATTGTATTTAGTTATCAATTTCTGGTTCGTGAAGTTCACATTATATATGTCCTGGCCTGAGACAGTTAATCCCCTGGATGCTGTAGATGTATTCGTCCAGCCTGATTGCAGTTCTTCAAATATTGTGTAAGTGCCGTCCTCAAGATACTTGAATTCATAGAAGCCATCCGGACCTGTGAGTTTACTTATTTGTATATTTGAATTTCTTATGGTGATGTTCCATCCAGGCATTCCCTGGTTATCACTGGCATTGACATTGTAACCGGAAACATTGTATGTATTAATTATTGGCTGGTTTGAGAAGTTCACGTTGGTTATGTTCTGGCCCATGATCGTGATTTGCCGGGATATTGGGGTAGTATTCGCCCATCCTGGTCTCTGTTCTTCAGATATTGTATATGTGCCGTTAAAAAGGTCATTGAAATTATATGAGCCTTTAACGTCAGTTGATTTTGTTATCTGCATTGTGGAATTGGAAAGTGTGATGTTCCAGCCCTGGATACCGGTATTGTTATTTGCATTGATCTTAAAGCCTGAAATATTGGATTTCAAAGGATCTTCATCGATTATGGGAGAGTTCGTATTGAAGAAATAATCAATAACACCGGTATTTGCTGGCGTTGGAAGACCACTGTTGCCCACAAAGGGACCGACCGATCTGACATCCATTACAAACTTGAATGTGACACCAGTATTCCAGGTCGTGCCATCAGATGAATAAAACATTGTCCAGTCGTCTCCTGCTCTTTTCACACGCATGTATATGGGAACAACGCTGGGAGTGCCGCTAATTCTGCCTAATGTCTTGATCGACTGTATCCGGTTGGAAAAAGTGGCATTCTCAAAGGTGGCTACCACTGTCCTTGTGGAAGATGCATTTGTTTCCAGATCAAACCTTATGTATTTGTTGACATCCTGCTGGACAATCACTCCCAGCATCTGCGCATTTTGATTCATCTGGGACTGGAACTTGACCTCTATCTCGAAATCAATGTTACTGGCATTCTGCATTATCCTTGGTGTATTAATTTGCCCGTTCCAAATATCATGAGGGTTATATAAGCCACCCGGAACCGAGATTGATAGAAGGGCATTTTTTGTACCTGTACCTGATACGCTATATGATGAGTCACCCAGTGGATTGCTGAATGTCCATAGCGAGGTGTTAAGTACCGGAGCACTGAAATCATCCGAGACTATCGTTATTGGCGGTTTATTTGTGAAGTTCACGTTCAGTTCGTTATGGTCTGATATTGTGATTTGCCTGGACGCCGCAGTGAAGTTCGTCCATCCTCTTTGCACTTCTTCATATATTGTGTAAGTACCGTTTACAAGGTTTCCAAAATTATATTGGCCATGAATATCAGTTAATGTGCTTATCTGCATCGTGGAATTCGATAATGTGACATTCCACCCTTCTATCCCGGAGCCATTAATATTATTAATGAAGCCTGAGATTTTGAATCTGGGTATATCTTCCTGGCTTATACGGGAATCGTTATTGAAGAAATAATCTACCAGACCGGTATATGCGGGTGGAATCATACCATTATTGCCTACAAAGGGTCCGATAGATGTAACCTTCAATACATGAGTGAAAATGGCGCCTGTGTTCCAGGTCACACCGTCTGAAGAATATGATAGTGTCCACTGGTTCCCTGCCCTCTTTACTCGCATATACATTGGAACAGGGCTGGGTGAGCCACTGATCGTATCATATGCTTTAACTGTAGTGACGCCATTGGCAAAAGTTCCAGCAAATATCTCTGTACCTGCCGCATCACTTTGAAGAGAGTATCTTATATAATTATTAACGTCCTGCTCTATGATCACTCCGTGTATCTGGATTTCTGAGGTCAGCGCTGACTGGAACTTGACTTCGATCTCAAAATCTTTATTATTTGCTTTTTGCATGATCCTTGGAGCATCATTCTTTCCTTCCAGGATATCATGTGCTGTACCTCCAGGTACAGCGATTGATAACAAAGCGTCAGTGGTGCCAGTACCAACAAGGGTAATGGTTGACTCGCTCCCTGGATTGATAATCGTCCAGAGCGAAGTGTTAAGCGCCGGAGCACTGAAATCATCTGAGACGATAAACACAGGGAGATTAGTGAAGTTCACATTCTGTTTATTGAGGCCTGATATCGTGATTTCCCTGGACGCTGGAGTTATGTTAGTCCAGTTTGAATCGGCCTCTTCGATTACTGTGTATGTATCATTTACAAGGTTCTTGAATTCATAAAAACCATTCGTATCAGTCAATGTATTCATCTGCATCGATAAATTCTTTATGGAGATATTCCAGCCGGATATTCCCTTTCCATCACTGGCATTGATCGTGTAACCTGACACATTATATTTATGTATTATTCCTCGGTTTGTGAAGTTCTTATTGGATATGTCCTGGCCTGAGATGGTAAATTCCATAGATAATGGAGTGACGTTCGTCCATTCTGACCTCATTTCTTCAGATACTGTGTATGTGCCGTTTATAAGGTTCGAAAATTCATAGAAGCCGTTACTGCCAGTTATTGTGCTTTTTTCTGCATTTGTGGAATTCCTTATTGTGATATTCCAGCCAGATAGTCCGGTACTATCACTGGCATTGATCTTGAAGCCTGAGACATTGTATGTCGGGATTATTGGTCGGTTTGTGAAGTTAACATTTGACATGTCCCCATATATCATTTCGATTTCCTGGAAGAAGGGCGTCACATTAATCCAGTCTATTCGCTTTTCTTCTGTCACTGTATATATGCCGGTTAAAAGGTCATTGAAATTATAGTGCCCATTAATGTCGGTAAATGTGTTTGTTTCAAAAGTGCCATTCTTTAGGGAGATATTCCATCCCTCTATCCCTGTACCATCACTTGCATTTATCTTGTAACCTGAAATGTTGAATTTCGATCCTGCAGGTGGTGCGTCTTCAGGGACTATGCGGGAATTCGTATTGAAGAAATAATCTATAAGAGCGTTATGTGGTGGTGTACTTATAGCAGCATAATTGCTATTACCTGCAAAGGGTCCAACCGATGTCACATTCATTCCAAACGTGAAAATGATGCTTGTATTCCAGTTAATTCCATCTGTAGAAAATGACTGAGTCCACTGGTCTCCTGCCCTTTTCACACGCATATACAGTGGAACAGGGCTGGGAGAGCCGCTGATTCTTGTATTTATCCAGATTGTCTGGGTCCTGTTGGCAAAAGTGGCATCAGCAAAAGTTGCAGCTATAATGTTGGTCTTGGAACCGTCACTATCAAAATCAAACCTGATATATTTATTTATGTCCTGCTGGACAAGTACTCCCATCATTTGAGACTGCGACCCCATAGGGGACTGGAACTTGACCTCGATCTCAAAATCTGTGTCGCCAGCCTTCTGCATGATCCTCGGGGCACCAATTACTCCACCCCAGATATCATGTCTTGTACTACCAGGGACCGCGATTGATAACAACGCATCCTTCGTGCCCGAACCCACTACATCAAATGTGGAAGAGTCCAATAATGGTTTTATGGGTGTCCAGAGCGAGGTATTGAGCGCTGGAGCGCTGAAATCATCAGAAACAATTTGTTGAGGTGGTTCGTTGCTGAAGTTAACGTTCAGTTCATCCTGATCTGATATCGTGATTTCCCGTGATAATGGAGTTATGTTCGTCCATCCTCTTTTCAGTTCTTCAGTTACTGTGTAGGTGCCATTTTCAAGGTTTATAAAATTGTAAGAACCATCAATATTTGTGTATGTGCTTGTTTGCATTGAGCCATTTGTTACTGTGATATTCCAATCCGGTATCCCAGAACCGTCAAGAGTGTTGATCTTATAACCTGAAAGGTTGTATGCAGCCACCCCGGATGCTGTTGTTAATAATATACCTATACATACTAATATTAAAGTCGAATTCCACACTATCTTTTTAACCATAAGATCACCTTTTTTTTAGTTTAAATCTCCAAATATTGAGTGACACGATTTTAACTTCATTCCTTATAAATATATCGCAGTAAAAAAATAAAATAAGAATAATTATAATTATCATTGTAATGATAGCGCTTGAGCGCTTGATAATAAATTTATATAGTATAAAATTCACGTTCAATAATATAATGTTTTCAAAGAATTCTTTAGATAAAAAAGAAATTATTTATATTATTGGATTGACAATATTAGCATTTGTTATTCGTATTTTTTTTCTTCAGTTCCAGCAATTCATAACCCATGATGGTGCTGAATATGCTGTTTTGGGTAAAAATTTGATTAGTGGAATTGGATATGTAAGCATACAGGGGCAAATCAACTTGTTTTTTTCGCCACTCTATCCCCTGCTGATTGGCATTTTCTCAATGCTTTTTAAAAACCTGGAATTATCAGCGCGTCTGGTTTCTGTAGTATTTGGAAGCTTATTGATCGTACCATTATATTTCTTTGCCAGGAAAATGTACTCCCAAAAAGTGGCTATTATTTGTTCATTTATTGCTGCACTCTACTGGGTACTTATCAATTACTCAACACAAACATTAACAGAATCGACATATACCTTTTTAATTGTGTGTAGTGCTTTGGTGGGTTATACGGCGCTTACTAAACAAACAAAAGTTTTGTATCTTTTTTCTGGAATAATTTTGGGTTTATCTTACTTAACAAGACCAGATGCTATCGGTTATCTTGTTATCCTCATGGTTTTGACCTTGATATATTTCGAAAAGGATAATGGACAAAGAACCCAATGGAAAAAAGCCCTGATTTGCTGTCTTATAATGTTAATAAGCTTTTTAGCGGTCCTATCACCCTACTTATTATTTTTTCATGACCAGACAGGAAGATGGACATTAGGAAATAGGGATATTATCAACACGATCTATGGAGAAAATACTTCTGATGCAATCAGTTTTGAAAAGAATGTTTTCGGTTTAACAGACGATGGAAAAGAAATAAAAATATTAATGACTCAAAATAGCAGTTTATTTGATTATTTGATAAATAATCCTGCTGTAATTGCCAGAAGGTATATACAAAATAGTGAAGAACAATATATAAAATACATTACCTCTATTTTCCCACCATTGCTTATTATGCTGGTGGGAGCAGGTCTTTTTAGACAAAACTGGACCATTCAGCGTCTAAAAAAGGAACTTTTCATTGCTGTTTTTATAGCGTATCCTTTACTAATATATCCACTATTTCATCTGGATTCCAGATACATTTCGCCGGTATTGCCATTGGCTATAGTCTGGGCTGCTAACGGGATCAATGAAGTGCAGACATGGTTAGATACTAATCTTAATAACAATGCTAAAGGTCGCTTCAGACAAGGCTTTCTTTTAAAAAATATAGTATTGATAGTTGCAATTTTATCATTAATACCCATGATGATAACAATTTATCATTCGAATTATCCGGTAGAGCATAAAGAAGCAGGATTATGGTTGAGGGACAATTCACCTGGAGATTCCATAATACTGTCCAGAGATCCATGGGTTTCATTCTACTCGGAAAGAATATGGCTGCCATTACCGTATGCCAATTATTCACAATTACTCTATTATGCAAAATATCATAAAGCAACTCACATCATAATTGACAGAAGAATTGTTGAATTAAGACCTGAGCTGGCATTTTTGATGGATAAGAACGAAGCGAATTCGAATGATCTGAGATTGATATATGAAAATGGTAAGCATAATATTCTTGTATATGAAATATTATATAATTAACCATCAGCCATGTTTTGTTAATAAACTTCCTCCGAGTTCATAAACACCCGGAATGTTGGTAAGGGGATATACTAAAGGTCCTAATTTTTTTCCAAATACTTTCTCACAGGTTCTCTTTTTTCTCTTATTGTTTATTTCATTCTTTATTTTGAAATATAATTTATTCAGGTCTTTTTTTGACACCTTGTCGTCCAGGATTAAATATTCTTTATTATTTTCTACAAAATCCATATCTAAAAGGTCCCAGTTCATATCCTCTGCGACCAGATTCCTGGATATGGCATAATCCCAGATTTCTGTAGCTGGAAATGGGATCATAACCGAAAGATCAAAACTATCAATGGGACTATCTTTAATAAATTCATATGTCTCCATCATTTCTTCCCTGGTTTCATTTGGCGATCCTATCATGAAATAACCATGGACTGTAAAACCGAATTTCTTTGCAACTTTTAATGCATTTTTATTTTGTTGCATGGAAACAGATCCTTTTTTGATTCGATTTAAAACAGTTTCAGAACCTGTTTCAAAGCCAATGCCAATTTTTTCTACATTCATTGATTTCAAATGCCCGGCTATTTCCTCATTGAGAAGATTAGCACGGCAGTGGCAGAAAAAACGAACCTTTTTATTTATCCCTTCTTCCTGGATCAACCTGGATATCTCTTTTACTCTCTTCGGGTCTGCAATAAAAAGATCATCATCTATGCTGATAGCTTTCACTTTATATTTTGAAATAACATCCTTGATTTCTCCTACTACGTACTCAGGGGTGTGGAAACGAACCGTACTCCAAAAACTCCCTGCAGCGCAATACGTGCATTTGTATGGGCATCCCCTGGATGTTAAAATATTGGCTTCTTCCCCGATAGTGAATATATCCCGTGCCGGAAAAGGAATTTTATCAAGGGGTTTGATCAGGTTCCTCTTGTTCGTAGCCAGAATTTTTCCCTCATTCCAGAAAACTACGCCCGGAATATCATTAAATGGCAGTTTACCCGGACCATTTTTTTCATAAGCCCGGACTATTTCAGAAAATGTTTCTTCACCTTCGCCCAGGACCCCAACGTCAATCGCCCTGTCCAGGTTTTGCGGCAAGGCTGTTATATGATGGCCACCAATTACGGTTAATATTTCTTTATCAATTGCTTTTACCTGACTGGCAATTGAACAGGCGGAGTTATAATTTTGTGTTGAACTTGAGATCCCCACGATATCAGGGTTATATTTTCTTACCAGATCCGAAACATCATGTTCGTAAGAACGCTCAATTATGTCTACTTGCACAGAGTCATTGTATTTGCGTAAGTATGAAGCAATGTAGCTAACGCCTAGGGGAATTTTTGGGTAAGAACTGAATTTATTCGGTTTTTTTACCGCTATAATTAATAAAATACTTGTCATTTTGATAACCTGTCGATAGGTAATGTCGGTTCACTATTTAATTTTATCTTTGGAATCATATGATAATGAGTATTTAAAAGCAAATATCAACTCTTTCGCCATTCCCCTGTAATACATTCGGAGCCAATTTCCCAGATGGGCATAACAGCATGCTCTGTCATACATGCCCAGAGAGTAATGATTGACCGATATTAAATATTCAAAAAAGATTCTCCAGCGCGGCAGTGTAATTTTCCCTTCTTTTGATGTATCGAACCAGCCTGCACGCAGCTGGAGGTTCGAGTATGCCCTGGTTGATCGTTCTTCATGTTCCCTGTGCAAGAAAAGGAATTGAGGGATCTCGTAAAATCGACCGATTAAACTGAGTTCTGCAAGTAAAGCCCTATCTGAACCAGGGTAAGATTTTATGAGTGTGGTTTTTCTAAGTACATCCGAGCGTATCAACCCGAAAACATCAAAACAAAAATGATTGAAATAGATCAGGTAGCCAAATCGATCCTGCGATTTGCGTGAATTCACATTATTTTGTTTCATTATATAAGCTGCAATAACTTCCCCATATTCATTAATAAATTCTACTTTGGAATTACACAGGATAATTGAATCATCGTTATCAAGCACTTCTATGCATTTCGATAAGTAGTCCGGGGCCACAAGGTCATCGTGTGCAACCCACTTAAAATACTCACCAGCCGATAATTCGAAAACACGATTGAAGTTCCAGGCAGCCCCAAGATTTTTTTCAGCCCGGTAGTAATGTATGCGCATGTCTTTTTCAGCATATGCCTTGCAAATCTCGGATGTCCTGTCTGTTGAGGCATTATCAGAGATGATAAGCTCAAAATCTGTAAATGTTTGAGCCATGATAGAATTTATTGCATCTTTAAGATAATTTTCACCATTGTACACAGGCAAGCCTATGCTAACTCGAGGTTTATTATTTTTTGTGTCTAACATAACATATCTTCACTCAGCCTGTGCGCATAATAGTATAATATATCTTAGTATCATATTTAATTTATTATATCCACACGATTTGATTACCCAAGCTTTGGGACTCATCAAAAATAATCTCAATAGCTTTATTGAATCTTGGTTCCCATGATAGTGGCCTTAGTTTCTCAATCGTTTTCTCAACGTCGATTTTGACATTTTCAGCTTTCTTAAGCGCCTCCTTCAAACTATCACGATTCCATTCATCCAGGTAGATGACATTCTCTTCCAGTCCCAGCTTCGATATGTATTCATGCAAACCGCTCAATCTGGTTGCAATTACAGGCTTGCAGGATAATAAAGTGTAAGCAGCCTTCATGGGGATAAATCGATCCATATAATCATTTTTTGAATTCGGTATCAAAACTATGTCTGCATTACATATGATATCGAAAAGCTCATTGTGGCTCACCGAACCTGTATACTTTACATTATCTCTTTTAACAATATCTTCATCTTCTTTTAGCCCAACAAGATGAAGCTCCCAATCATGTAATTCAGAAAATAATTCTGAGATCCATGGTATCATCCCTTTACGTTTCATACCTCCGAAGTAAAGCGCGATCTTTCTCCCATTACGATTCTTATTTGACGCGTGTGCACAGAGTTCATCCTCTCCCACTCCCGGCACCATGATAAGCAATTTCTGACCACTTCCGGGTGTTATATAATCCAGCATTTTTGGCCATGCAAGAATGATCGTATGCGTGCGATGGATTAATAATTCTTCGACGAAGTTAAGCCTTAAGCGTTTTAGAAGTGGCGGATTTTTGTCAAAGTCTCTGCGCTGGTGGACGGCTAAATCATGGACATTAAGCACAATCCTATTTGGCCTGATATACGATGCAAACAAAGTAAAAAGATGGGCTATTGTGCCGCACCCATATTCAACCCAAACACTTGTATCTTTTTTGAACATACGGAGGATAGCATACCTGTTGATATCGCCATTCTCTCGTCTGAATGGTATTACTCTTTCAAACCTTTTATTAAGAGTTGTCCAGGCATAATATCTTCTCACCTGTCCGCCTTGATGTATGTCGCTTCTTTTCTTTATGGGGACATGATCCATAAAAATTACGTCCATTTCAATCGTTCCATTTATATTCATTATTGACTTAATCCTTTGTCCTTTCGACATTAGCATTATATTGCCTGATAATCAGAATCAAATCAAAATTAATATATATAATACAATATAAATCAGGTTAGATTTAGGTAATATTTAATTATTGCTATTATACGGTCTGCGAAATTCTGTGTTGGTATGCTGATTGTGTATGTTGCTGTTGTAATAGCGCTTGGCGTATAAACTTTATTCCATGCCATGGCTTTTAAAGTTGTGTTCGAAGATATTAGGATCGGAATTGAATATATCGGAGAGGTTTCATCAGGTGTTGTGCCATCTATGGTATAGCGGATTATTGCTCCTGTGGTACTTGTTGAGATAGAAATATTCTGAGCGCTTGAGTAAGTGCCTTCGGGAATGGAAAATGTTGGTGTCAAAATTATTGTTGACTTACCACATAACGATGATGGTGATAGGTTATGCAAACCTTCATAGGCTGTTATTCCATTGATAATTTTGTTTCTCCAAGCATAGGCAAATATAAATTCAGCTTTACCGCCATATTCACAGCTTTTACTTACTTCGTCAATAAATGCTTGATTTGCATCAGGGAATATTGAAGTCCAGGTTATAAATGAAACTGGTACAACAGGAATATCATTTACTTCGCGGTTCACTCTTTCGACTCCAGATTTAAATGCTGATAATGATATTGTATTTATTTGCGCTACATACCAATCAAGTAAATTATTATCTGACATATATCTTGGATCGAATCCATGCACTGGTCTATAATCGTCTGCAGCATTTGCAGATAAAAGTAGATTGGGATTTGCTTTATTAGCATTAAAAGAAGCTCTTATCTTTGTGAAGAACTCGATGAAAACATCACGTTCTACATCGTAGATTTTTGAAAATGTGGGGCATAGTTTCTGGTCTGTACCTAACATCGAACTTCCACGGCATGCAACAGTATCCCAGTCACTTTTTCCAGTAATGTCATATCCATTATATTTTGCTTTAACTCTGGCAATTATCGGCGGAGAATATGACTGTGAAGTATAAAACGGTTCTTCAATGTGGATTCCATCTAATGTTGGATAGTGTTTAGCTATAAAACCTATAAGTCCTGCTTCATAATCTTGCACTTCTATGTAAGAA
>CABMCA010000128.1 GCA_902384525.1 uncultured archaeon
CATACTGAACACCACAACCGGAACCTATTCCTGGCTCACAAATGCAAGCGATGTCGGGACTTATGTCTGGTACTTCAATAGCAGCGATACTTACGGCGGATCAGCGACCGAAACAATAACCATAACCATGAAATCTATACCATCTTATAATGTGAGCGGTTATGTGTTTGATAATGTCGGTGCACGATTAGAAAGTGTCCTGGTCCAGAATGGCAGCAGCCAGAGTAATACTTCAGCATCAGGATATTATTCCATAACCAATCTTTCAAATGGCACCTATAACTTCAGCTATTCAAAAGCCGGATTTAATACAGACTATTTAGAGATCACAATTAGCGGAGCGGATAACACCAGCGCGAATAAGACACTATATGATACCACACCGCCAGCCAGTATCAACACTATTTCGGCTACTTCAACACCTTTGTATATTAACTGGACATGGTCAGATCCATCAGATCCTGATCTTGATCATGTGGAAATATATATCGATAGCGTATTCAAGACGAATGTAACCAGAGGCTGGCAATTCTACAATGCAAGTTACTTTGCACCGAATTTGACATACACAATTTCAACACGAACGGTGGATAATTACAGTAATGTGAACACTACATGGGTCAATAATACAGCAGCTACCCTCTCTGAACTCACTTATGTATCCAGTTTCATAAATGATACAGGAACAGTATCGAACTTCAGCAACGCCCGGAATGCAAGTGATGGGGCCGTTTCAGTCTTTGCAGAAGTTAATGCGAGTGGATTGTACCAGCTCAATGTCACAACGAATACCACTGATATACCGGACGCCAGTATACATACACTAGAGCTGAGATACAATGTTTCCGGAGATAACTTCACGGTGCAGCTCTGGAATGGTTCATCATGGAACAACAGGACAACTCTAAACGATACATCATTATCCTACCGCAACATTACTTTATATCCCGAAGAGTTGATCTCCTATGGAACACTGGCGGGTAATGCAGGAAGTATTAATAATTCATATTCACTTGTTCGTTATCTGGATTTGAACGCAAGCGCAGAACAGCAGGGAAAGCTGTACCTTGATTACCAGAGGATTTACAATCATTAGAATTTAGAATTATTAAAGGTGATAAAAAATGAAAGATAAAATCGCAGTCTTCAGTGCTGTCTTACTGGGTATGGTAGTAGGCTTATTTGCAACGATATCACTTATAATTGATGCCTTCTTTATCGGTAATTTAGTTGGTATTCTAATCGATCTCATTATAATGGTCTTCTCTTATTTGACTGCATGGATCGGTGTCAGGCATATTCTTATGCAGAAAATCGCTAACGATAAAATGGATAAGGAATGGGATTATAAAATTAAGCCAATCATGAATATGCTTACTGATACGGTTGGCCGGATCAATTCAATGGAGACACAGGTAATGCAGACCAATCGGAGGGTGGATACCACTCTTGATTATGTGACAAAGATGCAGGACATGGATGCTTCAAAAGTATATATTTTTCCGGGCGCATCTTTTAAATTTATAGCAAAAGTTCTTGTAGTGATAGTCTTTACGTTCTCCGCATTAGTATATGTGGCCGAATATCCCCTGGGTATTGCTCATTATTTCATAATGATAATTTACCTCTTATGGTGGACATTATTCACATCAGAATATAAGCTTTTCAATAACAAGACAGCATGGATATGGGCGCTTGTTCCTATAATGACAGTTCCTGTGGGAGGGATCATCCTTGATTCAACGCTTGGACCAAACAACATGATAGGTATATTGTTCTTCTTTATGTTCGTCTACGTCTATTTATATTATTCCTGGGCAGCCTACATTACGGTCGGGTTCAAATTGTTAGATATGACAATGGTCAAGGATTATCTCCTTAAAAACATGGATACATACTTCGAAAAGGAGAAAACTGAGCACAAGATAAACAGGAAATGGGTAGATATGGCAATTCTTGCCAGTATAGTGATTGCAGGAGCAATTGCGATCTGGATTTTTATTTAATGAATATTGATAAGAACGTGTAAAATGAACCAGAGAAAAATTATTGATGGCCGGGTGAAACTATATATAACTGTCATAATTATTTTAATTGCATTAAATATACCTTATACGACTAAGGAAACTTTTACAGAAAAGGAATTTTACACGGAACAAGAACCGTATAATCTTACTCAAACATACTATGAAAAGGAATCATATATAGACAATGTACCGTTGAAAATTAATACGACCTTGGACTGGTATATTAGTGACTATCGATATAAAGACGAGTTTGACTTGATTGCAACATTAAAGAATATCGATAATACCAGCGGGGAGTTCTGGGTTACTTTTCATGTTGAGAGCACGAATGGTTCTTCAGATTTCACAACAGAGAGGATATTTTTGATGCCAGGTGAGATTTATCAGATCGAACATGGATTTACAGGTCTTTTTTCATACGTTACATATAAGGTAAAACAGCCAACCAAAGAGGTAGAAAAATTCCGGGACAGACCTGAAGAAAGAACCATAACAAGCTATCGCGATATTGAAAAATCTCGTGAAGCAGTCAGGGTGAAGAAAAATACATTGTCTTTACTTCAACGTATATTTAAATATCCTCCGAACTATGAGCCAGGCCCGCCTTTGCAGATACTATCTAATAATGTGGACGATAACGGGCAAGAGTAGCTTGAGCAAGGATTCAAATCCTGATAGCAGCAGAGTATTGGAAGTCAATTAAAAAAGACGATGTGATTTATATATGAATGCTTACATTAGCAATAAAAAAATTATGTTAAAAAAGATTCTCTTAATAACACCCCCTTATCATTGCGGTGTTCTTGAATCCGCTGGTACATGGATGCCGCTGGGCATGGTGTATGTTGCAGGAAGCCTGCAAAATGCAGGATATGAAGTCAAGATATATGACGCCATGTCAAAATACCATACTTTTGACGATATTAGAAGCCAGATAAATGATTATTGTCCTGATGCAGTAGGAACGGCAGCTTATACTTCCAGCCTTTATGATGCCATCAGTGTACTTAAAATTGCCAAAGAAGTCAATCCGGATACAATCACGTTCCTTGGTGGCATACACCCTACATTCTGCTGGGAAGATATACTTAGAAAAGACGGGAAGATAGTGGATTATGTAATCCGGGGAGAAGCTGAAATTACGACAATCGAACTTTTTGATCGTATTTTCAAGGGAGAGGACCCGGATGTTCACGGAATTGCATATTCTCGTGATGGAAAAATCATTTGTACAAAAGAAAGACCTCTTGTAACTGATCTGGATGTTCTTCCAACAGCATGGAACCTTATTGAATGGAAAGATTATTCGTTCAAAACAAAGAAAAATTCCACTCTCGCAGTTGTTAGTTCCTCCCGCGGCTGCACGCAAAGGTGTACATTTTGTTCACAGAGACTTTTCTGGAGGCAGAAATGGAGGGCGCGCAGTCCTCTTAACTTTGTGGATGAACTGGAATACTTAAACCGCACTTATGGCGTAGATGTTGCCATGATCGCAGATGAAACACCAACGTATGACCGCGAAAGATGGGAAACGATACTTGATCTGCTAATCGAGAGAAATCTTGACCTTGAGCTTTTGATGGAAACACGCGTTGATGACATATTGCGCGATAAGGATATTATGCATAAATACGTGAAAGCGGGCATACTCCATATTTACGTAGGCGCCGAGTCTGCAAGCCAGGCTACCCTTGATCGATATAAAAAGAATCTTAAGATAGAGGAATCCAAACAGGCGATAGATCTGATAAATAATGCAGGGATTGTTTCAGAGACTTCTTTTGTACTTGGGATGCCTGATGAAACGCCGGAATCCATAGATGCTGCGTTGAAACTGGCCCAATATTATAATCCTGACCTGGCATTTTTCCTTGCGATAGCGCCGTGGCCGTATTCTGATATTTATAAGGAACTTGCGCCTTTTGTGGAAGAATTCGATTATTCAAAGTATAATCTTATCGAACCTATAGTAAAGCCCATTAATATGACCCGGGAAGAGTTAAATAAACATCTTCTGAGAGCTTTTCGGGAATTCTATATGGATAAGTTATCTACGATCGAAGAGATGAGCGAATTCAAGAAAAATTACATGATCGATGTGACACGTTTGCTTATAAATGATTCTTATCTGTCAAACCAGATGAAAGGTGAGATGCCTGCGAAGGTGAAACAGCTTATTGAAAAATATCTTGGTGATATAAAGGGTTTGAAGAAAAATGAAGGGTCAAAAATAGAAGTGCTGACTGCAAGATAAGCGCAAAACTTTATGAAAGTTTTCTTTTTTCCAGAACCTCATTTAACTTCACAAGAAATTCATCGGCTGGCAGATATCCTGGTATTCTTGATATCTCTTCTCCATTCTGTGTGAAGAAAATCATATAAGGTGTTGTTCTTACATTGAGGTTTGCAGAAACGTTTTTTTGTTTGAATGTATCTATCGAAATGAGAACAAAATTATTATTTAGAATTTCAACAATCCTCTTATCAGACAGCGCTTCTTCTTCGAACTTTATACACCAATAGCATGTTTCTGACCTGAAATAGAGAAAAATCGGTTTACTCTGGTTCACTGCTTCCTTGACCCCGGGATCAAGTGAAGTATAAAAAGTAACTTTGCCAAGAGAAATAAACTCCCCATCACTGTGCGAATTCGAGTTTTCCCAAAAGATCCCAAGAAAAATCAGAATAGTCCCAATGGTGATAAATGATATCAGTTTATTTGTAGGAGTCATTTATATTTAGTTTACATCATCTGCAAAGTTATTTATACTTATCCGGTACACATGAAATCCAGCTTTTGATATTCAGGAAGATAAAATAATGGATCTTGTTTGGGAAAAAATCTCCAATTTTTTTAAATCCAGAAAACTTGCTGTTGTTCTTATTTTTCTAATCATTATATTATCAATAGTGGGAACCCAAATACCCCAGAAATCACAGATTAAGAGTGATGTATACAATGCCTGGAAAAATAATCACCCACAAGAGGCAGATATATTTGAGACGATAGGATTTACGAACCTATTCTCGTCTGTTATTTTTTTAAGTGTGGCTTTGCTTCTTTTCATGAATACGCTTTTCTGTACGCAAAACATGCTTTCAGGCGCACTTAAAAAATTGCGGAAGAATCAACAATTCCGGAAAAAAGCGTATATAAGCGGACTTGAAAATAGCGCTGTAATAAAAATAGAGAATGGAACTGGAAATAATACTGAAAAAAAACCCGAAAATGTGAACGGAAATGTTGTTTCTGAAATTGTACCTGTTCTTAAAGCCAGGGAATATAAAATCTCTCAGCAGGAAAATTGTATTTTTGCACAAAAAAACAGGTTTGGTGTTCTTGGTACACCGTTATTTCATTTGTGCATTCTTTTTATCATCCTGGCCGTTGTTTATGGAAATACGGGAAGGATGGAAGGGGATATGAGACTTATTGAGGGACAAACGCTTTCAGAAGATCATGGAAATTATATGTTTATCAATGAAGGGCCGTTCTTTAATGAAAATCATCAAGGATTTGATATTACACTTGAGAAATTTTATGCAAATTATAATGATGAAACTGGTACGCCACGAGGCAATGCAGGACGGCTTGTGATAACTGAAAATGGACAGGAAAAAAAGACCGATGTTGTCTATTCCAATCATCTGATGACCTACAATGGATACACGTTCCTTGGAAATGTCTTTGGCATGGCGCCGTTATTGATCCTCAGGAATCCGGATGGAAGTGTTTTGTCAGGGTCTTTTATTACTGCAACAGATCAGGATGAAAGCGGAAGATATGTGGCTTATTTTAAGCTGGGAGAAACCGGACTTGATGGGGGATTGATGGTTTATATGACAGCTAATTTAACTTCAGGAAAAATTACAGAATCAGATATTGAGCAGGAACCTATCCTTTTTCTAAAGCTATTTGATAAAGGAAGAGAAATTTATAATGGAACCCTGAAGCTCAATGATACCATAAAAATAAATGATAAGTATCTTGGTTTTTATGATATTAAATACTGGAGTAATTTTTATATAGTGAAAGATTACGGTATCATTTTTGTATATGCTGGAATCGGTATGATTATCTTATGTTTAACAATTTCATTTTTTATGGTTCCTAAAAAAGTATGGGTGGAAATTGTTAATGAAAAGGATAATGAAGCGGAAATTTATATTGGAGGAAGAGCGGATAAGTTCAGGGCTCTTTATGAAGAAGAATTTAGCGATATTGTAAAAGATATCAAAGAGAGGATAACGAATGGCACAAATTGACTGGGTATTGTATCTGACATCTACAACATTTTATGCGATAAGCTCGATCATATATATTTATTGTCTTGTTTTCAAGAAGGAAGAAAAGCTGAAATTTGCACTGGGAAGCGCCATTATTGGATTGCTATTTCACAGCGCATCCATAGCCATGCGATGGATCGCAACTGAGCATGGGCCTTATATTACTATGTATGAAGTCCTATCAAAATATGCCTGGTTTTCCGTAGTTATATTCCTCCTGGCGCAGTATAAGTATGAAAAGATAAAGGTAGCGGGTTTTCTCGTGATGCCGGCAGTTTTACTAATCATGGGAGCAGGTTCGACTTATTCAAGGGATATCCAGTTGATACCCGCATCGCTTCGCAGTTACTGGCTGATAGCCCATGTTACTTTTGCAAATCTTGCTTTCGGGTCGCTTCTTGTGGCAACAGGTATTGCAGCTCTATATATTTTGAAAGAGCGAAATTCAATGAAGAAAGAACCGGAAAGCCCATTTTATAAAAAGCTTCCGGAGCTAAAGGTTATGGATGAACTCATGTATCAATTTGTGGCAGCAGGAATATTGTTTCTTTCGATCATGATAGGGGCAGGAGCCATCTGGGCAAATCAGACGTGGGGGAGATATTGGGGCTGGGATCCCACAGAAACGTGGTCATTGATAGTCTGGTCCATGTATGGTATATGTCTTCACCTCAGGATGAACGTGGGCTGGTCAGGAAAAAGGATAGCCTGGTATATAATTTTGAGCTTATTTATTCTGGTGTTCGCACTATTCGGTGTCGGATACGTGTACAGCGGACTTCATACAAATTATTTAACATCTTAACTATTTAAATTTATTATATAAAAAATCTCATCATTATCATAAAGAAAATCTTTATATTATATTCAGGATGTTTAGTTTATTATTGGATAGGATAGAGTTTAATATCAAAATTATTACATTTTGTATTTTATTCTATCAACTAAAAATTATTAATACGTATGATCAGGAAAAAAGGAGATAGGAAGCAATGGTATTAAAACAAAAAAAAACGGGGAATAGTTTTGTTAGAATCGGGAATTTTTTCATATTAATATTATTTTCGTTGATTATATTGAGTAATATAGCGACTGCTGCTGACACTGGCTGGGTAGCTCCATCAAATAATGCTGCAGGATCCGGGGGGACGGTAACTAGTCCCGCAAATGCTTACTCAAATAATAGTGTATATGCAACTTTTTCCAGTTATGGTACCCCTTCATGGAACTATTTTGGTTATGGTTTTTCTTCAATACCCAGTGGTGCTATGATAGATAAAATTGAAGTGAATGCAGAAGGATATCGATCTGGTACAGGTACCAACCGTTATATGCAAGTCCGACTAAGCTGGGATAATGGCGCTACTTGGACGAATCCCAGTACTTCTACAACAGAGTGGACATCATCACCTGCTGATCATATTTTAATTGGATCCACTAATAATTGGGGTCATACGTGGACAAGAGATGAGCTTGTGAACAGTTTTCGAATTGAAGCACATTGGATGGGAAGTGCTACTGGATATCTTGACTACATCCCTGTGCGAGTAACTTACACTGCAGGTGCTGGCACCACATATAGCGTTTCAGGTATTGTCACCAATGCCTCCAACAGAGCAGCGATATCCGGTGCCACAGTATCTGTGAATTCTACACCAACGCAGACGACTTCCACAAACGGAACGGGATATTACAACTTTTCACTCATCAATGGCACTTATTTAATCACCGCAAGCAGCACAAATTACAACGATAACTCCATTACACGAACAGTAAACGGCATCCCGGTGACCAATGCAGATATTGCTCTCACTCCGGCTCCTGCAGGAACAGGAGGAAAAATACTTGTGGCAGCAAACAGGTATGTGGTGCTTGACGATCCCCAATCAGGTTCATTTTCAGGAACAGGATTCAAAAACCCAACAAATAGTTGGACAACAGATACTATCAGCGGAGTAGAAACCACAATAAACATGTGGGCAATGTTATTGGACTCCAATGGGATGCCGCTTGCAAATAAGAATGTCAATTTTACTCTTAAGAATCCAGTTGGAACAACTGATTATACTTTTACGAAATCTACAGATAATAATGGTCTTGTAAATGTAACTCGCGACCTCAATAATAAGAATTATTATGGTAATTGGCAAATAATAGCTGATTCTGATGGATTAAGCCAAAGTACCTCATTTATCTATAACTGGTGGGGATGCGGTGGAGGAGCGGGCTGCGGTGGACATGGCAGTGAAGCTTGGGCTTCAGGAGCACCAGTCAATTCACCATATTTCACAGGCCATGATACAGTTGTAGGTGCAAGGACTGACCACCAGGGTTCTAACAATTGTATGTATTGCCATCTTTCATACAATGGTCAGGGTTCAACTGCAACAATGAATACGTCAGATCCTCATCGCAATATATCATGCGATAATGCAAGCTGCCATGGGACTATTTCCCAGCATACTACAAATATGGTGATCGGGTCATGCAATAATTGTCATACCAGAACCGATATAACAAAGAAATCAACTTTGAATGGAATTTTATCTAATTATTCAACAACATCCGACTATCATGACCAGAACACAACAATTCCCTGCATAATCTGCCATGGCCCAATGCACAATATTACTAAACCTGATGAATCACAGCGTTTTATCAAAAATAATGTTACTGAAGATACTCAATGCAGGACCTGCCATTCAAATTACAATAAACACAATGGAAGCCTCGGATGTACTGTCTGCCACAGCGATGATGTACATGTCATCCAGGTGTTATCCCAGAGTGCAAGCTATGTGAATAAAGGCAGCCCATATGCAGGTAATTGCACAAATTGCCATCAGAATGCAACTTTCCTGGCAGCACTTCTGCTGCAACCAAAGGCTGGTCCATATTCAGGAAGCGCCCCCCAGATACCGGTACCTCTTAACCACAGCACGGATCACGCAGGTACAAAATGGGGAACTTACTGGTCATCAGTAAAGGATGCTTGTGTTTATTGTCATGGCGATAACAAACATGTTGCAACCCGGCTCGGTGATGCAGCAGTACCAGTGGGAACTGATATGATCGGCGGTTCAATAGGAGCAGGAACGGTTTGCTCAAGTTGCCATAATCCAAATGATAGCGATTACGCTGCCACAATGGCTTTACTCATCCCCAATCCTGTAGCCAACCTACCAGGAACGAATTATAATGTTTCAGGAACTGATCACGCTTCGTATGGCACTACGGATGCAGACTGTAAGACCTGTCACGGCGGCGTTCTTTCAGCATCTCCGGATATAAGTGAATTCGTTCATAATGTGGATGTAGGGAAAGGAGGAAATGACTGTATCGGGTGTCATACGACCCAGAAAGGAATTTATCCCGGGATTAATCTTGCTTCTTTTGGAAAACACAGGAATGTCAATACCACAGACGGCCAGAACAATCTTACAAATAATGATTGCCAGACATGCCACACAGATATTTCAAACATGTATAATCCAGGCTTCACAACCACCACAAAGACCTGCACGGATTGCCATAATACATCGGGAGTTTTCGCAGCCCCGACGATCAGCAATCACAGGCCAAATGGTATAAACATCTCAACCCCTGCCTCCTGCTCGACCTGTCATAACAACAGCATCAACGCAACCTATGCATATTCAGCAGATGCAAGTTCAGGTCACTACGGCACAAGAACAAATTTGATCTCAACGAAAGATTGCACAAACTGCCACAAGAGTCCTGCAAACGCTTCCACATGGGGCTCAGCCCAGGACCCTGCATTAAATACCACCTTCCCGCACTCCATCAGCAACACGCCCAAAGAAGATTGCTACACATGCCATAACAATATCTCAACAAGTGATTTCCATAACGTTTCCCTTTCCAAGCCAGCCCTTTCATCCGTAAATTGCCTGGACTGCCATACAACAGCAAGGACAATGG
>CABMCA010000129.1 GCA_902384525.1 uncultured archaeon
CTATTTGTGGCGCTATCTGTGGCAATATCCGGGGATAAATTTGCGGTGCTATTTGTGGCGCTATCTGTGGCAATATCCGGGGATAAATTTGCGGTGCTATTTGTGGCGCTATCTGTGGCAATATCGGGGGATAAATTTGCGGAGGTATCTGTGGTGCTATTTGTGGCAAAATCTGCGGTGCAATGTTCGATATTTGCCGCTGTTCTTCTGGCGCCAATGTCTGAGCTAATGCTTCGTAACTTGCCGATAGTTGATTAATATAATCCTGGTGTACTACCAGCTGGTTCTCATAGTCTTGTATTAGTCCATCATAGTATGTTGTCAACTGCTCTAATTTAGCCTGATATTGTGCCAGTAACTGTTCATAATATGCTATAACGTTTTCATAATCCGGATTATATTCTTCATACATTTCTATTCCTCCTTTATCTCATTTATCTCTTGTTCCATCTTTTCTATCTCTTTATCCAGATTTTTTTTATAATCTTTCAACTGCTTTTCATATTCTATTATCTGTTTGCTTGTTTCCTTAAGATATTCGAGCTGAGCTTTTTTAGACTCCGCTTGATATTTTTTCAGATCATCTTCTGACATGGGCTGGTAGCATGAGTATGCCGGATATTGTCCCATTTGTTGAATGGCTTGCTCATAAGTTGCAGCAAGCTGCTGGTAATAAGCTTCGTATTGAGATATGATCTGTTCAAAATATTGTACTAACTCTTCTATGCTTTTAGGGCTATACCCCTCAGAGCCCTTATATGGAATTTCTTCTTCTGCCATGTATATTACTCCTTATTACTACAAATATTTTTTATTTCTCATTTAATTCTTGTTATTTCTCTCATCATGTAGATTTTTAGTTGTTCTCGGTACTTAAACCACCCCCACATTTATAGGCTAACGCTCTTAGTATACGTCGCCCCTTTGTCATAGAGGCATCTCATATGTGCAAATAAGCTTCTGGTGATACCCTATACAGCTCCCTTTTTTTTGAGCAACCATATTTTCCCAACCTTATTTTAAGGGCACTCTATATCCAAAATATTACCTTATCTCCCAATTCTTTTGGAATTAAGCCCACTTATATTTTAATTCCCATCATCATGTTTATAACTTTCGGTGGATGATTAATTAATTCTGACAGTCTCAATTTATCCAAAGAGTACAACAATAATTCGAGACAAAAGAAAAAGAGTAGTATTATGCCTGTTCTGGCCCTCCTATTGATGATGGCCAAAGCAACCAATAGAAGATAGAAAACTTCATGCGCACCATTGCTTCGGACTTTAGCGAAGTGGAATCCGAGGTAGTGACTGAAAAATAATGTGTGTTATGTGTGCCTATAGAATATCTCATAAAATCCTATATGTAGCCCCGAGAAAAATATCAGGGTACTACACTTACCAATGGATCAATTACAGGCATCATTTCGAGCAATCTCTCAAGCACTGCGTCGACGCCCTCGCCAGTTAGTGTAGACATACTCATATCACCAATTTCCGTAGCAGAAATATCCTTCTTGTTCGCAACAATAAGGAATGGCACTGGAAATCTATTTTTTACCTCTTCAAGAAGATGCATTTGCGTATCAAGAGAATAACCGCATGTCTCAGATGGGTCAATGACATAAAGTATTACCTTCCCGACATGTTTTAGTGCAGTTATTGCCTGAAGCTCAATTTCATTTCTCACTTCAAGCGGCCTGTCAAGAAGCCCGGGTGTATCAATTACCTGATACCGTATATTATTCCGTGTGAAATGCCCGACTGCAAGCCCTTTCGTTGTGAAAGGATAAGGAGCTATCTCAGGATGGGCGCTGCTCACAAGAGCCACGAAACTTGACTTTCCCACATTCGGGTAGCCTGCAACAACGATGGTAGGCCCTTCATCGATAGCGGGAAGCTTTCTTAACTTGTTACGTGCTTCATTCAGGAAGCGCAGGTTTCCATCGATACTTCCGACTATTGATGAGATTCTCCCAAATGCCTGTTTTCGCACAACTTTCGAATCATCGGCTTCTCGCATCATACCCACATATTTTCTTGCCAGGGTTCCTACTTTTTCACCTGCCCACTGTACCGAGGCCAGGTTCATTTTCATCTCCTCAACACCCACCATTACCTCTGCAAGCTCAAGATAAAAAGGCGGCAACTGTTCCAGGCTTGGGAATTTCCGTACTATATGGGCAAGATTATCACTTAGTATATTTGCTGCTGTAAGGAGCATTGATTCTTCAGCCTGGAGCTTGGATTTCCTGTCAAGGATCTGCTTTCCACGCTTGGCCCGGGTGGCACGGCGATAGGATTTGTCAAGAAGTTCTTCGGCTGTGGGAACTGTGGGTATTTTTTCGAATATCATATTTGTCCGGAATTATAATTTAATATAAATAAGTACTGAAGGAACTACTATGCTCATTGAGTTTATAAGGATAATGCTGGCATTCAAAATTTCTTCATTTATTCATCGCACCTGCTATCTTTGTGGCTTTTCCTGCCACTTCCATGGCATCACGGCCCAGAATCCTTATCATTGCTTCTTTTCCGACACCGCCTTTATCATAAATAACATCAGGCACTTCCCCAGTTCTGTTTATTGCATCCGATACACCCCACTCCATAGTAGACACACCTTCGGGCTCATCCTCTCTCCTGAATGACTCAATGGAGAAACCAAGATCCTTACATGCAAACAGCGCCTCCTCTGAATACCGGATATTCATCGAAGCCCTCATCAGGTCATTGTAATGCATAGCGGTCAATACAATCCTGGCAATATGACTGCTGGCGCCAAAAGCAATGCATCCTACTGCATGAGGTTCATTTTTCAAACGGACGATCCTTCCTGAGATTGCGGCTACATCTGACACTGAATACGCATTCGGGATACCCATAGCGATATTACATCCAACCTCAGGGATCAGGTCGGAAAACCCCTGAATATTTGTGATCAAATCCAGAGCTTCCTCTATATTCCTGATAACACTGAACCTCTGGGCATCGGCAAGCATATGCCCGATCTGGTTTACCGGGGCTGCTCCTTTCCCAATTTTAAAGCTCAGGGTTATTGCCTGTTCAACGAATTCCTTTGCACTATGCGCGGCCTCTATAAGGGTCGCTCCTTTTGAAAGTTGCGCTGTAATAACAGCCGAGTGTGTGCATCCAGAGCCGTGAGTGCCTCCTTTTATCAATTTTCCCTTAATTTGGGTGAATTCCCCATTTGAATAAAGAATGTCCGTTCCTTTAAGATGTCCACCTGTAACAATAACGGATTTAGCGCCAAGTTCTGAAATTATCTTTGCAGCTTTTCTGGCATCTGAGAGGTCTTTTATTTTCATCCCTGAAAGCCTCTGCGCTTCTGAAACATTCGGAGTAACCACTACAGAAAGAGGCAGGAGGTCTTCTATTAAAACCTGAACCGCTTCACTTTTCAGCAAAGTTCCACCTGCTTCGGCAGCCATTACAGGATCAATAACAAGAGGCAGTTTTTCTTTTTTTATAAGCCTTGCTGCCACTCTTACAATTTCAGGTGATGAAAGCATACCGGTCTTGGCGCAATTAATTTTAATATCACTTACAACAGCATCGAATTGTTCTTCAATGAAGCCTGCTGGTATGTCAAATGAATTAAGAACGCCCAGAGTGTTTTGAGCAGTAACCGATGTTATGATGCATGTTCCGTGAACCCCGAACGCTGCAAATGTCTTCATGTCTGCGGCTATTCCCGCCCCACCACCGGAGTCCACACCTGCTATTGTCATTGCTGTTTTCATCATGCAAAGATAATCTCCATACATTATAATAGTTCCAGTTATAGTCAGGAAGACAATGGCACATCATATCAAAGCATGGGAAGATGAATATGGAAAAAGTATCTGGAAAGGTCATTATTCATTTGAGCTACTGGATCCGTCTATAAGAAAAGGACGGCTTCTTGATGCAGGCTGCGGAAACGGCAAATATTCGCTGCCTTTGCAGATGCGGGGATTTGAAGTTGTAGGTGTGGACGTTTCGTTAAAGGCCCTGCAAATATTAAGAGAAGACAGCAAGACCCGTGAACTTGGTATAGGTATCATAGCTGCGAATGTTTTCCAATTGCCTTTTATGGATGGATCTTTTGATATAATCTGGTGTTATGGTGTGCTGCAGCATCTTTTATTGATAGAAAGGGAATTTGCAGCCAAGGAATTTCGACGCATTTTAAGAAAAGAAGGTATTTTGTTTATTGAAGTGTTCGGGAAAGATGATATGCGATATGGCGGTGTCGAAATTGAACCTGATACTTTTTCGAGGAAAAACGGTATTGTTTATCATTATTTTGATAAACCTGAAATGGAAGAATTGTTAAGGGATTTTTCGTGCAATATAATTGAATCACGAAAGGAAAAGCGGTTCAAAGGGAAATTGTATACACGACATATGATTTCTGCCATTGCGAAGATGTAAAATCAATGATGTAAGGTGCAAAATATGGTTTGAATCTAATTTCAAAAAATCTGAAATGAATAGTAAAGTTCAAATTTTTTCCATTAGCCAGTTTTTTCAACAAGATTGATTACATTCACTTTCAAGTCTTAATATCGCATCCATTCCTTCATCGATAACGTTCGTTTCATTTATCACAGTAACAAAATGATCTTCCATCAGTACTTTTCCATCCACTATCACAGTCCTGACATCGCATCCCGACGCGCCATTCACAAGCGCTGCAGGTATATTTGAAGATATAAACTGCGGTTTCCGCAAATCCACAATAATTATATCAGCCAGACAACCGGCTTTGAGCACCCCTGTATTTATCCCCAGCGCCCGCGCACCATTGACTGTGGCCATCTCAAGCACTTTTTGCGCTGGCATTGCTCGCGGATTTTTAAGCTTATGCAGCAGCATGGCAGCTCTCATCTCCTTCCACATATCAAGACTCCCCCCGGAGGCAGCGCCATCAGTTCCCAGAGCAACGTTAATTCCAATTTCTAGCATTTCAGGCACGCGCGCTAAGCCGGCGCCAAGAGCTGTATTGCTCGTTGGACAGTGGACAACATTAACCTCCTTATTTTTCAGTATTTCAATATCGTCATCAGATAACCAGATACAGTGCGCTGCGAGCACATTCGAGCCAACCATGTCTATATTATTTAGCAGATTAATAGAACACATCCCATAACGTTTTTTCATTAATTCAAGCTCATCTTCGGTTTCAAGCACATGGATATGAATTCTTGCGCCATCTTTTTTGGCAAGTTCTTTTACTTTTATTAAAAATTCCTTTGAACAGGAAGCTGCAGAATGAGGCGCATACATAGTCGTGATCCTGCCATTTGCTGCGCCGTTCCAATTTTTTACAAATTTCTCCCTGTTCTTGAGTTTCGTTTCGGAATCTTCATTGAGCCCCTCTATCATCCCATAGCCCAGTGCGGCTCTTATACCTGTTTTTTCTACAACCTTTGCCACTTCATCCATATGAATATACATATCAGCAAATGATGTAGTCCCTGATTTTATCATCTCAAGAATCCCAAGACGGGCGCCTGCCTTTATATATTCGGGAGTCAGTTTCATCTCAGCTTTCCGGATTTTCTCTGTCCACTCCCTGTATGGAAGCCCATCTGCATAACCCCGTAAAAGCGTCATTGGAAGATGCGTGTGGGCATTTACAAGACCAGGCATTATGGCGCAGCCCTTTGCATCGATTATTTTATCAGCTTTCACTTTTGTATCCCTTCCGACAAAAGTTATCAAACCGTTATCTACGACTACCACACCATTTTTGATGGGTTCACCGCTCATTGTGAGCACAATGCCCCCTTTGATTACCAGGTCTGCCATGAGATGTAATAATATCTGATTATAAAATAACTTTTCTAAAAAGCAGATGCAAAACTTTTAATCTTCTCTCACTATAATAGGCAATCCATGAAGAAAGTAGTACTTGCTTATTCGGGCGGGCTTGACACATCCGTGTGCATCCCCCTTTTAAAAGAACATTATGGTTGTGATTATGCTATTACAGTTACGGTTGATGTGGGGCAGCCGGCAAAAGAGATAGAACAGGCCGAGAAAAAAGCCGAAAAGATCAGCCAGAAACATTATACTATTGATGCTAAAGATGAATTCGTAAATGATTACATTTTTCCACTCATCAAGGCGAACGGCAGCTACGAAGGATATGTGCTTGGCACATCAATTGCACGCCCACTGATCGCGAAAAAAGTCGTAGAAGTAGCAAAAAAAGAAAAAGCACAGGTTCTTGCTCATGGATGTACTGGTAAAGGCAATGACCAGTTAAGATTTGAGACCGTATTCAGGAGCACTTCGCTGGAAGTCGTCGCTCCTATGAGGGATATGAATCTCACGCGTGAATGGGAAATGGAATATGCGAAAAAAAACGGCATCCCCGTAGCTGCAACCAAATCAAAGCCATGGAGCGTGGATGAGAATATATGGAGCCGGAGTATCGAAGGCGGGCGGCTTGAAGAACCGGATTTTGTTCCTCCTGAAGAGATCTTTGAGTGGACAGTTTCACCAGAAAAAGCGCCTGCTGCCCAGATCATCGATATAGGTTTTGAGAATGGCGTTCCTGTATCGGTCAATGGTGAAAAATCAGACGGCGTTTCATTGATCCGGAAACTCAACATAATTGGCGGGGCGCATGGTGTAGGGCGCACTGATATGATCGAAGACAGGGTTCTCGGGATCAAGGCAAGGGAGAACTACGAACATCCCGCAGCTACGATATTGCTGATGGCGCATAAAGATCTTGAAAAACTTGTCCTGACAAGAGATGAATTGAGATTCAAGTTAATTGTCGATGATACATGGAGCGAGCTTGCCTACAAAGGTCTTGTGGATGAACCGCTTTATTCGGATTTGAACGCTTTTATAGATAAAACCCAGGAAAGAGTGAACGGGTCTGTAAAAGTAAAGCTCTACAAAGGAAACGCAAAGATCATTGCAAGAAATTCACCCTATGCATTGTATTCTGCAGATATATCGTCATTTGACAGCAAAACCATAGATCAGAAGGATGCAGAAGGATTCTGTAAATATCACGGCTTCCAGGCACGGTTATTCAAGAAGCTGGGTTGATATCTAATGTATAACGCAGACCTCTGACCTGTTAGAGTAATATATAATATACATTTATAACAGTAATTGGTATGGGCCCGCTGAGATTCGAACTCAGGACCTCCGCTGTGTGAGAGCGACGTCATAACCGGCTAGACCACGAGCCCTTCATTGCGCCTGATAAGATTGTATTGCTAATAAGATTTTGCATTCAATTTAGAAAATCTTTATCCCACGAAAGCAAATTATAAGCATTTATACAATATATCAGAAAGTGATGGGAACACAAATAATTCAGACTTCAAAATCTCTTGAAGAAAATACCATCGTTCTTGGGATCACTGGCAGCATAGCCGCAGTTCGGTGTGTGGAACTTGCAAGGGAATTAAGAAGGCATGGCGCTGATGTTCATGCCGTAATGACCGATGCCGCCCGGAAGATCATACATCCTGAAGCAATGCGCTACGCTACGGATAATCCTGTTATAACTGAAATAACAGGAGATGTGGAGCATGTTGATTTTTGCGGCATTGGCGGCAGGGCATCTTTGCTTTTGATCGCTCCATGCACAGCGAATACCATTGGAAAGATCGCACATGGGATCGATGACACCTCAGTTACGACTTTTGTAACTACAGCTTTTGGTTCCGGTATCCCGATCATCATTGTTCCTGCCATGCATGAATCCATGTACGATCATCCTATAGTCATTGAAAATATTGGAAAACTTACGGAACTTGGAGTTGAGTTTGTTAATCCCGTAACAGAGGAAGGCGCTGCAAAAATTGCTGGTATTGAAGAAATAGTACTCAGGGTTGAAAGGGCTGCCGGAAAAAAGACACTTTCAGGCAAGAGGATAATTATCACAGGAGGCGCAACAGCGGAGATCATTGACCCAATTCGGATATTGACAAACCGCGCCTCCGGGAAAACAGGCATCGAAATGGCACTTGAAGCATTCAGGAGGGACGCCGATGTCACTCTTGTCCACAGGGGTTGCCTTGGAATACAGGGAATTTGCGAGTTCTATGCAGAAAGCGCACAAGATATGACAGATGCTGTTATCGAAGAGCTTGGTAAAGGATATGATTTACTGATAAGTGCTGCCGCGATCTCTGATTTCACAGTAACGCCTTCAAAGGATAAAATAAAGTCCGCAAAAGAACTCACCCTGACATTGAAACCAGCGCCTAAACTTATAAAAAAAGCGCGCCAGAAATATCCTGACCTGAAGATCATTGGATTTAAAGCAGAAACCGGCATATCGGAAGAAGAGCTTATCAAGCGTGCCAGGAAGTCGATGGATTCATCAAATCTAAGCATGGTTGTCGCAAACGATGTATCCTCCAGGGGTATGGGAACAGAAGAAAATAATGTTTATTTGATCGATGGCTCTGTCAAATCTGTTTCAGGTACAAAGCGCAAGATAGCGATAGAGATCATGGATAAGGTCGAAGAGATCATGAGGAATTAATGAAAATCATCACGATTGATCCATGCTTCACGAAAGGAGATGAAGACCTTTTCAGTGGCGAAGCCGAGCTTGGCGCTATAAAAATTGCACCTACTGCGATCGAAGAACTCAAAAAAAAGTTTGACAGTGTGCAGGTTACACCTGGTAACGAGATGATAATACTTACGAACCCCCCTGTTGAAAAAATAATAATTTTCGATACGGGGCGTGTGATAATCAGGCGGATCGCCAGCAAAGATCTTGCGATAAGCAGGTTTGAACTGCTTGAGAATTTGTTTGTGTTACAATAAATTCATTAATCCGAATGCAAGTACTCCTGCAAGAAGGGGAGAAACTACCCATGCGATCAATATTTTCTTAACTACATCACCTTTTACAACATGCATCCCGCTATTAGCGCATCCAATGCCGATTATTCCTGCGGCAACGATTTCACCTAATGAAACCGGTATCCCTTTTATGGATGCTATATGAACTATGAAAGCTGATGTGAATTCCACGAATGTAGCCCTTATTACGCACAGTTCAGTGATCTCTTTCCCAACCGTATCAAGCACTCTCCCTCCCATAAGTAGTGCACCAAGACCGATTGCAAGACCTGCGAAAATAGCTCCGGGAATGGATCCTATGATCCCTGCTCCCACAAAAGGACCGACTGCATTTGCAGCATTATTGGCGCCTGCGGAATATGCTACATAACAACCTGAAATAGTCAAAAGAATATTGAGGGATTTCCTTATCGAAGCATCGGATTCATGGTGGTCTGCCAGCCAGATAAGGATATGCGTATAAAGATATTTTCCCATTAAATAAGCGAGCAACCATGCCAGAATTGGAGTGATGATCCACCAGCTTATGATATAACCGATAAAAGTTGCATTTATTTTTGAGGCTCCATAGAAGAACCCGATCCCGACAACAGACCCGACTGCTGCCTGGCTTGTAGATATCGGAACTCTTAGCATATTGGCAAGAAAAACAGTAATTCCGGATGCAGCTACTGCAATAATAGCGCCTTCCAGAACGATTGTTCCCGCCGGAAGAATCCCTGTTCCAAGGGTCTTGATAACCGCCCCCCCATCTATTACTGCACCAATTACAGAAAATACTCCAATAAGTAATACAGCCTGGTATTTTGTCCTGACTTTTGCCCCGTATGCAGCACCCATTGATGCGGCAGCATTATTACCACCGATATTAAGTCCCATGAAAAGAGCAACAGCAACAGCAATTATAAAAATAAATGAAAGTTCCATGGTATGTTTTTTCTCCGGCTCAGTACTGTAATATGTATAATATAACGTAATGTTATCGGCAAAAATTGACGCAAATTAAAAAAGAAAGTACTGGAGAAAAATCCAGTACTATATTGATTTTTTTTATTAAATCTCTACCAACTTTACGGAATCGAAGAAGTATTTATCTCCAGCCTTTGCATACGGTGTAAGGTAGAAC
>CABMCA010000130.1 GCA_902384525.1 uncultured archaeon
ACTCGCCGCCCCTCCCCTATCACCCTCAATCTTCCTCTCCATTTTTTCTTTTCTATTCTGTTCTTTATCTCTGTGATTCACTTCCGAATCTCTCTGATTCTTCCTCGCCATATCTTCCTGACTCTTCGGGTCTGGACATCTGGGATTCTCTTCCGAATCTCTCGGGTTCTTCCTGCCTATATCTTCCCGACTCCTCAGGCCTGTATCTTCTTTCTTGTTCTGATATGTATCCTTCTCCCTGTTCTTCCTGTTCTGATCTTTCCTGTTGTTCCCTGTAATGCTTCTCCTGTTCTTCTGGTTTTGGTCTTATTATCTTTGACCTTTCCTTCCACCATGAAGATGCAGTTGCAGTTGGGGAGCTCCTTGATCCTCTTTCAGTTCCCCTCATTTCCTGGCTTGATTCCATTCCCTGCCTGGATCTCATTCTTTCTCCAGATTGCATTCCCTGTTTGCTTTGTTTAGATTCTGACGACTCTGTACTAGTTCTTTTTGAATTCACAACTTCACACTCCTCGTACTATAATAGTACATCCTTATTCTATGCATATTGATAGTATAAATTTTATGGTTATGGTATTTATGACGTCAATCTAACGTATGTTTAAATTGCCAGTTTCCATAGAAGGTTCATAAAAATTTTCCCACTATTTTCGTTAATACTAAACCTAATTCATTTTTTGTTATCCTCATAAAAATCTATCCTCGGTAGTGATATATATTCAGTGGTTTAATATCACTACATTATGTCATTCACCCGCACATTCAAAAGAAAGAAAAAAGATGGAACAGTAAGGACATATTATGCGGAAGTAGAGTCTGTTAGAGTTGGAGATAAGGTATTTCAAAGATATATCAGACCGTTAGGCTCCGACCCGGAACATCCAAAGAACATACTCATCGAACCAGTCCGTTTTTCATATCTTGCTCTGCGACTGATGCAGGGCGCATTGACACCAAACGATCTATTCGAAATGCTGGGAAAAATAGGACAGCCAGTAAAAAAAGAAGCACTTGAGAAAATAGGTATTAACTATGATTTCAACAAAAAGAACAGACTCAATCTCCCTCTTCTACAGGAAGATCTCAAGATCAAGAACCCGGATCGATGCCCGATCTGCAAAGAATATCCGGTAAGACAGACCACATACAAAAGAAAGATAACAACACTATCAGGTGAACATATAATCTCTTTCAGAAAAAAATATTGCCGATATCACGGTCTCATAAACAAAGAAACAATTTCGACAATCCAAAAAATTTGTCCGATAAAGAGAAATTTCGACACAAAAGTGATAATTGCGATTGGCCTTTTAAGATGGTCATTCAACTGTCAACGTGAAGAAATACAGCTACTTCTTGAAGGCCAGGGCATCCGCATTTCAACAGGTGAGATATCCATATTGTCCGAAGAATTTCTTCTCAGATTCTATGTCCTCCATAACAAACACCGTTCCCGGATGAAGAAAACATTCAAAAAAAATGGAGGATATATCCTTAATCTGCATAGAAGTGCAGGATCAGGAGATGAAATAACATTGACTGCCAAAGAAGAAATGACAGGATTTACAATCGATAGCTGTATAATGCCTTCAGAGAGTCGGGAGTACATCATACCATTTCTCAGATCTATTCGACAAAAATATGGAAAACCGCTTACTGTTGTGCGAGATATATCGGAAGAGATCGCTGATTCTGTTTCGAAGGTTTTTCCAAGGGTCTCTCAACAAGTTTGCCACTATCATTTTGTTCGCAAGCTTGGAGTTATCATATTCAAACATCGATACGAAGAGCTTCGAAAAATAATTTTGAAAACAAAAATTATTGCCAGAATTGTTGCTCTGAAAAAGACATGTATGGATGGAATTTCATCATACGAAAAAACATTGATAGCAGAGAATTGGATCAAGCTTGCAATAGAATATATGCTATATCCAATTGAGAGAAAATCGGATTATCCATTTGTTTTGCCATACCTGGAGGTTATTAATCGAATTATAGAAGTTCAGAAAATACTCAAAAAGATCGTAATGGGGAATGCAAAGCATAACATTGGTGTCAAAGTTGTTTTGAAATTTGAAAAATATCTGAAAAAATTGACAGAAAAAATGGAAATAAAAGTATGCTGTAACAAGATTAAACATATACAGTCATGGTTTGAAGAAATAAGAAAAGAGCTTCAAGTGAGCCGGGAATTCAGTGATAAAGAGCAAAACTTCATACCCACAAAAGTAAATGAAATGAAACAAAAATTTTACGATACGATTATCAAAATAAGGGATCAGGGTCATAAACTTGGGGGTGAGTATGTAGAGATATCAAAGAAGATTTTTCAGAACTGTCATGATCACAAGGATGAACTTTTTGTTAAAGTGAAAGATATGAATGGTGAAGAAATCAGGATAATCAGCCATAATGGAATTGAGGAGTTGAATCACAGACGGAGTAGAATGCATATCAGAAGGAGGACTGGAAGAAACCGAACCACAATACAGATGGAAAAGTATGCTGCTTTGCTTGCTGTTTTTTCGAATATTGAAAACGTAGAATATATCAAAATGGTTCTTGCAGAAGTAAAGGATTTTGTAAAGGATATGCAAGATGTTACTGGGAAGGACCTTCTGGATGCGAGAAAATTGATCAGAACTTTCCCTAAGTCTCCATTAATCAGATCAAACGCCTGAAGACCTTGAGTTCTCAAGGAATTCATTATTCCGTTTTCCCCTGTCGGGAAGATGAGTATATAAGGCCAGTTCAAGACTACATACAGCCGACCTGGCATATAATTATAAATACCATGAATTGCATGATCATACCATAGGGAGTAAGAATTACTATATGTAATTAAGGGTAACCACATGTAATTATATATAATTGCTAAAAATAATAGTACTGTTCCACGAATTGGAGGATAATTTATGGGAGTGAAAGAAAGATCTGGGAAAACATTAGATGCACGCGTGAATGAGGAAAAAATTGAAAAAGATACCATCAATGAAAAAATTAGCAGCCTGACGTATCATACTGAATTTGCTGCTGAAGAATTTCTCACCACTAACCATGGTACACGCATTAATGATAACCAGAACTCCCTGAAAGCCGGAGAAAGAGGCCCAACGCTTTTAGAAGATTTTCTGTTTCGTGAAAAAATTACTCATTTTGATCATGAACGCATCCCTGAACGGGTTGTGCACGCCCGCGGTACAGCAGCACACGGTTACTTCCAGGTATATGAATCA
Organism: uncultured archaeon; assembly: GCA_902384525.1. Taxonomy (GTDB): domain Archaea; phylum Halobacteriota; class Methanosarcinia; order Methanosarcinales; family Methanoperedenaceae; genus Methanoperedens. Next base: position 3,237 of record CABMCA010000130.1, read on the forward strand.
ATGGCCAAATATACGAAGGCAAAATTCCTGACCGATCCCTCGGAACGAACGCCTGTATTTGTACGTTTTTCGACAGTAGCCGGTTTTCGCGGTTCTTCTGACCTGGCACGGGATGTAAGAGGATTTGCCGTAAAATTTTATACAAAAGAGGGCAATTACGATTTAGTGGGTAATAATATGCCAGTCTTTTTTATCCAGGATGCAATTAAATTTCCTGATTTTGTTCATGCCGTCAAACCTGAACCCCACAATGAAATCCCACAGGCGGCTTCTGCACATGACACTTTTTGGGATTTTATATCATTGGCACCTGAATCAATGCATATGATCATGTGGGTAATGTCAGACCGTGCAATCCCACGCAGCTTTCGTATGATTGAAGGCTTTGGGGTGCATACATTCCGCTTTATCAATGAAGATGGGAAATCGGTTTTTGTCAAATTCCACTGGAAACCCCTGCTGGGTGTTCATTCGGTAGTTTGGGAGGAAGCTCAAATGATATCAGGTAAAGATCCTGACTTCCACCGCAGGGATCTGTGGGAAGCTATCGAAAAAGGTGCGTTTCCTGAATGGGAATTAGGCGTGCAGATAGTTCCTGAAGAAGATGAACATAAATATGAATTCGATTTGCTCGATCCCACTAAAATAATTCCCGAAGAATTAGTTCCTGTGCAACGTATCGGTAAAATGACTCTCAACCGGAACCCTGACAATTTCTTTGCTGAAACCGAACAGGTTGCCTTTCATCCCGGAAATATTGTGCCCGGTATCGATTTCACCAATGACCCGCTTTTGCAGGGACGGTTGTTCTCTTATATTGATACGCAACTTTCCCGCCTGGGGGGTCCGAATTTTCATGAAATCCCGATTAACCGCCCGATAGCCCCTGTACATAATAATCAACGCGACGGGCACATGAGGCAAACCATTAATCGCGGTAACACCAGTTATCAACCCAATACTATTGAAGACGGATATCCCATTCAGGCAAAAGCTGCTGAAGGCGGATTTACCAGTTACACCGAGCGGATTGAAGCAAATAAAATTCGCGGCAGAAGCCGCAGTTTTTTTGATCATTTCAGCCAGGCAGCGCTGTTCTACAATAGCCAGTCGGATGTGGAAAAAAAACACCTGACTGATGCTTTAAGTTTTGAATTAGGAAAAGTGGAGCGTGTTGAAATCCGCCAGCGTATGGTGGGATTACTCACCCAGGTTGATGAAACGCTGGCTACAAATGTTGCAAATGCTCTTGGACTTCCTGTACCCAGGCAACCTGAATACCCGATGAACCATATCATTCCCGCAGATGGCGACCCGAAGGAATATCAACCTATTAAGGTAAAGCAATCAATCAAAAAATCGGGGGCATTGAGCATGGCTAACACCATAAAAAATACAATCAAGACAAGACAAATAGCCATACTTACCGCGGATGGTGTGGATGAAGCTTCGATCAGTCAAATGAAATCCGCACTGGAATCCGCAGGCGCACAAACAGCAATAATAGCTCCCAAACTTGGATACATAAAAAGCGCAACAGGAAAAGAAATAAAAGTTGACCAGAGTTTCTTAACGGCATCTTCAGTTCTATTCGATGCGGTATATGTGCCTGGAGGGACCAAAAGTTCGGCATTCTTAAAAGAAAATGCCCAGGCGCTACAGTTCGTTTATGAGGCTTATAAACACTACAAAGCCATTGCTATGGATGATGAGAGTGTTGGGTTATTGAAGGCATCATATCCTGGTAATAAATTACTATCAGATACCTTGCAAGAAACTGATCTTGCAGCAAAGGGAATAATCGTGAACGTACATGCAAAAGGAGCAACATCAAAGGACTTTATTAAAGCTATAGCACAACATCGTTTCTGGAATAGATAGAAGAAATACTGTTCCGAAAAGGAGAGGAAAAGATCCTTAAAGTTGTTATTTCTTTTTTTTACTTGATAAAAGGGCAGTTTTTATGTAGTATTGAAAAGTATTGAAAAAGTAACTTTTAACTCATATCAAGTTTAATTATAGGAGGAGAGGACTTCATGAATTCATCAATTCAAATAGGGAAATTAATGGGTATCCCCATTAAATTGCACATAACATTTCTTCTGATACTACCTGTGTTCGGATACATTTTTGCAAATAATCCACCCGTGTTCGGCTTTCGCGATGTCGGACCGTTATGGTTCCGGTATGCTCTCGGTTTATCAGTAGCGCTTCTGCTTTTCATCTGCGTTCTCTTACATGAATTGGGTCATTCTTATGTAGCAAAGAAACACGGATCCAGTATTCAGGGAATTACACTATTCCTTTTTGGCGGCGTTTCTTCACTTGAAGATCTCCCCAGGAATCCAAAAATAGAGTTCAGGATGGCACTGGCAGGACCCGCTATCAGCCTTTTGATCGGTTCAATACTTATCATTTTTTACGGAATTCTTAAGGTCAATATACCGATGAGTAATCCTTATCTGCGACTGATCGGGATGATAGGATATATTAACGTTGTTCTTTGCATTTTCAATCTCCTTCCGGCATTTCCAATGGATGGCGGAAGGGTGTTAAGAGCAGCGCTCGCAGACAGGATGTCATACATGAAATCAACACATATTGCTGCATATGTGGGAAAGATGTTTGCAATATTGATGGGCATTTTCGGATTTTTGACTGTTCCTGATGGGGTCTGGTTCATGCTCATCGCATTTTTTATATATATCGGTGCGTCGGAAGAGGAAAAATCCACACAGGTCAGTGTTACACTTGAAGGTATGAAAATTAAGGATATAATGTCAGGGGATGTAAAAACCGTCCCTTCCAGTATGACTGTGGAAGAACTCGTGGATTTCATGTTCAAGCACAAACATATGGGATATCCTGTAGTGGATGGGACAGAAATAAAAGGTATAGTAACTTTTACAGATGTTCAAAATATTCCTAAGGAAGAGCGAAAAACCATTAATGTTTCAAACATAATGACCAAAGAGATTATCAGTATAAAGGAAGATGATGAGGCAGTGAAAGCATTAAAAATTATGACCACAAATAATATAGGAAGGATAATAATAACGCAGGATAAGAAAATTACAGGTATAATTTCAAGAACAGACCTCCTGCGGTCTGTACAATTACTGGAATAACATGAATAACGGCATTTATAAAGCAAACTATAATTTTAATATACAGAATCCTGCAGCATCCAGGACAAGTATAATTATTGTGGGAACAGCTCATGTTTCTGAAAAAAGTATTGCCGAAGTCAATGAAGTGATCGAACGTGAAAAACCCGACATCGTGGCCGTTGAACTTGACAAGGCCAGGTTCCAGGCCATCAAGGGTGAAGAACAGGTGGTAAAGGAAATCAATGTAAAAGACCTTTTAAGTGAAGGAAAATTCTATTATTTCATGCTTCACTGGCTTCTTGCATATGTACAGAAAAAAATTGGCGCCGACACAGGGGTTAAGCCTGGGGCTGAAATGATGGCTGCAATTGAACAGGCTGAAAAGTCGGGGGCAAAGATCGCACTCATTGACAGGGACATCCAGCTCACACTAACACGTTTCTGGAACAAAATGTCCTTTTTTGAAAAATTGAAACTTTTTGGTTCCCTCGTCGGTGCTTCGCTTGGTTTCGGATCGCAACAAATTGATATGGAAACTGTTACAAATGAGGATGTTGTGACCCAGCTTGTTGATGAATTAAGAAAACTTGCTCCCAGTGCTGCGACTGTACTGATTGATGAAAGGGATGCCTTTATGGCAAAGAACCTGATTGACCTGTCCAACCAGGGAAAAGTAGTAGCAGTTGTTGGTGCTGGCCACAGGCAGGGAATACAGAAATATCTAAATAATCCTGAAACCATACCTTCCATAAGAGAACTCTCAACTATCCCGAAAAAAGGTTTTAATTGGCTAAAAGCCATAACTATTGCGATCATTTTAATGATCGTCGGAATGCTTGCTCTGCTGGTTTTCGGGGGGTATCCCCTCGAGAAACTTCTTACAGCAATGTTATATCTTTTTTTAGCCCAGGGAATACTTTCAGCAATTGGCGTCCTGATTGCCCGGGGTCATCCATTATCCGCTTTGACTGCTTTTGGCCTGGCATGGTTCGGTTTCCTGCATCCTTTCCTCGCAATAGGCTGGCTGGCTGGTCTTGTAGAAGCACATTTTCGTCCACCTACGACAGAGGATTTTAAGACAATAATGAAAGCTGATACCATGACCGAATTAATGCAGAACAGGTTATTCCGTATCATTCTAGTAGCAGGATTGGCTAATCTTGGAAGTATGGCCGGAACTTTTGTGGCTATACCTTTTATGGTTCATTATCTTGGAATAACAAATCCGCTTGATATACTCAAGCTGGCATTTGAAACTGGATTTAATACTTTAAAATCTTTGTTTTGAACCGGGAAAACCTATATTATATCAAAAGACCACTCCCCATAGAACAAAATAGAAAACATTAAGATTAAGAATTATTACAAAGAAAACGCATAAATGGAGATTGAAATATGGGATTGAAAGAATGGCTTATTCCGCAGGATAAACACTTTTTTAATATGCTAGAGAACGAATCAAATAATGTGCTTGATGGTTCGAAGATTTTTCTTGAAATGCTCAATAATTATGAAAATATCAAGGTTAAGCAGCAAGAAATAAAGGATATAGAGCACCAGGGAGATGATTTTGTCCATGAGATCTTTGAGGAATTGAATAAAACATTCATAACTCCTATCGACCACGAGGATATATCGGCTCTTGCCTCGGCTTTTGATGATGTGCTTGATTATATTGATGGCACAGCTACACGCTTTGTCCTTTATGAGATCAAAAAACCAGAAGAGAGCATGATAAAATTAGCTGAAGTTATCCTGAATCAGGCCACTGAATTAAACCTTGCAATTTGTGGGCTTCGAAACATTAAGAACCCGAAAGATATAGAAAAGAGATGCATTGAAGTCAACAGGCTTGAAAATGTCGCAGATGATATATATAAATCTTCGGTAGCCCTGCTTTTTAAGCAAAAAGACGCTATCGAGATAATGAAATTAAAAGAGATCTATGAAAGGCTTGAGTTTGCAACTGACAAATGCGAGGATGCTGCGAACGTAATAAGCGATATCGTGGTAAAGAACAGTTAAAAGGTGATATTTTGCTATTCTTACAGGAATTTATCATCTTTACAATAGTCTTGGCTTTGATCTTTGATTTCATAAATGGATTTCATGACTCAGCCAATGCGATCTCTACAGTAGTCGCCACCAAGGTATTATCACCGATTCGGGCAGTTGGAATGGCTGCTGTGGGAAATCTCATAGGGCCTCTTTTCTTTTCAACCGCAATAGCTGCTACAATAGGGAAAGGAATAATAAAAATTGAACTTGTTCAGGATAAAGAGATCCTCGTATTCATTATATTTTCAGCGCTGGTCGGAGCTGTTGTATGGGACCTGATCACATGGTATTACGGGCTTCCCACATCAAGCAGCCATGCACTTGTTGGTGGTCTTATAGGTGCAGGCTTGGGCGCAATAGGCAGCAGTTCCATAAATCCTGTCGGTGTTGAAAAAGTCGTTGCCTTCATGGTAATATCACCGATTATCGGGCTGATCGCAGCGTTCATACTAACAACATTGGTCATCAGGGCATTTTATCGTGTCACTCCTTCCAGGATCAACATATATTTTAAGCGTTTGCAACTATTTTCAGCCTTTTTTTATTCTGTCACCCATGGTACGAACGATGCTCAAAAAACTATGGGAATTATCACTGTGCTGCTTGTGGCGTATGGTTCTCTTACAACATTCAATGTGCCAATATGGGTAATACTGGCAGCCCATATATCCATTTCACTTGGAACTTTCTTAGGAGGATGGAGGATTGTAAAAACCATGGCCCAAAAAATCACAAAACTGAGACCTTATCAGGGATTCTGTGCTGAGACCTCGGGCGGCATTGTGCTTGCCAGCATGGCGGCATTGGGCATACCTGTAAGCACCACTCATGTAATATCTTCTTCAATAATGGGCGTAGGAGCTACGGATAAACTTTCTGCGGTAAGGTGGGGTATCGCGCGAAAAATCATTGGTGCCTGGATATTAACAATTCCTGCAACTGCGATCATTTCAGGAATGACTTTTTCTGTAATGAAAGCAATATTCCGATTTTAAGAAAAGTCTTATTACTTTTTAAAAAGATAAAAGGAACATAATGTTAAAAGATAAAACCAAGCTTGTCATCTGGCCTATATACCTTGATGCCACAAAATCAAGGGGAGAAGGACGACTTCTTTCCATGAAAGATTCTGTAAAATCACCTGTATTAAAAGAGATAGAGAAAGCGGCTCTTGAATTGAATCTTGCTCCTGTTGTTGAATCTGATAAAGCCCACCCGCAATCATGGTGGGTTAAAAGCGGAAGGGTGCTTGTTGATAAGAAAGGACCAAAATCAGTGATCACAAAACAGATAGCACAGCATATAAGCAAGACACGGGGACAGAAATGATCGACCTGCATACACATTCATCTTTTAGCGATGGAGAGCTCATACCAAGTGAACTTGTTCGCCGCGCAGTTGTTCTTGGATATACGGCAATAGCAATAACAGACCATGTTGATTATACAAATATCGAACATATCCTCTCTTGCGTAGGCAACGTGAAGAGCCTGGAGGATGATTATAACATCAGGATATTTTCAGGGGTTGAAATAACCCATGTCCCTCCTGCTAAAATGCCCGGTCTTGTCAAGATGGCAAGAAAACTGGGCGCCGAGGTCATAGTTGTTCACGGCGAGACATCAGTTGAGCCTGTTCCCCAGGGAACAAATCATGCCGCAGTGTCGCTTGATATTGATATTCTAGCTCATCCGGGTTTTATTACTCCTGAAGACGCCAGGACCGCAAAGGAAAACGGAATATGTCTTGAGATCACATCAAGAAACGGCCACAACAGGACGAATGGTCATGTAGCAAGGATCGCGCAGGAAATTGGCGCAGACCTTATCGTAGATACGGATTCACATTCGCCGTATGATCTGATTAACGATGAAACAGCATTTAAGATCGCTATGGGGGCTGGTCTTGATGATAAAGGCGCGAAAAAAGCAACGGTCACGAATCCATCGAAATTGATAAAAAACCTTTAATAATTCATCTCCCCTTTTGCCCGATATAAAGTTGTTCGATCCTTTCTATTGAATCAGCGTCTTCTATTGATTTATCGGTTCTCACATTGACAAGCCTTGGAAAACGAAGCGCATATCCTGATCCATAATTAGGGCTTTTCTGGATTTCCTCAAAAGCCACTTCAAAAACGATTTTTGGCTCAATATCCACATGAATTCCATTTTCTGAAACTATCAGGTTCTTGAATAATTTTGTGAGGTCTTCCAGTTGTTCATCTGTAATACCTGTCGCTACCCGTCCAATTGGAAGGAATTTTTCAGTGTCAGGATCACGGCAGGCCAGTAAATACGAACCAATGAATTTAGTTCGTCTTCCTTCCCCCCATTCTCCCCCGATAACAACAAGATCAAGTGTCTCCATGATGGGTTTTAATTTGAGCCAGTTCTTTCCCCGTTTTCCGGGAGAATAGGATGATCCGGGATTTTTAAGCATTACACCTTCATGCCCCGCAGCAAGCGCTTCATTATAAATACTTTCAACAACTGCCGGATCATCGGTTATTATCTGTTTTGCAACAACACTCTTATCACAAACTTCCTCAAGCTTTTCCCGCCTCTTGATCAATGGGATATCGATAAGACTATCACCATTCAGATAAAGGATATCAAAAAGATTAAGGTACAAAGGGATTTCAATTGCAGTGGTTGAGACATCATATTTCCTGCGAAAACGCCTGAGTATTTCCTGGAATGCCATTGGCCTGTTGTCTTTTCCGATAGCTACGGCTTCACCATCAAGAATAACACAATTTGTCAATACATTTGTTCTTATGGATTTTACAAGATCCGGCAACGAAGAAGTAACGTCCTCAAGTTTTCGTGAATATATCGTAATGTCATTTTCGTTCTTATGGATCTGAACGCGTGCGCCGTCATATTTCCATTCCACTGCCACATGCCCCATTTCTTTTATAGTTTCATTAATACCAGGACCAATTTGCGCAAGCATCATTCTCAGCGGGCGGTTAATCATAACTCCAAGCTTAATAAGTCCCTCTTTTCCTTCTTTTTTTGCGGTAATTGCGACAAGACCCAAATCATTTGTCAGCAAAATTCCACGCTCGACAAGTTCAGAAGGTACACCAAATGCCTCTGCTATTGCATTTCGAACTATCCCTTCGCCCACGCCGATACGCATCTCCTCGATCGATAACCGTGAAAGATAAACGATTTCTGTGGGTTTGGCCTGGCTGAATAGATACTGGAGATTTTTTATTTTAGCGTCCTGTGAACCTTTTCCACTCAATTCCGATATCTTTTCAAACCGTATATATACTTCTTTGATGGAAAGCTGCTCGCCTTCGGAAAAGAAACTGAGATGGGTTTTGCCGCACAGGATCGCTTTTTCTAAAGCCAGTCCTACATCTCCTGTTTCTTTGATAAGTTCTTCAATTCGTTTTACTGGCAATGATGATGTTCTGGATATTGCTGAGTATAAAAGATTGGGGCCAAGGCCAAGTTCTTTATTGCTCCATACAGGGAACACATGCCCCATAATGAAACGTGTAACAATCGGAAGCTCCTCATCACTTACTTCTTTAAGGAAATTCGAAACATTCGTGGTAATTTCAAGAGAACCCGAAATATGTTCTATCACGCTGCATACTTTTGCAAAATCTTCAAAAAAAGTCATATTAATAAAACAACATAAAATTAAAAATAACAAAAAATAAAAGGTTGTTAGCCTTTTATTTATTTTTTAGTCGCGTTTGCCAATGCGGCCGCATGTATGACACCGATGTCAGTTCCATGACAGTTGGTACAATACTTTCCTCTTGAAAGGTGAACTACTATGAGATTGCCGAAGCTTGGTTTAAGTGAATCGGGCGGTGCAGCATGGCAATTTTCACAAACTGAATAATGACCGGGTCCATCTGCAGATTTATCAACGACAGGTATCTTTGGCGGAGAACCATGACAGGTATTACAATCCAGACCAACTGTGCCTGGCCCAATATGGATACTATGCACCTGGCTTCCGTGGCATGTTACACAGAGCTTACCTCCATTTACATGGGGAGGTAAGTTTTGCGGGTCTGTATGGCATAATTCGCATTTGATCGTTTCAACTTTTGCCGGAGCTGTTACTACGACAGGAGTTCCTGCAGGGTTTGCTCCTGGTGTCTCTTGTCCTGCTGCTGTTGTCACTTTTGCTGTTGGCACAGGAGTTGTTTTATTTACTTCACCGGTTTTACCAGGGGTAATTTTACCACCCAGGATATAATAACCACCGGCTGCAATCAGGATGACGGCTACCACGATCACAATAAGAATAGGAACCTTCGAATCTTTATTACTCATTACATAATCACCACGCTAATTAGGGTATTATATAGTTTTAAATGTTTTGGTTTATATCTCTTATAATTATATTTGGATCAGGTTTTTTTAAGGTTTTTCTATCAAAGACGGTTTTTCCTTCATAATCTATCCTTGTTATCCTGTGGTATGGAATATATGCATCTTCCACAATTCCCTGGAGAACCAGAAATGACTTTTCAATACTCTTTATCATGCTGCCGTTTACTACTTTTATATCTCCGGGAGCACCCCTGTGGATATAATAAATTATACATTTTGAAAGATCGAATCTCCATTTTATCTCGTTAAATATATCCCTCGGATGTTTCGATCGGAACATAAAATAAAATCTCAATAGAATCTCTTTACATTATATTATAACAAGCTGTAAGATAAGAGTAAGCTTTGGAACCAATTGATCATAAATTTATTAACGTCATGATGGATTATCCATCCGAAAGGATGAATAATAATAACATCATAATGAGGACTATCTTGACTAAAGCTTATATATCACGAATAACCATTAAGAAATGGAGAACTGAATGCGAATAGGTGTTTACATCTGCCATTGCGGGTCAAATATAGCCGGAACCATAGACGTTGAAGAGGTTAGGAAACACGCCTCTATGCTAAAAGACGTAGTGGTAGCCCGTGATATACAATTTGCATGCGGGGATTCGGGGCAGGAACAGGTAAAAAAGGATATCCTTGAAGAAAAACTTGACCGGATAGTTATGGCTGCATGCTCCCCACGCCTCCATGAGGTCACATTCAGGCGTGTGCTTGAACAATCCGGTCTCAATAAGCACTTTCTTGAAATGGTAAATATCAGGGAGCAGGGCTCCTGGGTTCATATAAACAAGAATGGACTGGCAACGCAGAAGGCAAAGGAATTAGTGGCTATGGGAGTTGCAAGAGTAGCACTTCTTTCCCCACTTGAAAAGAGGACAGTTCCTGCAAATAAGGATGTTCTTGTAATAGGCGCGGGAGTGGCAGGTATCGAGGCTGCATTGGCCCTTGCAAATATGGAGGTCAAAGTCCACGTCGTTGAGAGAGAGCCAACAATCGGGGGGAAAATGGCCCTTATGAATGAGGTTTTTCCCAATAATGATTGTTCCCTGTGCGTTCTTGCGCCAAAGATGTCAGATGTCCAGAACAATCCCAATATCACTCTCTACACAAATTCTGAAATAACAGGAGTAAAAGGAAGAGCAGGAAATTACAGGATAACAGGTGAGATAAAACCACGATATGTTGACCCCACGAAATGCAAAGGCTGCATTGATATCTGCGCAAAGGTCTGCCCGATTGATGTTCCGAACCAGTTCGATTACGGGATAGGTGCGCGAAAATCCATATACATTCCCTTTGCCCAGGCTGTTCCTCTTGTGGCCTGCATTGATACGAACTGCGTGGGCTGCGACCTGTGCAGGCTTGCATGTCCTGCTGAGGCAGTGGATTTTACCCAGAAAGTCGAAGAATTCAAGTTCGATGTCGGAGCCATTATAGTTGCTACAGGATACCAGCCGTTTGATGCAGCAAGAAAGGAAGAATACGGATATGGGCGATATAAAAATGTTGTAACCAACCTTGAAATTGAACGAATGCTAAGCGCTGCAGGCCCCACACATGGAAGGGTGATATCGCCATCAACAGGAGAAGATATAAAAAGTGCGGCTTTTATCCTTTGTGTGGGATCGCGTGATGAACAGGTGGGAAATCCTTACTGCTCCAAGGTATGCTGTATG